>NZ_CP026121.1:1027500-1370000 GCF_003330845.1 Streptomyces sp. Go-475 | reverse complement strand
GCAGACGGCGGTCGCCGCGGCCCAGGCCGTCGCCATGATCGGCTTCCCCGAGGCCGCCCTCACCCTCAGCCACGCCACGATCGCCCTCGCCCTGGCGCCCAAGTCCAACGCCGCGACGACCGCCATCGGCGCCGCCCTGGAGGACGTGCGCAAGGGCCTGGCCGGACCGGTCCCCGCCCACCTGCGCGACAGCCACTACAAGGGTGCGACCAAGCTCGGCCACGGCCAGGGCTACGTCTACCCGCACGACCTGCCGGAGGGCATCGCCGCCCAGCAGTACGCCCCGGACGCCCTCAAGGACCGCGAGTACTACGAGCCGACCCGGCACGGCGCGGAGGCCCGCTACGCGGACGCGGTCGAGTGGACCAGGAAGAACCTCGGTCGAAAGCGGTCCTGAGGACCCTGTAAACTCGATCGGAGTGCCGCGTCCCGTGCAGTCAGAACGGGACAGCCGGCCGGAGCCCCGATCCTCCGGGATCGGCTCCAGGAGCGTCGCGCACCGTCGAACGGTGTCGCGGGCAGCCCACCACCCCTCGTCGTACGGACGGGACCGGTCGGTGGGCCACTCGCGTGCTGCACGTATGTGCCCAGACCAGGGGAGCGGCTGCCCACCGAGGTCCACCAGGACCGAGGCGGGTTTCCCCGGCTGCGGATGCGACCTCCCCTAACCCTGACAAGCCGAATCCAGGAAATGAGAAAGCAGTGGCGAACCAGTCCCGCCCCAAGGTCAAGAAGTCGCGTGCCCTCGGCATCGCGCTGACCCCGAAGGCCGTCAAGTACTTCGAGGCCCGCCCCTACCCGCCGGGCGAGCACGGCCGCGGCCGCAAGCAGAACTCGGACTACAAGGTCCGTCTGCTCGAGAAGCAGCGCCTGCGCGCGCAGTACGACGTGTCCGAGCGCCAGCTCGTCCGCGCCTACGAGCGTGCCTCCAAGGTCCAGGGCAAGACCGGTGAGGCCCTGATCATCGAGCTGGAGCGCCGTCTCGACGCCCTGGTCCTGCGTTCGGGCATCGCCCGCACCATCTACCAGGCCCGCCAGATGGTCACGCACGGCCACATCGCCGTCAACGGCAAGAAGGTCGACAAGCCCTCCTTCCGTGTCCGTCCGGACGACGTCGTGCAGGTCCGCGAGCGCTCCAAGGAGAAGACGCTCTTCACGATCGCCCGTGAGGGTGGCTTCGCCCCCGACGGCGAGATTCCGCGCTACCTCCAGGTGAACCTCAAGGCCCTGGCGTTCCGCCTGGACCGCGAGCCGAACCGCAAGGAGATCCCGGTGATCTGCGACGAGCAGCTCGTCGTCGAGTACTACGCCCGCTGATCCTCAGTAGGCACGCGGTACCCCAGCCCGCCGTCTCCCCGCCCCCTACGGGCGGGCGAGGCGGCGGGCTTTCGCGATTGACCAGCCACCGGCGGGTAATCCGGTACGGAGCGCCACCCCCGGCGCGATAGGCTCGTCGCACGACTTTTTCGATGTTCAGGCACGTTTCAGGGAGCGGGTGCACAGTGTCCGGTGGAGAGGTGGCCGGAATCCTGGTGGCCGTCTTCTGGGCGATCCTGGTCTCCTTCCTCGCCGTCGCGCTGGCGAGGCTGGCCCAGACGCTCAGGGCGACCACCAAGCTCGTGGCGGACGTGACCGACCAGGCCGTCCCGCTGCTGGCCGACGCATCCTCGGCGGTCCGCTCCGCGCAGACCCAGATCGACCGGGTCGACGCGATCGCCTCCGACGTCCAGGAGGTCACGTCCAACGCCTCCGCGCTGTCGACCACCGTCGCCTCCACCTTCGGCGGCCCCCTGGTCAAGGTCGCGGCCTTCGGCTACGGCGTGCGCCGGGCCCTCGGCGGCCGCAAGGAGGACGTGCCCGCCAAGACGCCGAGGCGTACCGTGATCGTGGGCCGCACGGTCTCCCGGCGCAGCTCCCGAGGGAAGAGGGACTGAGAGCCAGCGATGTTCCGCCGCACCTTCTGGTTCACCACGGGCGTCGCCGCCGGTGTGTGGGCCACCACCAAGGTCAACCGCAAGCTGAAGCAGCTGACCCCCGAGAGCCTCGCCAGAACCGCTGGGAACAAGGCGATCGAGGCCGGTCACCGCCTCAAGGACCGCGCGGTGGACTTCGCGCTCGACGTCCGCGACAACATGGCCGTGCGGGAGGCCGAGTTGGGCGACGCCCTCGGGATCAACGAGAACCCGGAACTCCCCGCACCCCGGCGGTACGCCGCCATCGAGAACCGCAGCAACCCGAAGTACGTCGACAGGACGACGTACTCGTACAACCGGAATGAGGACCACTGATGGAGTCGGCTGAGATCCGCCGCCGCTGGTTGAGCTTCTTCGAGGAGCGCGGTCACACCGTCGTCCCTTCGGCGTCGCTCATCGCGGACGACCCGACTCTGCTCCTCGTCCCCGCCGGCATGGTGCCCTTCAAGCCCTACTTCCTGGGTGAGGTCAAGCCGCCCTTCGCCCGCGCCACCAGCGTGCAGAAGTGCGTGCGCACGCCGGACATCGAAGAGGTCGGCAAGACCACCCGGCACGGCACGTTCTTCCAGATGTGCGGCAACTTCTCCTTCGGCGACTACTTCAAGGAAGGCGCCATCAAGCTCGCCTGGGAGCTGCTCACCAGCCCCCAGGACAAGGGCGGTTACGGTCTCGACCCCGAGCGCCTGTGGATCACCGTCTACAAGGACGACGACGAGGCCGAGCGCATCTGGCACGAGGTCGTCGGCGTGCCGAAGGAGCGCATCCAGCGCCTCGGGATGAAGGACAACTACTGGTCCATGGGCGTCCCCGGCCCCTGCGGCCCCTGCTCCGAGATCAACTACGACCGCGGCCCCGAGTTCGGCGCCGAGGGCGGCCCCGCCGTCAACGACGAGCGGTACGTGGAGATCTGGAACCTCGTCTTCATGCAGTACGAGCGGGGCGAGGGCACCGGCAAGGACAACTTCGAGATCCTCGGCGAACTGCCCAGCAAGAACATCGACACCGGCCTCGGTCTCGAACGCCTCGCCATGATCCTGCAGGGCGTGCAGAACATGTACGAGATCGACACCTCGATGGCCGTGATCAACAAGGCCACCGAGCTGACCGGCGTCCGCTACGGCGACGCCCACGCCTCCGACGTCTCCCTGCGCGTGGTCACCGACCACATGCGCACCGCCACCATGCTCATCGGCGACGGCGTCACCCCGGGCAACGAGGGCCGCGGCTACGTGCTGCGCCGCATCATGCGCCGCGCCATCCGCAACATGCGCCTGCTCGGCGCCACCGGCCCGGTCGTCAAGGACCTGATCGACGTCGTCATCGGCATGATGGGCCAGCAGTACCCCGAGCTGATCACCGACCGCGAGCGCATCGAGAAGGTCGCCCTCGCCGAGGAGAACGCCTTCCTCAAGACGCTGAAGGCCGGCACCAACATCCTCGACACGGCCGTCACCGAGACCAAGCAGGCCGGCTCCACCGTCCTGCCCGGCGACAAGGCCTTCCTGCTCCACGACACGTGGGGCTTCCCGATCGACCTCACCCTGGAGATGGCCGCCGAACAGGGCCTCTCCGTGGACGAGGAGGGCTTCCGCCGCCTGATGAAGGAGCAGCGGGAGCGCGCCAAGGCCGACGCCCAGGCCAAGAAGACCGGCCACGCCGACATGGGCGCCTACCGGGAGATCGCCGACCGCGCCGGTGCCACCGACTTCATCGGCTACACCGACACCGAGGGCGAGTCCACGATCGTCGGCATCCTCGTCGACGGCGTCTCCTCCCCGGCCGCCACGGAGGGCGACGAGGTCGAGATCGTCCTCGACCGCACCCCCTTCTACGCCGAGGGCGGCGGCCAGATCGGCGACACCGGCCGGATCAAGGCCGACTCCGGTGCCGTCATCGAGATCCGCGACTGCCAGAAGCCGGTCCCGGGCGTCTACGTGCACAAGGGCATCGTCCAGGTAGGCGAGGTCACGGTCGGTGCCAAGGCCCACGCCGCCATCGACGACCGCCGGCGCAAGGCCATCGCCCGCGCCCACTCGGCCACGCACCTCACCCACCAGGCCCTGCGCGACGCCCTCGGCCCGACGGCCGCCCAGGCCGGTTCCGAGAACCAGCCCGGCCGCTTCCGCTTCGACTTCGGCTCCCCGTCCGCCGTCCCGACGGCCGTGATGACCGACGTCGAGCAGAAGATCAACGAGGTGCTCGCCCGCGACCTGGACGTCCAGGCCGAGGTCATGGGCATCGACGAGGCCAAGAAGCAGGGCGCCATCGCCGAGTTCGGCGAGAAGTACGGCGAGCGCGTGCGCGTCGTGACCATCGGCGACTTCTCCAAGGAGCTGTGCGGCGGCACGCACGTGCACAACACCGCCCAGCTGGGCCTGGTGAAGCTGCTCGGCGAGTCCTCCATCGGCTCCGGTGTGCGCCGGATCGAGGCCCTGGTCGGCGTGGACGCCTACAACTTCCTCGCCCGCGAGCACACGGTCGTCGCCCAGCTCCAGGAGCTGATCAAGGGCCGCCCGGAGGAGCTCCCGGAGAAGGTCTCCGCCATGCTCGGCAAGCTGAAGGACGCCGAGAAGGAGATCGAGAAGTTCCGCGCCGAGAAGGTCCTCCAGGCCGCCGCCGGTCTCGCCGAGTCCGCCAAGGACGTCCACGGCGTTGCTGTCGTGACCGGCCAGGTCCCGGACGGCACCACCGCCGACGACCTGCGCAAGCTCGTCCTCGACGTGCGCGGACGCATCCAGGGCGGCCGGGCCGCCGTCGTCGCCCTGTTCACGGTGGCGAACGGCAAGCCGCTCACGGTCATCGCCACCAACGAGGCCGCCCGCGAGCGCGGCCTCAAGGCCGGCGACCTGGTCCGCACGGCCGCCAAGACCCTCGGCGGCGGCGGTGGCGGCAAGCCGGACGTCGCCCAGGGCGGCGGCCAGAACCCGGCCGCCATCGGTGACGCCGTGGACGCCGTCGAGCGACTCGTCGCCGAGACGGCCAAGTAAGAGACGGTCGAGAGTATGCGCAGAGGACGTCGACTCGCGATCGACGTCGGGGACGCCCGCATCGGGGTCGCCTCGTGCGACCCCGACGGGATCCTCGCCACCCCGGTGGAGACGGTCCCGGGGCGTGACATCCCCGCAGCTCACCGGCGGTTGAAGCAACTCGTCGAGGAGTACGAGCCGATCGAGGTCGTGGCCGGTCTCCCGCGCTCCCTCAAGGGCGGCGAGGGCCCGGCCGCGGTCAAGGTCCGCGGCTTCGTCCAGGAACTGGCGCGCATGATCGCGCCGGTTCCGGTGAGGCTCGTGGACGAACGCATGACGACGGTGACGGCCAGTCAGGGACTGCGCGCCTCGGGCGTGAAGTCCAAGAAGGGGCGGTCCGTCATCGACCAGGCAGCGGCCGTGATCATCCTGCAACAGGCGCTTGAATCCGAACGGGTGTCAGGTAAAGCACCCGGCGAAGACGTCGAAGTGGTCATCTGATCGCGATACGGTAACGTTCCGCGCGATGCGGCGGCATTCGAACAGCCGCCGCACAGCAAGAGGCGGGACGGGAGCCGAGCCGGAAGCCGCGTGACCGCCGCCTCGCGGCTCTAGGGGATCGATGACTGAGTATGGCCGGGGCCAAGGCTCCGAACCGTGGCATCCGGAGGACCCGTTGTACGGGGACGGCGGATGGGGAGGACAGCAGGTCCACCAGGACCAGCAGTCCCCCTACGGCGGCCAGCCGCAGCACTATCCAGAGCAGCCGCAGCAGCCGCAGTACGGCGACTGGGGCACCGGCGAGCAGGCCGGATACGGTCAGGCGCAGCAGCAGTACCAGTACGACCAGCAGTACGCGGCACAGGTTCACGGACATCAGCAGTACCCGGGGCAGCCAGGCCCCGGGCAGCCGCAGGACCAGGGCTACCACCAGCAGCAGTACGGCGACGGCGGCTGGTCCAACGACCCCCACCAGCAGCACGTTTCCTATCCCGGCGACCCCTCGGACCCCTACGGGCAGCAGGCCGGGACGTACGACACGGGCCACCAGGACTACTACGGCACGCCCGACGCCTATCCACCCCCCGAGCCGCCCGGCCGCCGGCAGGCCGAGCCGGAGCCGCAGCCGGAGACCGACTGGGACCCCGGTCCTGACCAGGGGGAACACGCGTTCTTCGCGGGCGGCGACGACGATGACGACGGCGACGAGCCAGGCGACCGCCGGGGGCGCGACGACAAGCGCGGACGCGGCGGCAAACCCAAGAAGCGCCGCAACGGCATGGCCTGCCTGCTGGTCGTCGTGGTCCTCGGCGGCGGCCTGGCGGGCGTGAGCTACGTCGGCTACCAGTTCTTCCAGGATCGTTTCGGCGACGCCCCGGACTACGCGGGTGACGGCAACGGGCAGACGGTGACCGTCGAGATCCCCAAGGGCGCGGGCGGTTACACGATCGGCCAGGTGCTGAAGGCCGCCGGGGTCGTCAAGAGCGTCGACGCCTTCGTCTCGGCCCAGGCCGGAAACCCCGAGGGCAAGACCATCCAGGACGGCGTGTACACGCTGCAGAAGCAAATGTCGGCCGAGAGTGCGGTCGAACTGATGCTCAGTCCGAAGAGCCGCGACAACCTGATCATCGCCGAGGGCAAGCGCAACGCCGACATCTACCGCCTCATCGACAAACGGCTGAAGATCAAGGAAGGCACCACGGCCGAGGTCGCCAAGAAGGACTACAAGAAGCTCGGCCTGCCGGCCTGGGCGCAGAACCACCCGAACGTCAAGGACCCGCTGGAAGGCTTCCTCTATCCCTCCAGTTACGGCGTGAGCGAAGGGCAGAAGCCCGAGGCCGTGCTGAAGCAGATGGTCGCGCGGGCCACCCAGACGTACGAGAAGCTCGGCGTGGAGAAGAAGGCCCAGAGCCTCGGCCTCGAGGGCCCGTGGCAGCTGATCACGGTCGCCAGCCTGGTCCAGGCCGAGGGCAAGACGCACGACGACTTCCGGAAGATGGCCGAGGTGGTCTACAACCGCCTCAAACCCACCAATACCGAGACCAACCAATTGCTCCAGTTCGACTCGACCTTCAACTACCTGAAGAACGAGAGCAACATCCACATCAGCGAATCCGAGATCAACAGCAACAAGGACCCGTACAACACGTACACCAACAAGGGTCTGCCGCCGGGGCCGATCGGCAACCCGGGGGACGTCGCGTTGGAGGCGGCTCTGAAGCCCACGAAGGAGGGGTGGATCTACTTCGTGGCGACCGACGGTGTGAGCAAGACGGAGTTCGCCAAGACTCATGCGCAGTTCCTGAAGTTGAAGGAAAAGTTCGATGCCAGCTCCGGCAACTGAGGCGCGCCGTGCGGCGGTGCTCGGCAGCCCCATCACCCATTCCCTCTCCCCGGTGCTGCACCGGGCGGCGTACGCGGAACTCGGGCTGACCGGTTGGTCGTACGACCGTTTCGAGGTCGACGAGGCGGCGCTCCCCGCGTTCATCGACAAGCTCGGGTCCGAATGGGCCGGGTTGTCGCTCACCATGCCGCTGAAGAGGGTCGTCATTCCGTTGCTGGACGAGGTCAGCGAGACGGCGGCCTCCGTGGAGGCGGTCAACACCGTCGTGTTCGGCGAGGACGGGCGGCGCCTCGGCGACAACACCGACATCCCCGGAATCGTCGCCGCGCTGCGCGAACGCGGCATCGGACAGGTCGACTCCGCCGCCATCCTCGGCGCGGGTGCCACGGCCTCGTCCGCACTGGCCGCGCTCGCCAGGGTCTGCACCGGCGAGATCGTCGTCCATGTGCGCAGTGCGGCCCGGGCGGCCGAGATGCGGCAGTGGGGCGAGCGGCTCGGCGTCGACGTGCGTATCGCCGACTGGTCAGAAGCGGAGCAGGGGCTGAGCGCCCCGCTCGTGATCGCCACGACACCCGCTGGGGCCACGGACGCGCTGGCCTCCGCCGTCCCCGAGCGGCCGGCCACGCTCTTCGACGTGCTCTACGACCCCTGGCCGACCGCACTGGCGGCGCGCTGGTCGGCGTACGGCGGCGCGGTGGTCAGCGGGCTGGACCTTCTGGTTCACCAAGCCGTTCTCCAGGTGGAACAGATGACAGGCGTTTCACCGGCTCCGCTGACGGCGATGCGCACTGCCGGGGAGCATGCTCTCGCGGCCCGGTGAACAAGAAACCACGGCCGCGCTCCGTCAGGGTGCCGCGCACACGGGTCGCGGTCCGGCCCGGCTCTTCCTGTCCGTCACGCGGACCGATTCCGGTCCGCGTGCTGCGACGTGGGAGGATCGGAAGTGGCGGACCGGGGCCGCGCACCCGGTCAGGTCGTCGCCGTACGCGAGGACGCGCGTACGCAGCAGTACGGGCGCGAGCACTGAGGAGCACCGTTGAGCAGGTTGCGCTGGCTGACCGCGGGGGAGTCCCACGGTCCCGCACTCGTCGCGACGCTGGAGGGTCTGCCCGCCGGCGTGCCGATCACCACGGACATGGTGGCGGACCATCTCGCGCGGCGGCGCCTGGGCTATGGGCGCGGTGCCCGCATGAAGTTCGAGCGGGACGAGGTCACGTTCCTCGGCGGTGTCCGGCACGGGCTCACGCTCGGCTCCCCGGTGGCGATCATGGTGGGCAACACCGAGTGGCCGAAGTGGGAGCAGGTCATGGCGGCCGACCCGGTCGACCCGGAGGTCCTGGCCGGGCTGGCCCGCAACGCCCCGCTGACCCGTCCGCGCCCCGGCCACGCCGACCTCGCGGGCATGCAGAAGTACGGCTTCGACGAGGCCCGGCCGATCCTGGAGCGCGCCTCCGCCCGGGAGACGGCGGCGCGGGTGGCGCTGGGCGCGGTGGCCCGGTCGTACCTCAAGGAGACGGCCGGCATCGAGATCGTCAGCCATGTCGTCGAGCTGTGCTCGGTGAGGGCGCCGCAGGGCCGTTACCCGACCCCGGCCGACGTCGAGAAGCTGGACGCGGATCCGGTGCGCTGTCTGGACGCGGACGCGTCGAAGGCGATGGTCGCCGAGATCGACCAGGCCCACAAAGACGGCGACACCCTCGGCGGCGTGGTCGAGGTCCTGGCCTACGGCGTGCCGGTGGGTCTGGGTTCGCACGTGCACTGGGACCGCAAGCTGGACGCCCGGCTGGCCGGGGCGCTGATGGGCATCCAGGCGATCAAGGGCGTCGAGGTCGGTGACGGCTTCGAGCTGGCCCGCGTTCCCGGGTCCAAGGCGCACGACGAGATCGTGAGGACCGACGAGGGCATCCGGCGGACCTCCGGCCGCTCGGGCGGCACCGAGGGCGGTCTCACCACCGGTGAGCTGCTGCGGGTGCGGGCGGCCATGAAGCCGATCGCGACCGTCCCGCGTGCCCTGCAGACCGTGGACGTCACCACGGGCGAGGCCGCGCAGGCCCACCACCAGCGCTCCGACGTCTCGGCGGTCCCGGCGGCCGGCATCGTCGCCGAGGCGATGGTGGCGCTGGTGCTCGCGGACGCGGTGGCGGAGAAGTTCGGCGGCGACAGTGTGGCCGAGACCCGCCGGAACGTGACCTCGTACCTCGACAACCTCGCGATCCGATGACCGGCCCACTGGTCGTCCTCGTCGGCCCGATGGGCGTGGGCAAGTCCACCGTCGGGCAGCTGCTGGCCGAGCGGCTAGGCGTCTCCTACCGGGACACCGACGACGACATCGTCGCCGCGCAGGGCCGGACCATCGCCGAGATCTTCGTCGACGAGGGCGAGCCCGCCTTCCGCGCGATCGAGAAGGCGGCCGTGCACAAGGCGCTCGCCGAGCACGACGGCGTCCTGGCCCTCGGCGGCGGCGCGATCCTCGACGCCGACACGCGTGCGCTGCTCGCCGGGCAGCGCGTGGTGTACCTGTCGATGGACGTCGAGGAGGCCGTCAAGCGCACCGGCCTCAACGCCGCCCGCCCGCTGCTCGCCGTCAACCCGCGCAAGCAATGGCGCGAGCTGATGGAGGCCCGTCGGCACCTCTACGAGGAGGTCGCCACGGCTGTCGTCGCCACCGACGGGCGTACGCCCGAAGAGGTCACCCAAGTGGCCTTGGACGCACTGGAGTTGAAGGACGCATGACTGAGGCAGTGACGCGGATCCAGGTCGGCGGCACGGCGGGCACCGAGCCGTACGAGGTCCTGGTGGGCCGGCAGCTGCTGGGCGAACTCGGCGGGCTGATCGGCGACAAGGCCAAGCGGGTGGCGATCATCCACCCCGAGGCACTGGCCGAGACCGGCGAGGCGCTCCGCGACGACCTGGCCCAGCAGGGCTACGAGGCGGTCGCCATCCAGGTGCCCAACGCGGAGGAGGCCAAGACCGCCGAGGTCGCCGCCTACTGCTGGAAGGCGCTCGGCCAGTCCGGCTTCACGCGCACGGACGTCATCGTCGGCGTCGGCGGCGGCGCGACCACGGACCTCGCCGGGTTCGTGGCCGCGACCTGGCTGCGCGGGGTGCGCTGGATCGCCATCCCCACCACCGTGCTCGCCATGGTCGACGCGGCCGTCGGCGGCAAGACCGGCATCAACACCGCCGAGGGCAAGAACCTCGTCGGCGCCTTCCACCCGCCCGCCGGTGTGCTCTGCGACCTGGCCGCGCTGGACTCCCTCCCGGTCAACGACTACGTCTCCGGGCTCGCCGAGGTCATCAAGGCCGGCTTCATCGCCGACCCGGTGATCCTCGACCTCATCGAGTCCGACCCCGAGGCCGCCCGCACCCCGGCCGGTCCGCACACCGCCGAGCTCATCGAGCGCTCCATCCGGGTCAAGGCCGACGTCGTCTCCTCGGACCTCAAGGAGTCGGGTCTGCGCGAGATCCTCAACTACGGCCACACGCTCGGCCACGCCATCGAGAAGAACGAGCGCTACAAGTGGCGCCACGGCGCCGCGGTCTCGGTGGGCATGCACTTCGCCGCCGAACTCGGCCGCCTGGCGGGCCGGCTGGACGACGCGACGGCCGACCGCCACCGCACGATCCTCGCATCGGTCGGGCTGCCCCTGCACTACCGCCACGACCAGTGGCCCAAGCTGCTGGAGACCATGAAGGTCGACAAGAAGTCCCGCGGCGACCTGCTGCGCTTCATCGTCCTCGACGGCCTGGCCAAGCCCACCGTCCTGGAGGGACCCGACCCGGCCGTGCTGCTCGCCGCGTACGGCGAAGTCGGGCAGTAAGTCCACCGGCGCGCCTTCCGCCCGGAATCGCCTTACGGGGCCGGGCACTTCAAACCGCCCCCGGCCGTTCACACATCGACGACCGGGGGCGGTACCGTTCGGTAGCAGCGGGTTCCGCCCCCGCTGTCAGCGCCCATCGCCTGTACGAGACGGAGTGGCACCGGATGCAGCACGCAGTGGGTTCTCCGCTGCCGCCGCCCCATCAGCCGGGGCACGGACCGGCCGCCGGCTGGTCGCCGGCCGCACACCACCCGGGTCCACACCACCCGGGCGCGCACCAGGGCTCCGTGCCCGTGCCTCCACCGCCCCCGGCGCCGGGGTACCCCGCGCCGCCGGGTCCCGCCGCGCCGCCGCCGGGTCCGGCCGCACCGGCGCCGGGGCCGGTCCCGCCGCCTCCGCAGGCCTCCGTTCCACCGCCGCCGGACACCACCGGCCACGTGCCCCTGCCGCCGGGCGGCCCGGTCGCCATGCCGAGCGCGCCCCCCGCCGCGGCGGCTCCCGACCCCGCCGGTACGACGCTCGCCGTGCTGCTCATCGGCCCCGCCGGCGCGGGCAAGACCAGCGTCGCCAAGTACTGGGCGGATCACCGCCGCGTGCCCACGGCGCACATCAGCCTCGACGACGTACGCGAGTGGGTCCGCTCCGGCTTCGCCGACCCGCAGTCCGGGTGGAACGACAACTCGGAGGCGCAGTACCGCCTGGCCCGCCGCACCTGCGGCTTCGCCGCGCGGAACTTCCTGGCCAACGGCATCTCGTGCATCCTCGACGACGCGGTCTTCCCCGACCGGCCGGTCGTCGGCCTCGGCGGCTGGAAACGCCACGTCGGGCCCGGCCTGCTGCCGGTGGTCCTCCTGCCCGGGCTGGACATCGTCCTCGAACGCAACGCGGAGCGCTCGGGGAACCGGCGGCTGTCGGACGAGGAGGTCGCCCGTATCCACGGCCGCATGGCCGGCTGGTACGGCTCCGGCCTGCCGATCATCGACAACTCCCAGCTGGACGTCCCCGAGACGGCGCGCGTACTCGATGACGTCCTGGCCCGCTCCATCGCCAGCCCACCCCAGTGGTGAGCGCCCCGTAGGGGCGCGGGGAACTGCGCGACAAGCCCCACGCACGCGCGGACGGCACGCGACCCCGAACGGCACTACCACCTCCCCGGGCATATCGGGCACCGCCCACTTAGACGCCCTCAACCGGCGCCAAACCCGCGGAGCTCATACGCTCGGGTCATGTCAGAGGTGTACGCGGCCCGCCGGACGCGTCTGAGGGAATACTGCAACGCGGGCGGCAGCGCGGCGGCGCTGGTCTCCCGCCCCGCCAACGTGCGCTATCTCGCGGGCGCCGCCCCGCACGGCGCCGTTCTGCTGCTGGGCAAGACCGAGGACCTCCTGGTGTGCCCCGGCTCGTCCGCGGACCGCCCCACCCAGGAGCGTCCCGACGAGGCCCTGCGCGTACAGACCCTGCCCGGAGCCGCCGGCGGTGACCCCGCCGTCGCGGCGGCCGGCCTCGCCGCACGCCAGGGCGCCGACTCCCTGGCCGTCGAGGAGCACCACCTCACCGTCGCCCGGCACAGAGCGCTCGGCTCGGTCGCCCCCCGGCTGCGCCTGGCCAACCTCGGCAGCGCCGTCGAGCAGCTCCGGGTCGTCAAGGACGAGGAGGAGATCTCCTGCCTCCGCATCGGCGCCGAGATCGCCGACCAGGCCCTCGGCGAACTGCTGGAATCCATCCTCGTCGGCCGCACCGAGCGCCACCTCGCCCTGGAGCTGGAGAGACGCCTGGTCGATCACGGAGCCGACGGCCCGGCCTTCCCGACCTCCGTGGGCACGGGGCCCAACGCCGGCCGCCCGGGCCACCGCCCCACCGACCGCCGCGTCGAGGAGGGCGACTTCCTCTCCGTGTGCCTCGGCGCGACGTACCGCGGCTACCGCTGCGAGATCGGCCGCACGTTCGTCATCGGCACCGCTCCCGCGGACTGGCAGATCGAGCTGTACGACCTGGTCTTCGCCGCCCAGCGGGCCGGACGTGAGAGCCTGGTACCCGGCGCCGCCTGCCGGGATGTCGACCGGGCCGCCCGCCAGGTCCTGGACTCCGCGGGGTACACCGAGGGCCTCACGGTCCTCACCGGACACGGAGTCGGGCTCGAAATCGACGAGGACCCTCAGTTGAGCCCGGCGGCCATGGGTAAACTGGACGCTTGCGTGCCGGTCACCGTCGAACCGGGGGTCCACCTCCCGGGCCGGGGCGGCGTCCGGATCGATGACACGCTCGTCGTCCGCCCCGAGGCGGACGGCGGACCCGAGCTACTCACCATCACGACCAAGGAGCTGCTCGCCCTGTAGCCAGGCAGGCGCGTGCACCGGGGTCGTACGTCAGTCCAGGAGATTCCGCAACCGTGGCTTCCACGAACGACCTCAAGAACGGCATGGTGCTCAAGCTCGAAGGCGGCCAGCTCTGGTCCGTCGTCGAGTTCCAGCACGTCAAGCCCGGCAAGGGCCCGGCCTTCGTGCGCACCAAGCTCAAGAACGTGCTCTCCGGCAAGGTCGTCGACAAGACCTTCAACGCCGGCGTCAAGGTCGAAACGGCCACCGTCGACAAGCGCGACATGCAGTTCTCCTACATGGACGGCGAGTACTTCGTCTTCATGGACATGGAGACCTACGACCAGCTCATGGTCGACCGCAAGGCCGTCGGCGACGCCGCCAACTTCCTCATCGAGGGCTTCATGGCCACCGTCGCCCAGCACGAGGGCGAGGTGCTCTTCGTGGAGCTTCCGGCCGCCGTCGAGCTGACCGTCCAGGAGACCGAGCCGGGCGTCCAGGGCGACCGCTCCACCGGCGGCACCAAGCCCGCCACGCTGGAGACGGGTCACCAGATCCAGGTCCCGCTCTTCATCACCACCGGTGAGAAGATCAAGGTCGACACGCGCACCAGCGACTACCTCGGCCGGGTGAACAGCTAACCGTGGCTGCCCGCAACACGGCCCGCAAGCGCGCCTTCCAGATCCTCTTCGAGGGCGACCAGCGCGGCGCCGACGTCCAGACGGTCCTCGCGGACTGGGTCCGGCACTCCCGGACGGACACCCGGCAGCCGCCGGTGAGCGAGTACACGATGGAGCTGGTCGAGGGCTACGCGAAGCACGCGAAGCGCATCGACGAGCTGATCGCCCAGTACTCGGTCGGCTGGACGCTCGACCGGATGCCGGTCGTCGACCGCAACATCCTGCGGCTCGGCGCCTACGAGCTGATCTGGGCCGACGAGACCCCGGACGCCGTCGTCCTCGACGAGATGGTGCAGCTGGCGAAGGAGTTCTCCACGGACGAGTCGCCCTCGTTCGTGAACGGCCTGCTCGGCAGGCTGAAGGAGCTCAAGCCCTCGCTGCGCCGCGACGAGGTCTGAGGCAGGCAAGACAGACAGAATGCCGGAGGGCCCGCGGCGGTGACGCCGCGGGCCCTCCGGCATTCCCGTACGCCGAGAGCCTTCGAAGCCGCCAGAACGCCGCCGGGGTGGCCGGAACCGTACGATTCCAGCCACCCCGGCGGCACGTTTCTGCTGGCCCCGCGGATGGTCCCGCGGAGCGCTCAGCCCTCCTCGTGGGTCGCCACCGCGCGGCGCGCGTCCGCGTCGAGGACACCCCAGCTGATCAGCTGCTCGGTGAGCACCGAGGGCGACTGGTCGTAGATGACGGCGAGTGTGCGCAGGTCGTCCTGGCGGATCGAGAGCACCTTGCCGTTGTAGTCACCGCGCTGCGACTGGATCGTGGCCGCGTAGCGCTGGAGGGGGCCCGCCTTCTCGGCCGGCACCGTGGCCAGCCGCTCCAGGTCCAGGACCAGCTTCGGCGGCGGCTCGGCGGCGCCGCCCGGGGTCGTGCCCGGGAGCAGCTCCTGCACCGGAACGCCGTAGAAATCCGCCAGCTCGGCAAGGCGCTGCACGGTCACGGCACGGTCGCCGCGCTCGTACGAACCGACCACGACCGCCTTCCAGCGTCCCTGGGACTTCTCCTCGACACCGTGGAGGGAAAGGCCCTGCTGGGTGCGGATCGCCCGGAGCTTGGCCCCGAGCTGTTTGGCGTATTCGCTGGACATATAGCTCCCCGGCACTGTGTCGACGCGTCTGGCGTGGGTGCCAGCCCGCGCGGCTGGTAACTCACTGTGAGGTTACGCAGCGTTACTCTGCCGCGTCAAGCCGAATGGTCCGCACCGACTCTTCCGTGGTAGTGGCACCGCATTGGGCCGAATAGGTGATCCGAGGGGGCCGTCCGGGCGATCGCGGGGGCCTGCTACCGTGGATGGCGCAATCCCGACGTCCTTTAAGGTCCGTCCCGTGAGGCGGAGAAGGAGGTCCGTTTCGTATGGACACGCACGACTCGCAGTCCGATGCCCGGCCCGTTCTCGAAGGGCCCGACATCGCGCGGGTACTGACCCGCATCGCCCACGAGATCGTCGAACGCGCCAAGGGCGCCGACGACGTGGTGCTCCTCGGCATCCCGACCCGGGGCGTCTTCCTCGCCCGGCGGATCGCCGACAAGCTGGAGCAGATCACCGAGCGCAAGGTTCCGTGCGGCTCGCTCGACATCACCATGTACCGCGACGACCTGCGCATGCACCCGCCGCGTGCGCTGGCCCGCACCGAGATCCCCGGTGACGGCATCGACGGCAAGCTGGTCGTCCTCGTCGACGACGTGCTCTTCTCCGGCCGCACCATCCGTGCCGCCCTCGACGCCCTGAACGACATCGGCCGCCCGCGCGCGGTGCAGCTCGCCGTGCTCGTCGACCGCGGTCACCGCGAACTGCCCATCCGCGCCGACTACGTCGGCAAGAACCTCCCCACGTCGTTGCGGGAGACGGTCAAGGTCCAGCTCGCCGAGGAGGACGGTCGCGACACCGTGCTGCTCGGTGCCAAGCCGGACCCCCAGTAGCGCTCCAGGCGTACGCCGCTGTCGTACGCCGGCTCAGTGCGCGTGCTCGCGCGCCCGTCTGCCCCGAATCTCCCGTTTGAACTGCCTTACGGAGCCTGACAGATGCAGCGTCATCTCATCTCGGCCGCCGACCTCACCCGCGACGACGCCGTCCTGATCCTCGACACCGCCGAGGAGATGGCCCGGGTCGCCGACCGGCCGATCAAGAAGCTGCCGACCCTGCGCGGCCGCACGATCGTCAACCTCTTCTTCGAGGACTCCACGCGCACGCGGATCTCCTTCGAGGCCGCCGAGAAGCGGCTGTCCGCGGACGTCATCAACTTCTCCGCCAAGGGCTCCAGCGTCTCCAAGGGCGAGTCCCTGAAGGACACCGCCCAGACCCTGGAGGCGATGGGCGTCGACGCCGTGGTCATCCGGCACGGCGCCTCGGGCGCCCCGTACCGGCTGGCGAACTCCGGCTGGATCGACGCGGTCGTCGTCAACGCCGGCGACGGCACCCACCAGCACCCCACCCAGGCCCTGCTGGACGCCTTCACCATGCGCCGCCGCCTGATCGGCCCCGACGCCGGGATCGGCCAGGACCTCGCGGGCCGGCGCATCACGATCGTCGGCGACGTCCTGCACAGCCGGGTCGCCCGCTCCAACGTCGACCTGCTGCACACCCTCGGCGCCGAGGTCACCCTCGTCGCCCCGCCGACCCTGCTGCCGGTCGGCATCGAGACCTGGCCCTGCGAGGTCTCCTACGACCTCGACAGCACGCTGCCCAAGTCCGACGCGGTGATGATGCTGCGCGTCCAGCGTGAGCGGATGAACGCCGCGTTCTTCCCGACCGAGCGCGAGTATTCCCGCCGCTACGGCCTCGACGGCGACCGCATGGCGCGGATGCCCGAGCACGCCGTCGTGATGCATCCCGGGCCGATGGTCCGCGGCATGGAGATCACCGCCGAGGTCGCCGACTCCGACCGCTGCACCGTCGTCGAGCAGGTCGCCAACGGGGTGTCCATCCGGATGGCCGTGCTGTACCTGCTGCTCGGTGGAAACGAGCCCGCCGTCACCCACCCCCGTACCGAGGAGAAGTAAGACAGATGAGCAAGACCCTGATCCGTGGTGCGAAGGTGCTCGGCGGCGAACCGCAGGACGTGCTGATCGACGGCGGGACGATCGCCGAGGTGGGCGCCGGACTGAGCGCCGAGGGCGCCGAGGTCGTCGAGGCCGAGGGCAAGGTGCTGCTGCCGGGCCTGGTCGACCTGCACACGCATCTGCGCGAGCCGGGCCGCGAGGACTCCGAGACCGTCCTCACCGGCACGCGCGCCGCCGCCTCCGGTGGCTACACCAGCGTGTTCGCCATGGCCAACACCTTCCCGGTCGCCGACACCGCCGGCGTCGTCGAGCAGGTCTGGCGGCTCGGCCAGGAGCACGGCTACTGCGACGTCCAGCCCATCGGCGCCGTCACCGTCGGCCTGGAGGGCAGGAAGCTCGCCGAGCTGGGCGCCATGCACGAGTCGGCCGCCGGCGTCACCGTCTTCTCCGACGACGGCAAGTGCGTCCACGACGCCGTGATCATGCGCCGGGCCCTGGAGTACGTGAAGGCCTTCGGCGGTGTCGTCGCGCAGCACGCGCAGGAGCCGCGGCTGACCGAGGGCGCCGAGATGAACGAGGGCGTCGTCTCCGCCGAACTGGGCCTCGGCGGCTGGCCGGCGGTGGCCGAAGAATCGATCATCGCCCGGGATGTCCTGCTCGCCGACCACGTCGGCTCCCGCGTGCACATCTGCCACCTGTCGACCGCCGGGTCCGTCGAGATCGTCCGCTGGGCCAAGTCCCGCGGCATCGCCGTCACCGCCGAGGTCACCCCGCACCACCTGCTCCTCACCGACGAGCTGGTCCGCACGTACAACCCCGTCTACAAGGTCAACCCGCCGCTGCGCACCGAGCGGGACGTGCTGGCCCTGCGCGAGGCGCTCGCCGACGGCACGATCGACATCGTCGCCACCGACCACGCCCCGCACCCGCACGAGGACAAGGACTGCGAGTGGGCCGCGGCCGCCATGGGCATGGTGGGGCTGGAGACGGCGTTGTCAGTGGTCCAGGAGACCATGGTCGACACGGGCCTGCTGGACTGGGCCGGCGTCGCCGACCGGATGTCCTTCAAGCCCGCGCAGATCGGACAGGCCACGGGCCACGGCCGTCCCGTCTCGGCAGGTGAGCCCGCCAACCTCACCCTGGTCGACACGGCATACCGTGGGCTCGTGGAACCCGCGGGCTTCGCCTCGCGCAGCCGCAACACCCCCTACGAGGGGCGTGAGCTGCCGGGCCGTGTGACGCACACGTGGCTGCGGGGCAAGGCCACGCTCGTCGACGGGAAGCTCACGTGACACCTGTACTGCTGCTGGCCGCCGAGAAGGAATCGGCGCAAGTGACCGACTGGGCCGCCCGCATCGGCTGGGTCGTCGGCCTCGCCCTCTTCGTCGCGCTCGTCTACTGGCTGATGCGCGAGGGCTGGAAGTGGCGCGGCACCCTCCAGGGCGACCTGCCCGAGCTGCCCACCACCCCGGACGGGACGGGCCCGGCGCGCCTGACCATGAGCGGCCGCTACCACGGCTCCACCACCGCCGGGCAGTGGCTCGACCGCATCGTCGCCCACGGCCTGGGCACCCGCAGCCGCGCCGACCTGACGCTGACGGACACCGGACTGGACGTCGTACGCCCCGGGGCGGACGACTTCTTCATCCCGGTGGCACAGCTGCGCGAGGCCCGGCTCGACAAGGGCATCGCCGGAAAGGTGCTCACCGAGGGCGGCCTGCTGGTCGTCACCTGGGCACACGGCGACCGGCTGATCGACTCCGG
The DNA here is from genome assembly GCF_003330845.1 of Streptomyces sp. Go-475. Classification (GTDB taxonomy): domain Bacteria; phylum Actinomycetota; class Actinomycetes; order Streptomycetales; family Streptomycetaceae; genus Streptomyces. Next base: position 1,351,140 of record NZ_CP026121.1, on the reverse strand, counting down.
CTTCCGCTCCGACCACGCGGCCGAGCACAACGAGTGGGTCGAAGCCATCAACTCCATGATCGAAACGAACACCAGGGAAGGCGCCGAACGATGACCACCTCCACCAGGGGAGCCAAAACTCCCGCCGTACTCGTCCTGGAGGACGGCCGGGTCTTCCGCGGCCGCGCCTACGGGGCCGTGGGGGAGACCTTCGGCGAAGCGGTGTTCTCCACCGGCATGACCGGCTACCAGGAGACCCTCACCGACCCCTCGTACCACCGCCAGGTCGTGGTGATGACCGCCCCGCACGTCGGCAACACCGGCGTGAACGACGAGGACCCCGAGTCCAAGCGCATCTGGGTCTCCGGTTACGTCGTGCGCGACCCCGCGCGCGTGCCCTCCAACTGGCGCTCCCGGCGCTCGCTCGACGAGGAGCTGGCCGCGCAGGGCGTCGTCGGGATCTCCGGCATCGACACCCGCGCCCTCACCCGCCACCTGCGCGAGCGCGGCGCCATGCGCGTCGGCATCTTCAGCGGCGACGCGGTCAAGGACGACAGCGCGCTCCTCGCGCGCGTGCAGGAAGCCCCGCAGATGAAGGGGGCGAACCTCTCCGCCGAGGTCTCCACCACCGAGCCGTACGTCGTGCCCGCGATCGGCGAGAAGAAGTTCACCGTCGCCGCCGTCGACCTCGGCATCAAGGGCATGACCCCGCACCGCATGGCCGAGCGCGGCATCGAGGTGCACGTGCTCCCGGCCACCGCGACCGTGGAGGACGTCTACGCGGTGAACCCGGACGGCGTGTTCTTCTCCAACGGCCCGGGCGACCCGGCCACCGCCGACCACGCCGTCTCCGTCATGCAGGGCGTCCTGGAGCGCGGCACCCCGCTGTTCGGCATCTGCTTCGGCAACCAGATCCTCGGCCGCGCCCTCGGCTTCGGCACCTACAAGCTGAAGTACGGCCACCGGGGCATCAACCAGCCGGTCCAGGACCGTACGACCGGCAAGGTCGAGGTCACCGCGCACAACCACGGCTTCGCCGTCGACGCCCCGCTCGACCAGGTCTCCGAGACCCCGTTCGGCCGCGCCGAGGTGTCGCACGTCTGCCTGAACGACAACGTGGTGGAGGGGCTGCAGCTCCTCGACCGCCCCGCCTTCAGCGTCCAGTACCACCCCGAAGCGGCGGCCGGCCCGCACGACGCCGCCTACCTGTTCGACCGCTTCGTGAAGCTCATGGAGGGCCAGCGTGCCTAAGCGCACCGATATCCAGTCCGTCCTGGTCATCGGCTCCGGCCCGATCGTCATCGGCCAGGCCGCCGAGTTCGACTACTCCGGCACCCAGGCGTGCCGCGTGCTGAAGTCCGAGGGCCTCCGGGTCATCCTCGTGAACTCCAACCCGGCGACGATCATGACCGACCCGGAGATCGCCGACGCCACCTACGTCGAGCCGATCACCCCCGAGTTCGTCGAGAAGATCATCGCCAAGGAGCGGCCCGACGCGCTGCTGCCCACCCTGGGCGGCCAGACGGCCCTCAACACCGCCATCTCGCTGCACGAGAACGGCGTCCTCGACAAGTACGGCGTCGAGCTGATCGGCGCCAACGTGGAGGCGATCCACAAGGGCGAGGACCGCGACCAGTTCAAGGCGGTCGTGGAGGAGGTCCGCAAGAAGATCGGCCACGGCGAGTCCGCCCGGTCCTACATCTGCCACTCCATGGACGACGTCCTCAAGGGCGTCGAGGAGCTCGGCGGCTACCCGGTCGTCGTCCGCCCCTCCTTCACCATGGGCGGCGCCGGCTCCGGCTTCGCCCACGACGAGGAGGAGCTGCGCCGCATCGCCGGCACCGGCCTCACCCTCTCGCCGACCACCGAGGTCCTCCTGGAGGAGTCCATCCTCGGCTGGAAGGAGTACGAGCTGGAGCTGATGCGCGACAAGAACGACAACGTCGTGGTCGTCTGCTCCATCGAGAACTTCGACCCCATGGGCGTCCACACCGGCGACTCGATCACCGTCGCGCCCGCGATGACGCTGACCGACCGCGAGTACCAGGTGCTGCGCGACGTCGGCATCGCGATCATCCGCGAGGTCGGCGTCGACACGGGCGGCTGCAACATCCAGTTCGCGGTCAACCCGGCCGACGGCCGCGTGATCGTCATCGAGATGAACCCGCGCGTGTCGCGCTCCTCGGCGCTCGCCTCCAAGGCCACCGGGTTCCCGATCGCCAAGATCGCCGCCAAGCTCGCCGTCGGCTACACGCTGGACGAGATCCCGAACGACATCACGCAGGAGACCCCGGCCTCCTTCGAGCCGACGCTCGACTACGTGGTCGTGAAGGCCCCGCGGTTCGCCTTCGAGAAGTTCCCGAGCGCCGACTCCACCCTCACCACCACCATGAAGTCGGTCGGCGAGGCCATGGCCATCGGCCGCAACTTCACCGAGGCCTTCCAGAAGGCCCTGCGCTCCCTGGAGAAGAAGGGCAGCCAGTTCACCTTCGTCGGCGAGCCCGGCGACAAGAACGAGCTGCTGCGCGCGTCGGTCCGCCCCACCGACGGCCGGATCAACACCGTCATGCAGGCGATCCGCGCGGGCGCCACGCCCGAGGAGGTCTTCGACTACACGAAGATCGACCCCTGGTTCGTCGACCAGCTCTTCCTGATCAAGGAGATCGCCGACGAGCTGGCGGCCGCTCCGGAGCTGACCACCGACCTGCTCGCCGAGGCCAAGCGGCACGGCTTCTCCGACCAGCAGATCGGCGAGATCCGCGGCCTGCGCGAGGACGTCGTCCGCGAGGTCCGGCACGCGCTCGGCATCCGCCCGGTCTACAAGACGGTCGACACGTGCGCCGCCGAGTTCGCCGCGAAGACGCCGTACTTCTACTCCTCCTACGACGAGGAGACCGAGGTCGCGCCCCGCGAGAAGCCGGCCGTCATCATCCTGGGCTCCGGCCCGAACCGCATCGGCCAGGGCATCGAGTTCGACTACTCCTGCGTCCACGCCTCCTTCGCCCTGAGCGACGCGGGCTACGAGACCGTGATGGTCAACTGCAACCCGGAGACCGTCTCCACGGACTACGACACCTCCGACCGCCTGTACTTCGAGCCGCTGACGCTCGAGGACGTGCTGGAGATCGTGCACGCCGAGCAGCAGGCCGGACCCGTCGCGGGCGTCGTCGTCCAGCTCGGCGGCCAGACCCCGCTGGGCCTGTCGCAGGCGCTGAAGGACAACGGCGTGCCGATCGTCGGCACCTCCCCGGAGGCCATCCACGCCGCCGAGGACCGGGGCGCCTTCGGCCGGGTCCTCAAGGAGGCCGGCCTTCCGGCCCCCAAGCACGGCACCGCCACCACCTTCGCCGAGGCCAAGGCCATCGCCGACGAGATCGGCTACCCGGTCCTGGTGCGCCCCTCGTACGTCCTCGGCGGGCGCGGCATGGAGATCGTCTACGACGAGACGCGCCTGGAGGCGTACATCGCCGAGTCGACCGAGATCAGCCCCTCCCGGCCGGTCCTGGTCGACCGCTTCCTCGACGACGCCATCGAGATCGACGTCGACGCCCTCTACGACGGCGAGGAGCTGTACCTCGGCGGCGTCATGGAGCACATCGAGGAGGCCGGCATCCACTCCGGCGACTCGGCGTGCGCCCTGCCCCCGATCACCCTCGGCGGCTTCGACATCAAGCGCCTGCGCGCCTCCACGGAGGGCATCGCGAAGGGCGTCGGCGTCCGCGGCCTGATCAACATCCAGTTCGCGCTCGCGGGCGACATCCTCTACGTCCTGGAGGCCAACCCGCGCGCCTCCCGGACGGTCCCCTTCACCTCGAAGGCGACGGCGGTGCCGCTGGCCAAGGCCGCCGCCCGCATCTCGCTGGGCGCCACGATCGCCGAGCTGCGCGCCGAGGGCCTGCTCCCGGCGAACGGCGACGGCGGCGAGCTGCCGTTCGACGCGCCGATCTCCGTCAAGGAGGCCGTCATGCCGTGGTCGCGCTTCCGCGACATCCACGGCCGCGGCGTCGACACGGTCCTCGGCCCGGAGATGCGCTCCACCGGCGAGGTCATGGGCATCGACTCCGTCTTCGGCACGGCCTACGCCAAGTCGCAGGCGGGCGCCTACGGCCCGCTGCCCACCAAGGGCCGCGCGTTCATCTCGGTCGCCAACCGCGACAAGCGCTCGATGATCTTCCCGGCCCGCGAGCTGGTCGCCCACGGCTTCGAGCTGCTGGCCACCTCCGGCACGGCCGAGGTCCTCAAGCGCAACGGCATCAACGCCACGGTCGTGCGCAAGCAGTCCGAGGGCACCGGCCCGAACGGCGAGAAGACCATCGTCCAGCTCATCCACGACGGCGAGGTCGACCTCATCGTCAACACCCCGTACGGCACCGGCGGCCGCCTCGACGGCTACGACATCCGTACGGCGGCCGTGGCGCGCTCCGTGCCCTGCCTGACGACCGTCCAGGCGCTCGCGGCGGCGGTCCAGGGCATCGACGCCCTCAACCGCGGCGACGTGAGCGTCCGATCGCTCCAGGAACACGCGGAACACCTGACCGCGGCCCGCGACTAGCAGCCCCGAGGGGGACACCGGAAACGGTGTCCCCCTCTTCGTGAGGACACCACGTCCTCGTGAGGACACCATGTACAAGATCTTCTTCCGCCTCGTCTTCAAGCGGCTGGACCCGGAACAGGCGCACCACCTGGCCTTCCGCTGGATCCGCCTGGCCGCCCGCGTGCCCGTGCTGCGCACCTTCCTCGCGGCCGCCCTCGCGCCCCGCCACAAGGAACTGCGCACCGAGGCCCTCGGCCTGCGCATGCACGGCCCCTTCGGGCTCGCGGCGGGCTTCGACAAGAACGCCGTCGGCATCGACGGCATGGCCATGCTCGGCTTCGACCACGTCGAGATCGGCACGGTGACCGGCGAACCCCAGCCCGGCAACCCCAAGCAGCGGCTGTTCCGCCTGGTCGAGGACCGGGCGCTGATCAACCGCATGGGCTTCAACAACGACGGCTCGCTGCGGGTCGCCGCCCGCCTGGCCTCCCGCACCCCCGTCTTCAAGACGGTCGTCGGCGTCAACATCGGCAAGACCAAGGTCGTCCCGGAGGAGGAGGCCGTCGCGGACTACGTGAAGTCCGCCGAGCGGCTCGCGCCCTACGCCGACTACCTGGTGGTCAACGTCTCCTCCCCGAACACGCCCGGCCTGCGCGACCTCCAGGCCACCGAGGCGCTGCGCCCCCTGCTCAGCGCGGTCCGCGAGGCCGCCGACCGCACCGCGGCCGCGCGGCGCGTCCCGCTCCTGGTCAAGATCGCGCCGGACCTCGCCGACGAGGACATCGACGCCGTCGCCGACCTCGCCCTGGAACTGGGCCTGGACGGCATCATCGCCACCAACACCACCATCGCGCGCGAGGGACTCGGCCTGAAGTCCGGCCCGTCCCTGGTCGAGGAGACCGGCGGCCTGTCCGGGGCGCCCCTGAAGGAACGCTCCCTGGAGGTCCTGCGCCGCCTCTACGCGCGCGTGGGCGACCGGATCACCCTGGTGGGCGTCGGGGGCGTCGAGAACGCCGAGGACGCCTGGCAGCGCATCCTGGCCGGTGCCACGCTGGTGCAGGGCTACAGCGCCTTCATCTACGAGGGACCCTTCTACGCCCGCGCGATCCACAAGGGGCTCGCCGCGCGCCTGCGCACCAGCCCGTACGCCACGCTCGCCGACGCGGTGGGCGCCGACGTGAGGAGCTCCGCATGAGCCTGGAACCCTTCGGCGCGCGCCTGCGCCGGGCCATGGACGAGCGCGGCCCGCTGTGCGTCGGCATCGACCCGCACGCCTCCCTGCTCGCCGAGTGGGGCCTGAACGACGACGTGGCGGGCCTGGAGCGGTTCAGCCGCACGGTCGTCGAGGCGGTCGCCGACCGGGTCGCCGTGCTCAAGCCGCAGAGCGCGTTCTTCGAGCGCTTCGGCTCCCGCGGCGTCGCCGTCCTGGAGAAGTCGGTCGCCGAGGCCCGGGCGGCCGGCGCGCTGGTCGTGATGGACGCCAAGCGCGGCGACATCGGCTCGACCATGGCCGCCTACGCCGAGTCCTTCCTGCACAAGGACGCGCCGCTGTTCTCCGACGCGCTGACGGTCTCGCCGTACCTGGGGTACGGCTCGCTCAGCCCGGCCGTCGCGCTGGCCCGGGAGAGCGGCGCCGGGCTGTTCGTGCTGGCGCTGACGTCCAACCCGGAGGGCGGCGAGGTCCAGCACGCCGTGCGCTCCGACGGCCGGAACGTCGGAGCGACGATGCTCGCCCACCTCGCCGCGGAGAACGCGGGGGAGGAGCCCCTGGGGTCCTTCGGGGCGGTCGTCGGCGCCACCCTCGGTGATCTGTCGTCGTACGACCTCGACATCAACGGCCCGCTTCTCGCACCCGGCATCGGCGCGCAGGGGGCCACGCCGGCCGATCTTCCCAGGGTCTTCGGCGCCGCCGTGCGCAACGTCGTGCCGAACGTCAGCCGGGGAGTGCTACGCCACGGTCCCGACACGGTCGCTCTGCGTGACGCCGCCGAGCGCTTCGCGGAGGAGATCCGTCACACCGTGGCGGCGTCCTGACCTCTTCCCGAGACCTCCGATGAGTGGTCCGGGGCCCGCTTGAGTCTGAATACATCCTCAAATCCGGGGCAGTATGTCCTAAATGTCCGTTCAGATGAAGGCTGACCAGGACTTTTCCGCTGTTCTCGCTGACTCTGGCGGACTTGCCCGCTAGTCTCCGACGAGAGTCAACGGGCAAGCGTGTTGCTCGTGGCTCCCCAGGTGTGGGGCGACTAGGTTCCTCACCGGTCCGTATCCGACAGTTCGACATCCGAGGTGACGTAGGCGTGGCTCTTCCGCCCCTTACCCCTGAACAGCGCGCAGCCGCGCTCGAAAAGGCCGCCGCGGCTCGCCGGGAGCGGGCCGAGGTCAAGAATCGACTCAAGCACTCCGGCGCCTCCCTCCACGAGGTCATCAAGCAGGGCCAGGAGAACGACGTCATCGGCAAGATGAAGGTCTCCGCCCTCCTTGAGTCCCTGCCGGGCGTGGGCAAGGTCCGCGCCAAGCAGATCATGGAGCGACTCGGTATCTCCGAGAGCCGCCGGGTGCGCGGCCTCGGTTCCAACCAGATCGCCTCCCTGGAGCGCGAGTTCGGCAGCACCGGTTCCTGAACCGGGCACTCCGGGGAAGCGAGTCCCGGGCACTCCGGGATTGCTGGATAATCGCTGCATGGCTGTAACACCCCGGGGGACGACCCCCGTACCCCCGGACGCACGTCCGCGGCTGACCGTGCTCTCCGGCCCCTCCGGGGTCGGCAAGAGCACGGTCGTCGCCCATATGCGCAAGGAACACCCCGAGGTCTGGCTCTCGGTGTCGGCGACGACCCGCAAGCCCCGCCCCGGTGAGCGGCACGGAGTCCACTACTTCTTCGTCACCGACGACGAGATGGACAAGCTGATCGCCAACGGCGAACTGCTGGAGTGGGCCGAGTTCGCCGGCAACCGCTACGGCACGCCGCGTGCGGCCGTGCAGGAGCGCCTGGAGAAGGGCGAGTCCGTCCTGCTCGAGATCGACCTGCAGGGCGCCCGCCTGGTCCGGGAGTCGATGCCCGAGGCCCAGCTGGTGTTCCTGGCCCCTCCCTCCTGGGAGGAGCTGGTGCGCAGGCTCACCGGGCGGGGCACCGAACCGCCCGAGGTGATCGAGCGCAGGCTCGAGGCCGCCAGGGTCGAACTGGCCGCCGAGCCGGAGTTCGATACGACGCTGGTCAACACCTCCGTCGAGGATGTGGCGCGCGAGCTGCTAGCCTTGATGAACGTCGTGTGACCATCGCTGATCGATCCGGTCCTCGCTGATCACCCCGACAGAATCTTTCCCATCCATCGGAAGGTAGAGCGTGTCCTCTTCCATCTCCGCGCCCGAGGGCATCATCAACCCGCCGATCGACGAGCTCCTCGAGGCCACCGACTCGAAGTACAGCCTCGTGATCTACGCGGCCAAGCGGGCCCGCCAGATCAACGCGTACTACTCGCAGCTCGGCGAGGGCCTCCTCGAGTACGTCGGTCCTCTCGTCGACACCCACGTCCACGAGAAGCCGCTCTCGATCGCCCTCCGCGAGATCAACGCGGGGCTCCTGACGTCCGAGGCCGTCGAGGGCCCGGCGCAGTAAGTCGTATTTACAGCTTGATGCTGACTTATCCACAGGCCCGGCAGGCCGACTGCCGGGCCTGTGGTGTGTCATGGAGTCGTACGGTGGGCCGGTCGCCGAAGCCCGGGTCGCCGAGGTCCAGGGAGAGACGGGGAGCAACGTGGACAAGCCGAAGGTCGTTCTGGGGGTCAGCGGCGGCATCGCCGCGTACAAGGCCTGTGAGCTGCTGCGGCGGCTGACGGAGTCGGGCCATGACGTGCGTGTGGTGCCCACCGCCTCCGCGCTGCACTTCGTCGGTGCCGCGACCTGGTCCGCGCTCTCCGGAAAGCCGGTCTCCACCGAGGTCTGGGACGACGTGCACGAGGTGCCGCACGTCCGCATCGGGCAGCACGCCGACCTGGTCGTCGTCGCCCCGGCCACCGCCGACCTGCTCGCCAAGGCGGCCCACGGCCTCGCCGACGACCTCCTCACCAACACCCTGCTCACCGCCCGCTGCCCGGTCGTCTTCGCTCCCGCCATGCACACGGAGATGTGGGAGCACCCGGCCACCCAGGAGAACGTGGCGACGCTGCGCCGCCGCGGCGCCCTCGTCATCGAGCCGGCCGTGGGCCGCCTCACCGGCGTCGACACCGGCAAGGGCCGGCTGCCCGACCCGGCCGAGATCTTCGAGGTCTGCCGCCGGGTCCTGGCCCGGGGCGTCCGGGAGCCGGACCTCAAGGGCCGGCACGTCGTGATCAGCGCCGGGGGCACCCGCGAGCCCCTGGACCCCGTCCGCTTCCTCGGTAACCGCTCCTCCGGCAAGCAGGGCTACGCCCTCGCCCGCACGGCGGCCGCCCGCGGCGCCAGGGTCACGCTGATCGCGGCCAACGCCACCCTGCCCGACCCGGCGGGCGTGGACGTCGTACCGGTCGGCACGGCCGTGCAGCTGCGCGAGGCGGTGCTCAAGGCCGCCGCCGAGGCCGACGCCGTGGTGATGGCGGCGGCGGTGGCGGACTTCCGCCCGGCGACGTACGCGGCCGGGAAGATCAAGAAGAAGGACGACCAAGAGCCGGAGCCGATCACCCTGGTGCGGAATCCGGACATCCTCGCGGAGGTCTCCGCCGACCGGGCCCGCGCCGGACAGGTGGTCGTCGGCTTCGCCGCGGAGACGGACGACGTCCTCGCCAACGGCCGCGCCAAACTGAAGCGCAAGGGGTGCGATCTGCTGGTGGTGAACGAGGTGGGGGAGCGCAAGACCTTCGGTTCCGAGGAGAACGAGGCGGTCGTGCTCGGCGCCGACGGCAGTGAGACGGCGGTGCCGCACGGCCCCAAGGAAGCCCTGGCCGAAACCGTGTGGGACCTCGTCGCCGAGCGCCTCGGCTGATGCTCGAGTCGCCTCGGAAGCCGATCAAACCCGGCCGATCCAGGCGTGGCGCCTCTGGCCAACGCCGCTCGGCATTGGGCAGAATGCCCGTGCCGCAGGTCACAGCACTCCCGAGTGGCGAGACAGGGGGACCGTGGCCGAAGCGTGACCGATAAACTGTTCCACGGACGGCGCCGGGTGCAGCCCCCGCCGTCCGCCAATGATCAGCCAGCAGCCGCTGCAACCCCAGGGAGCGTTGTGTCCCGTCGCCTGTTCACCTCGGAGTCCGTGACCGAGGGTCACCCCGACAAGATCGCTGACCAGATCAGCGACACCATTCTCGACGCGCTCCTGCGCGAAGACCCGACCTCCCGGGTCGCCGTCGAAACCCTGATCACGACCGGCCTGGTGCACGTGGCCGGCGAGGTCACGACCAAGACGTACGCGGACATCGCGACGCTGGTCCGGAACAAGATCCTCGAAATCGGCTACGACTCCTCGAAGAAGGGCTTCGACGGCGCCTCCTGCGGCGTCTCGGTGTCGATCGGCGCGCAGTCGCCGGACATCGCCCAGGGCGTGGACACGGCGTACGAGTCCCGGGTCGAGGGCGACGAGGACGAGCTCGACAAGCAGGGCGCGGGCGACCAGGGCCTGATGTTCGGCTACGCGACGGACGAGACGCCGACGCTGATGCCGCTGCCGATCTTCCTGGCGCACCGCCTGTCCAAGCGCCTGTCCGACGTGCGCAAGAACGGCACGATCCCCTACCTGCGCCCGGACGGCAAGACGCAGGTCACCATCGAGTACGACGGCGACAAGGCGGTCCGTCTGGACACCGTCGTCGTCTCCTCGCAGCACGCGTCCGACATCGACCTGGACTCCCTGCTGGCGCCGGACATCAAGGAGTTCGTCGTCGAGCCGGAGCTGAAGGCGCTTCTGGACGAGGGCATCAAGCTCGACACGGAGAACTACCGGCTTCTGGTCAACCCCACCGGCCGCTTCGAGATCGGCGGCCCGATGGGTGACGCCGGCCTGACCGGCCGCAAGATCATCATCGACACCTACGGCGGCATGGCCCGCCACGGCGGTGGCGCCTTCTCCGGCAAGGACCCGTCCAAGGTGGACCGCTCGGCGGCGTACGCGATGCGCTGGGTCGCCAAGAACGTGGTCGCCGCGGGTCTCGCCACCCGCTGCGAGGTGCAGGTCGCGTACGCGATCGGCAAGGCCGAGCCGGTCGGTCTGTTCGTGGAGACCTTCGGTACCGCCAAGGTCGACACGGACCGGATCGAGAAGGCGATCGACGAGGTCTTCGACCTCCGCCCGGCCGCCATCATCCGCGACCTCGACCTGCTCCGCCCGATCTACTCCCAGACCGCGGCGTACGGCCACTTCGGCCGGGAGCTGCCCGAGTTCACGTGGGAGCGCACGGACCGCGTGGACGCCCTGCGCAAGGCGGCGGGGCTGTAGTCCCCACGCTTCACCACCGAGGCCCGGCTCCCTTCGGGGGCCGGGCCTCGGCGTGCCCCGGGGTCTGACGGCCGCCGTCGTCTGTCAGTGGTCTTTGGTAAGAATGCAAGGGTGAGCAGCGAGAACGAACAGGCGGGTGGCGGGGGCGAGGGTGCGCCGCCGGAGCAGCTCGCGCTCATCCGGGAGAGTGTGCGGAAGGCGAAGACCCCCCGGGCCAAGCCGCGTACGTGGCGGGGGGCGGCGCTCGCCAAGGAGCTGCCCGTGGCGCGGGTGCTCGTCGACAAGGGCGTGCTGCATCTCGACCGGTACTTCGACTACGCCGTGCCCGAGGAGCTGGACGCGCAGGCCCAGCCGGGCGTGCGGGTGCGGGTGCGGTTCGGGGCCGGGCGGCACCGGGTGCGGGAGGGGCGTCGCGAGGGCGGCGGGCTGATCGACGGCTTCCTCGTCGAGCGGCTGCCCGAGTCCGACTACTCCGGGCCGCTGGCCGCCCTCGCCCAGGTCGTCTCGCCCGAGCCGGTGCTGAGCGAGGAGCTGCTGGGGCTGGCCCGGGCGGTCGCCGACCGGTACGCGGGCAGCCTCGCCGACGTCCTCCAGCTCGCCGTGCCGCCGCGCAACGCACGGGCCGAGCAGCGCGCCTCCGCCGAGCCCCTGCCGCCGCCCCCGGCGCCCGAGGCCGGGTCCTGGCAGCGGTACGAACGGGGAGCGGCCTTCCTGGAGTCGCTGGCCTCCGGCGGTGCGCCCCGGGCCGTGTGGAACGCGCTGCCGGGCCCCCAGTGGAGCGAGGAGCTGGCCAGGGCCGTCGCGGCGACGCTGGCCTCGGGCCGGGGGGCGCTGGTCGTCCTGCCCGACGGCCGGGCCGTCGCCCGGGTCGACGCCGCGCTGACGTCCCTGCTGGGGGAGGGGCGGCACGCGGTGCTCACCGCCGACGCCGGTCCCGAGAAGCGGTACGCGCAGTGGCTCGCGGTGCGGCGGGGATCCGTCCGGGCCGTGATCGGGACCCGGGCCGCGATGTTCGCACCGGTGCGGGACCTCGGGCTGGTCGCCCTCTGGGACGACGGGGACGACAGCCACAGCGAGCAGCACGCCCCCCAGCCGCACGCCCGCGAGGTCCTCCTGCTGCGGGCCGCCCAGGACAAGTGCGGCTTCCTGCTGGGCAGCTGGTCCTGCACGGTGGAGGCCGCACAGCTCGTCGAGAGCGGCTGGGCGCGGCCGCTGGTCGCCGGGCGGGAGCAGGTGCGGGCAGCCGCTCCGCTCGTCCGGACCGTCGGGGACGGGGATCTCGCCCGGGACGAGGCCGCTCGCGCCGCCCGGCTGCCCAGCCTCGCCTGGCAGGCCGTCAGGGACGGTTTGCGGCTGGGGCCGGTGCTGGTGCAGGTGCCCCGACGGGGCTACGTGCCGCGCATGGCGTGTGCCAACTGCCGTGCCCCCGCGCGGTGCGGGCACTGCTCGGGGCCGTTGGAGACGCGGGACGGCGGTGCCCTGTGCTGCGGCTGGTGCGGCCGCGAGGAGAGCGGCTGGCACTGCCCGGAGTGCGGGTCCTTCCGGCTGCGGGCCTCGGTCGTGGGGGCACGGCGGACCGCCGAGGAACTCGGACGGGCCTTTCCCACCGTGCCGGTGCGGACCTCGGGACGTGAACACGTGCTCGACACGGTGCCGGGAGCGCCCGCGCTGGTCGTGAGTACGCCGGGGGCGGAGCCCGTCGCCGAGGGCGGTTACGCGGCGGCGTTGCTGCTGGACGGATGGGCCATGCTCGGGCGGCCCGATCTGCGGGCCGGGGAGGACGCGTTGCGGCGGTGGATCGGGGCCGCGTCCCTCGTCCGGCCGCAGTCGGCCGGCGGCACGGTGGTGGTCGTCGCCGAGCCGACGCTGCGACCCGTGCAGGCGCTCGTGCGGTGGGACCCCGTCGGACACGCGGTGCGCGAGCTGGCGGAGCGGGCCGAGTTGGGGTTTCCGCCGGTGTCGCGGATGGCGGCCGTGTCGGGGCCGCCGGATGCGGTCGCCGACTTCCTCCGCACGGCCGAACTGCCGCCGGAGGCCGAGGTGCTGGGGCCCGTGCCGTTGCCCGTGCCCCCTCCGGGGCGACCGAGGCGGGCGGGGGCGCCGCCGCCCGGGGAGCAGTGGGAGCGGGCGTTGCTGCGGGTGCCGCCGGGGAAGGGGGCGGCGCTGGCCGCCGCGCTGAAGGCCGCGCAGGCTGCGCGGATGGCCCGGGGGAGCGGGAGTGGGAGCGGGGGCGGTGCCGGGGTCTGGGTGCGGATCGATCCGGCTGACATCGGGTGAGGGGGTGCCGCGTCGCCCGGGCGCGAAGTTGAGCGTTGCCTGGGTTGCCAGCGGCGGGCTGCCCGGGGTGGGGTGCGGACGGTGGCGTTGCCCGGGGTGCGGACGGTGCGTTGCCCGGGGCGCGGACGGTGCGTTGCCCGGGGTGCGGACGGTGCGTCGCCCCGGGTGCGAACGGTGGCGTCGCCCCGGGCGCGAAGGGTGGGCGTCGCCCGGATGCGCGGCTGCCCTCCAGGAGGTGTTCCGGGAGGGCAGGGCGGGTGGGGGCAGTGGTAGGTCAGCCGTTGCGCGGGCCCGGGAAGGCGGTCGGCCTTGCCTCGTCGCGGAGTGCCGGGCTGCCTGCCGTCGGCTGCGTGGGCATGGAGCGGGCCGCGGGGACCGTCGGCACCGTGGGGAGGCCGGTGTTCACACTGACCGTGCGCGTGCCGGACGGTTCCGGGGTGCGCTCCGGCTCGGCCGCGGCCGGCTGGGCCGTGGCGCGGCGGGCGCCGTAACGGCGGTGGACCGCCTGTTTGGTGACTCCGAGCGCGGAGCCCACCGCGTCCCACGAGAAGCCGAGTGAGCGGTCGAAGTCCACGGCCGCCGTGACCAGGGTCTCGACACTGTCCCGCAGCTCCTGGGCGAGACGTACCGTCGGGGCGGGGGCGCGTCCGTAGACGACGAAGCCCGTGGAGGGGCCTGAGCGGCGCGGGCGGTAGACGTTGCCCAACTGGGCGGTGAGCGTGCGCAGTGCGTCCACCTGCCGGCGGACCCGCTCGATGTCCCGCACCAGCAAGTGCAGGCTGGCCCGAGCCTGGGCGTCGTGGGTTGCGTGGTCGGCCATGAACAAGCCTCTCGAACCGGCGTTGAAAGGAATGGGCCGCGATCGCGGCCCGATGTGGTCAACTCTGTCTTGACCAACGCGGATTCGCTCCGCGGGTCACGGTGTGGGGGCGTGGGGGCATATGCGTGCGCCCGTTTGCGCGGGGCGTGCGCCTCGGCCTGCGGCCTTCGGATTTTGTCTCCCACCCGCGCACCGCCTGTAACTGTTGGCCAAGAGGCTGAGCTCTCCCGTGGGGGCGGGCCGCCGTCGGCGGCTTCCCGCCCCACGGCTCATAGACTTGTGTGCTGCCCGTCATCGACCCCCGCCCGAGAGGCCCCCACCACCCCATGAAGCTCGTCTTCGCCGGTACACCCGAGGTCGCCGTTCCCGCTCTGGACGCTCTTCTCGCCTCCGGGCGGCACGAGGTGGCCGCTGTCGTCACGCGGCCCGACGCGCCGGCCGGGCGCGGGCGCAGGCTCGTCGCGTCGCCCGTCGCCGAGCGGGCGGAGGAGGCCGGGATCGAGGTGCTGAAGCCCGCGAAGCCGAAGGACCCCGAGTTCCTCGAGCGGCTGCGGGAGATCGGGCCGGACTGCTGCCCCGTCGTCGCCTACGGCGCGCTGCTGCCCCGGGTCGCCCTCGACGTCCCCGCGCACGGCTGGGTCAATCTGCACTTCTCCCTGCTGCCCGCCTGGCGGGGCGCCGCGCCCGTGCAGCACGCCATCATGGCCGGCGACGAGATCACCGGGGCGTCGACCTTCCTGATCGAGGAGGGGCTCGACTCCGGGCCGGTGTACGGGACGGTCACCGAGGAGATCCGGGCCACCGACACCAGCGGGGATCTGCTGACCCGGCTCGCCTTCGCCGGTGCCGGGCTGCTCGCGGCGACCATGGACGGGATCGAGGACGGCACCCTGAAGGCCGTGCCGCAGCCCGCCGAGGGGGTCACCCTGGCCCCCAAGGTCAACGTCGAGGACGCCCGCGTCGACTGGAACGCGCCCGCGCTGCGCGTCGACCGGGTGGTGCGCGGATGCACCCCCGCCCCGGGCGCGTGGACCACCTTCCGCGGTGAGCGGCTCAAGCTCATCCAGGTGACCCCCGTTCCCGACCGGACGGACCTCGCCCCGGGGCAGATCTCCGCCGGGAAGAACAACGTGCACGTCGGCACCGGCTCGTACGGCGTGGAGCTGGGGTGGGTGCAGGCGCAGGGGAAGAAGCCGATGCGGGCGGCGGACTGGGCGCGCGGGGTGCGGATCGCCGAGGGCGAGCGGCTCGGGGGCTGACACAGCGATGCGCCCGGGGCGGCGTAGGCTGGACGGCGCACTTCATCTCACCCCCGGAGCACCTTTTTCGTGAGCGACCAGCCCCGTCGGCCCCGCCCGTCCGGCAAGCCCTACCGTCGGCCCAAGAAGGACCCCGTCCGCATCCTCGCCTTCGAGGCGCTGAGGGCCGTGGACGAGCGGGACGCCTACGCCAACCTCGTTCTGCCGCCGCTGCTGCGCAAGGCGCGGGAGAAGGAGGGCCCCGAGGCGTTCGACGCCCGGGACGCGGCGCTCGCCACCGAGCTGGTGTACGGCACGCTGCGGCGGCAGGGCACGTACGACGCGGTCCTCGCGCGGTGTGTCGACCGGCCGCTCGGCGAGGTCGACCCGCCGGTGCTGGACGTGCTGAGCCTCGGCGCGCACCAGCTGCTCGGGACGCGCATCCCCACCCACGCGGCCGTGTCCGCCACCGTCGAGCTCGCCCGGGTCGTGCTGGGCGACGGGCGGGCCAAGTTCGTCAACGCCGTGCTGCGCAAGGTCGCTCAGGACGATCTGAACGGCTGGCTGGAACGGGTCGCGCCGCCCTACGACGAGGACCCCGAGGACCATCTCGCCGTGGTCCACTCGCATCCGCGCTGGGTCGTGTCCGCGCTGTGGGACTCCCTCGGCGGCGGGCGCGCCGGCATCGAGGAGCTGCTGCGCGCCGACAACGAGCGGCCCGAGGTGACCCTGGTGGCCCGGCCCGGCAGGGCCACCGCCGAGGAGCTGCTCGGGGAGGACGCCGCCGTGGCCGGGCACTGGTCGCCGTACGCCGTGCGCCTGGCCGAGGGCGGTGAGCCGGGTGCCATCGCGGCCGTGCGGGAGGGGCGCGCGGGCGTGCAGGACGAGGGCAGCCAGCTCGTGGCGATCGCCCTCGCCAACGCGCCCCTGGACGGGCCCGACCGGCGGTGGCTGGACGGGTGCGCGGGCCCCGGCGGCAAGGCCGCGCTGCTCGGCGCGCTCGCGGCGCAGCGGGGCGCCGCCCTCGTCGCCTCCGAGAAGCAGACCCACCGCGCCGGGCTCGTGGCCAGGGCGCTGGAGGGCAACCCGGGGCCGTACCAGGTGATCGCCGCGGACGGGACGCGTCCGGCCTGGCGGCCGGGCAGTTTCGACCGGGTGCTGGTCGACGTGCCGTGCACGGGGCTCGGTGCCCTGCGGCGCCGTCCCGAGGCACGCTGGCGGCGCCGCCCCGAGGACCTGGAGGGGTTCGCGCCGCTTCAGCGCGGGCTGCTGCGGAGCGCCCTGGAGTCGGTGCGGGTCGGCGGTGTCGTCGGCTACGCGACCTGCTCGCCGCACCTGGCCGAGACCCGGGCCGTGGTCGCCGACGTCCTCAAGCAGTACCCGGACAGCGACCTGCTCGACGCCCGGCCGCTGCTGCCCGGCGTACCGGACCTGGGCGAGGGGCCCGACGTACAGCTGTGGCCGCATCTGCACGGGACCGACGCGATGTACCTGGCGCTCATTCGCCGGACCGGCTGATCCCCGCCGGGACGCTCTCCCGGGCCGCCGCGCCGCCGTCCTCCCGGGCCAGCCGGTGCGGCCACCACACCTTCGGGCCGACGTCCAGGAACAGCGACGTCACCAGGATCGAGCGGACGACGAAGGTGTCCAGGAGCACGCCGAGGGCGACCGCGAAGCCGATCTCGGCGAAGGCGACCATCGGGAGGGTGCCGAGGGCGGCGAAGGTGCCCGCCAGGACCAGGCCGGCGGAGGTGATGACCGCGCCGGTGGCGGCCAGACCGGTGACCACGCCCGGTCTCGTGCCCTGGCGGGCCGCCTCCTCGCGGATGCGTGTGGTGAGGAAGATGTTGTAGTCGATGCCCAGGGCCACGAGGAAGACGAAGACGAACAGCGGGAAGTCCGTCGACTCGCCCGCGTAGTCGAACAGGTACCGGAAGGCGAGCGCGCTGATGCCGAGCGCCGCCGCGAACGACAGGATCACCGTCCCGATCAGCAGCAGCGGGGCGATCAGGGCGCGCAGCAGCACGCACAGGATCAGCAGCACGACCACCAGCACCAGCGGGATGATCAGCACGTTGTCGTGCGTGGTCGCCTTGTCCATGTCCAGCAGGGCCGCCGTACCGCCGCCCACCCGGGCGTCGGCGTCCGGTACCGCGTGCACGGCGTCCCGGACACGCTCCACCGTCTGCTTGGCGGCCTCGCTGTCCGCCGGGGCGGTCATGGTGGCCTCGAACAGCACCCTGCCCTCGAAGGCCGGTTTCGTGCCGGGCGGCAGCCCGAGGGACTGCGGGACCACGCCCGGCGTCGCGGCGACCGCGCGGCCCACCTGCTCGGCCTGCGCCTGGTCGCTGACGATGACCAGGGGGTCGCCGCTGCCCGCCGGGAAGTAGCGCGCCGACACCTCCTGGCCGGTGATCGAGTCCGGTTTCCCGGTGAACGCGTCCGCGTTGCCGATGCCCTCCGCGCGCAGCTGGATCAGCCCCAGCGAGCAGACCGCCAGGACCAGCGCCGTCACGGCCCAGGTCATCCGCGGCCGGTGGGCGATGCGGCGGCCCATGCGGGCCCACACGCCGCGCTCGGTCGGCTCGGGGGAGCCCAGGTGCGGGACCACCGGCCAGAAGATCCACCGGCCGAAGATCACCAGCAGGGCGGGGAACAGGCTCATCATCGCCAGCAGGGCGACGGCGACGCCGATCGCGGCGACCGGGCCCAGGCCGCTCGTCGAGTTCATCTCGGCGGCCAGCAGCACCAGCATGCTCAGCACGACCGTCGCGCCGGAGGCCAGCACCGCCGGGCCGGCGCGGTGCAGCGCCAGGGCCATCGCCTCGTGCCGGTCCTCGTGCCGGCGCAGTTCCTCCCGGTAGCGGGCGACCAGCAGCAGGGCGTAGTCCGTCCCCGCGCCGAACACGAGCACCGTGAGGATGCCGGCGCTCTGGCCGTTGACCGTCAGGCCCGCGTGCTCGGCCAGCAGGTAGATCAGCGCCTGGGAGGCGAACAGCGCGCAGACCACCGCGACCAGGGGCACCAGCAGCAGGGTCAGGCTGCGGTAGGTGATGAGCAGCATGACGATGACGACGGCCATCGCCGAGAACAGGAGGGTCGAGTCGATGCCCTCGAAGCCCTCCGCGAAGTCCGCGGACGTGCCGCCCGGGCCGGTGATGTGCACGGCAAGACCGCCGCCGCCCTCCCCGACGTCCTCCCGGATGGAATCCACGGCGGGCGAGATCCGCTCCCAGCCCTTCTCGTCCATCGTGATCGGCACGAACACCTGCGCCGCCCGCGGGTCGGCCTGCCGGTCGAAGACCGGACCCCGGGTCTGCGCGCCCATGATCCCGTGGTCGCGCAGCTCCTTGAGCTGCCGCACGTCCTCGGCGATCTCCGCCCGGTCCCGCTCCGTCAGCCCGCTGTCGCGGGCGTAGATCACGATCGCCGGGATCTGCTCGGGCCGGAAGTCCTCCGACTCCTGCAGGACCTGCGTCGACTCGGCGGACCCCGGCAGCCAGGACGAGGCGTCGTTGTCCTGCGCGTCGGTCAGCTTCATCGCGAACGGCGCCGCGACGACCAGCACCACCACCCACAACACCAGCACCAGCCACTTGGCCCGCCGCCCGCAGACGAGATGCGCGACGCCCTGTTTCATGGCAACCCCCTCCGCGGAGCCAACCCATAAGGGGCGCGGGGAACTGCGCGACCAGCCACAGGCGGCCCGCAGACAACGGACGACCATGACCACCCGGGACCGATGCCCACAACCCCCGGAGGGCATGGCAGGCTTAGGGCATGGCCGTGCAGATCAACCCCAGCATCCTCTCCGCCGACTTCGCCCGCCTCGCGGACGAGGCGAAGGCCGTGGAGGGAGCCGACTGGCTCCACGTCGACGTCATGGACAACCATTTCGTCCCGAACCTCACGCTCGGCGTGCCGGTCGTAGAGTCGCTCGCCCGTGCGACGGACACCCCGCTGGACTGCCATCTGATGATCGAGGCCCCCGATCGGTGGGCGCCCCAGTACGTGGAAGCGGGGGCCGGTTCCGTCACCTTCCACGTCGAGGCGGCCGCCGCCCCGGTCCGGCTCGCCCGGGAGATCCGGGCCAAGGGCGCCCGGGCCTCCATGGCGCTGAAGCCCGCGACCCCCATCGAGCCGTACGAGGACCTGCTCCCCGAGCTCGACATGCTGCTGATCATGACGGTCGAGCCGGGCTTCGGGGGACAGGCCTTCCTCGACATCATGCTTCCGAAGATCCGCCGCACCCGCGAGTTGATCAGCAAGCACGGACTGGAGCTCTGGCTCCAGGTCGACGGCGGAGTCTCCGCTTCCACGATCGAGCGGTGCGCCGACGCCGGAGCCGACGTCTTCGTGGCCGGATCGGCGGTCTACGGGGCAAACGACCCGGCAGAGGCGGTACGTGCACTACGCACCCAGGCTGAGGCGACGACGGCGAAGGCCTCTTGGGCCTGCGACCACTGAGCCACAGCAAAGTGAACGGCTCTCATCAGGGCTGATCATCCGCGCCGGATCTGCAAGGATGAACGGCGAATCCAGAGTGTGAACAGCAGTGAGGAGATCGCCGTGTCGGGTATGTCGGCGGGCCGGTCAGCCATGCGGATGGGACCCGCTGAGCTGGTGCAGGCGGCGGCCATGGCCCGCCGCTTCTACCTCGAGGGCAAGTCCAAGATCCAGATCGCCGAGGAGTTCGGCGTCAGCCGCTTCAAGGTGGCCCGGGTCCTGGAGACCGCCCTCGAACGGGATCTCGTACGTATCGAGATCCGTGTGCCTGCGGAGCTGGACGCCGAGCGCTCGGACGCGCTCCGCGCCCGCTACGGCCTCAGGCACGCTGTCGTGGTCGAGTCCCCGGCCGAGGCCGAGGAGTCGCCCGACCCCGAGAACCTGGGAGAGGTGGCCGCCGACCTGCTCGGCGAACTGGTCAACGAAGGTGATGTGCTGGGCCTGGCCTGGGGCCGCTCCACCATCCACATGGCGGCGGCGCTCGACCGGCTGCCGCCCTGCACGGTGGTACAGCTGACGGGCGTGTACGACGCCGGGACCGCCGAACGCGGCTCGGTCGAGGCCGTCCGCCGCGCCGCCCAGGTGTCCGGCGGGGACGCCCACCCCATCTACGCGCCGATGCTGCTGCCCGACGCGGCCACGGCCACGGCGCTGCGCAACCAGACGGGCATCGCCCGGGCCTTCGAGCACTTCGACAAGGTCACCGTCGCCTGCGTCTCCATCGGCTCCTGGGAGCCGGGCATCTCCACGGTGCACGACATGCTCAGCGACGAGGAGCGGGCGCACTACGCCTCCCTCGGGGTCGCCGCCGAGATGTCCGCGCACCTCTTCGACGCGGAGGGCCGCCGCGTCGGACGGGACCTGGGCGAACGGTGCATCACCGTCAAGGCCGACCAGCTCCGCCGCATCCCCGAGGTCGTCGCGATCGCGGGCGGGCAGCGCAAGGGGCCGGCCATCGACGCGGTGCTGCGCTCCGGGCTCGTCACCAGCCTGGTGACGGACACGTCGGCCGCGGACTACCTCATGACGGCGGGCCCGGCACCGAAGCCCGCGCTCAACCGCGCCGACCCGGACGGAGTCTGACGGGTGGTCGGTCAGACGCACGGGGTGCACGACCCGGCGGGCCGGATCGTGGTCGTCCTCGACCTCGAAGGGGTCACGGACAAGGCGGGCCTGATGGACCGCTGCGCCCGTGACCTCTCCCTGCCCGAGTGGTTCGGCCGCAACTGGGACGCTCTCGCCGACTGTCTGGCCGACCCCGCCCTCTGGCCCGAGGGCGCCGTGGACCGGGGGCTGCTCGTCGTCGTCCGGGGCTGGCGGGCGTACGCCGAGGCGCGGCCCGAGGAGTGGCAGGTCGCGGAGGAGATCTTCGCCGAGGCGACGGACCGGGGCCCCGGCCTCTTCGTCACCCTCGGCCTTGGAGAATCCTCCGAACGGCCCCCTGACCAGCCTGGATGATCCGCTGGGGGACGTGTGCGCACCCGGCATGGGAGAATGAAGTACGTGCTCTTTTCCCCCTGGCCGGCCGGTCGGGGGGTCACCTCTGATCGACTGGGATGTGCAGCACGTGCGTTTCCTCAATGACATCCAGCCCGGGTACGACCTGACGTACGACGACGTCTTCATGGTGCCGAGCCGCTCCTCGGTCGGCTCCCGGCAGGCCGTCGACCTCAGCTCCCCGGACGGCACGGGCACCACCATCCCGCTCGTCGTCGCCAACATGACCGCCATCGCCGGGCGCCGCATGGCCGAGACCGTGGCCCGCCGCGGCGGCCTCGTGGTGATACCGCAGGACATCCCGATCGAGGTGGTCGCCGACGTCGTCTCCTGGGTGAAGAGCCGCCACCTGGTCCTGGACACCCCGATCATCCTGTCCCCGCACCAGACGGTCGCGGACGCGCTGTCCCTGCTGCCCAAGCGCGCGCACAACGCCGGTGTCGTCGTCGACGAGCACCACAAGCCGATCGGCGTGGTCACCGACTCCGACCTGTCCGGCGTCGACCGCTTCACGCAGCTCTCCGAGGTCATGTCCCGGGACCTGCTGCTCATCGACGCGGGCATGGACCCGGGCGAGGCCTTCGACACGCTCGACCACGCCAACCGCCGCTACGCCCCCGCGGTCAACGAGGACGGCACGCTCGCCGGCATCCTCACCCGCAAGGGAGCCCTGCGCGCCACGCTGTACAAGCCCGCCACCGACGCGCGGGGGCGGCTGCGCATCGCCGCCGCCGTCGGCATCAACGGCGACGTCGCGGGCAAGGCTCAGCAGCTGCTGGACGCGGGCGTCGACACCCTCGTCATCGACACCGCGCACGGCCACCAGGAGTCGATGATCAGCGCCCTGAAGCTGGTGCGCGACCTCGACCCGCAGGTTCCGATCGTCGCGGGCAACGTGGTCGCCGCGGCCGGCGTGCGCGACCTGATCGAGGCGGGCGCCGACATCGTCAAGGTCGGTGTCGGGCCGGGCGCCATGTGCACCACGCGCATGATGACCGGCGTCGGCCGGCCGCAGTTCTCCGCCGTCCTGGAGTGCGCCGCCGAGGCGAGGAAGTACGGCAAGCACGTGTGGGCCGACGGCGGTGTCCGCCACCCGCGCGACGTGGCCATGGCCCTCGCGGCCGGTGCGTCCAACGTGATGATCGGCTCCTGGTTCGCGGGCACCTACGAGTCCCCCGGCGACCTCCAGCACGACGCGCAGGGCCGCGCCTACAAGGAGTCCTTCGGCATGGCGTCCGCCCGCGCCGTACGCAACCGCACCTCGGAGGAGTCGGCGTACGACCGGGCCCGCAAGGCGCTGTTCGAGGAGGGCATCTCCACCTCCCGCATGTTCCTCGACCCGGCCCGCCCCGGCGTCGAGGACCTGATCGACTCGATCATCGCGGGCGTCCGCTCCTCCTGCACCTACGCCGGTGCCGGCTCCCTGGAGGAGTTCGCCGAGAAGGCCATCGTCGGCATCCAGAGCGCCGCCGGCTACGCCGAGGGCAAGCCGCTGCACGCCAGCTGGAGCTGACCCGCCCAACGCCCTTGTGTACGGCCCCCGTTCGACCTGCCCGGCAGGCAGAGGCGGGGGCCGTACGCGTCTGCCCGCGCAACGGTCGAAAACGGCGGTGCAACGAACCTCCGGCCGGCCCCCATGCACGCAATGATCTTGCGTGGATGCGCAAGGTTGCTGCATTTCGACAGCAACGCCGCTCCTCGTAGGCTGTCGCCTCGTACGTGGCGTGGCGGGGACTCCGCTCGGCGGGTCCCTGCTCAAGGGTGCCCGCGGTCCCTGCCGCCCTGACCGGCAGCGATGAAGGAGCCAGCGCGTGCTCGACCAAGGCGCACCCCCGCAGAATCCAGGCCAGACAGCCTCCCCCTCGTCCCCGGGCATCGGCGCGCGCCTCATGCGCCGCAAGCCCGTGGAACGCCTGGTCGCGGAGGGTGGCCAGGGCGAGGGAGGCTCGCTGCGGCGGTCCCTCGGGCTCTGGCAGCTCACCATGATCAGCATCGGTGCCACCCTCGGCACCGGCATCTTCGTCGTCCTCGGCGAGGCCGTCCCGAAGGCGGGCCCGGCCGTCACGCTCTCCTTCGTCATCGCGGGCCTCACCGCCCTCTTCTCGGCCCTGTCCTACGCCGAGCTGGCCGGCACCATCCCGGTCTCCGGCTCCTCGTACTCGTATGCGTACGCAACGATGGGCGAGCTGATCGCCTGGGTCTGCGGCTGGTGCCTGGTCCTGGAGTACGGCGTGTCGGTCGCCGCCGTCGCCGTCGGCTGGGGCGAGTACCTCAACGAACTGCTCGACGGGACCATAGGCGTCACCATCCCGGCCGCCCTGTCGGCTCCGCCCGGTGACGGCGGTGTCTTCAACCTGCCCGCGCTGATCGTCGTCCTGCTGGCGATGGCGTTCCTGCTGGGTGGTGCCCGCGAGTCCGCCCGCGCCAACACGATCATGGTCATCGTGAAGATCGGCGCGCTGGTGCTGTTCTGCGCGATCGGCGTCCAGGGCTTCCGCTCCGGCAACTACGAGAACTTCATGCCGCTCGGCATGGCCGGGGTCAGCGCCGCCGGAGCCACGCTGTTCTTCTCCTACATCGGCTTCGACGCCGCCTCCACCGCCGGCGAGGAGGCGAAGAACGCGCAGCGCGACCTGCCCCGGGCGATCATGCTGTCGCTGGTCATCGTCACCGCGCTGTACGTCCTCGTCGCCGCCGTCGCCGTCGGCGCCAAGCCGTGGGAGAACTTCACCGACTCCGAGGCCGCCCTCGCCCAGATCATGCGCGAGGTCACCGGGCAGACCTTCTGGGGCACGCTGCTGGCGTTCTGCGCCGTCATCGCCATCGCCAGCGTCGTCCTGACCGTGCTCTACGGCCAGACCCGCATCCTGTTCGCCATGTCCCGCGACGGGCTGGTGCCCAAGGTGTTCGCCAAGGTCCACCCGAAGACCGGCACGCCCCGCGCCAACACCCTGATCGTCTCCCTGTTCTGCGGAGTCCTGGCCGCCGCGATCCCGCTCGGGCAGCTCGCCGACGCCACCAGCATCGGCACCCTGTTCGCCTTCGCGCTGGTCAACGTGGCCGTCGTGGTGCTGCGCCGGACCAAGCCGGACCTGCCGCGCACCTTCCGCGTGCCGCTCTCGCCGGTCCTGCCCGCGCTGGGCTTCGCCTTCTGCGTCTGGATGATGGGCAGCCTGTCGACCGTCACCTGGGTGGTCTTCGGTGTCTGGATGGCCGCCGGGCTCGTGTTCTACTTCGTGTACGGCTACCGCCGTTCCCGACTCGCACCATCCGAGAAGTGATCGACCCACAGTGCTGAACGATCTCGACGAACGCATCGTGCACGCCCTCGCCGAGGACGCCCGCCGCTCCTACGCCGACATCGGCCACCTCGTCGGCCTGTCCGCGCCCGCCGTCAAACGGCGCGTGGACCGGCTGCGGGCCACCGGAGCCATCACCGGCTTCACCGTGCGCGTGGACCCGGGCGCCCTCGGCTGGGAGACCGAGGGGTTCGTCGAGATCTACTGCCGCGGCAACACCTCCCCGGAGACCATCCAGCGAGGCCTGGAGCGCTACCAGGAGGTCGTGGCCGCGTCCACCGTCACCGGGGACGCGGACGCGATCGCCCAGGTCTTCGCCTCCGACATGCGGCACTTCGAACGGGTCCTGGAGCGGATCGCCGGGGAGCCGTTCGTCGAGCGGACCAAGTCCGTGCTGGTGCTCTCGCCACTGCTGCGGCGCTTCTCGTCGGGGTCGCCGGCCTAGGAGCGCCGAGGGGCAGGCCCGCGGACCGCCGCCAGCAGGCGTCGTACGCCGAGCGCGTGGCCGCCCGTGGCCAGGACGAGCTGCCGGTAGAGACACCCGGCCGGGCCCGGGAACCTCGCCCGGGTCTCGGCGCGCAGCCGGGTGCGTCCGGGGCCGGCCGCGTCGAGGTGGAAGAGCAGGGCGTACGTCGAGAAGTGGTGGCGTCCGATCAGGACCAGCTCCGCGTGCGGCACAGCGGAAGCCACCCGGAACCCGGGGATCGTCGAGCCCACGGCCAGGGGGCGCGGCCCGGAGGACCCGCGGTCGGGGCAGCCGACCAGGCGTGCGTACCCGGCGGCCCGGCCGCCCCCGAACCAGCGGTCCAGCACCTCCCCGAGGCGCCCCCACACGACACCGGCGTCCGCCGCGACCACCGTCGTGTGCTCGTCGACGTACGGCAGGGACAGTGCTGCGACGGCGTCCATGGAGATCCCCTCACCGGCGGGTACGGCTTCCTCCCGCAGTCTCGCGCGCCGGGCAGTCCGCGGTCCTCGTCCGGCGAGCGGACCTCCCTCGCCGCTCGGCGGAGACGCCCGCCGCCCGCCTCCTCCCGGGGGAGGACGGCCCCGGAGGAATTCCCGCTGGGCCTACGGCGCCGGCCCGCCTACCATCGGTGCCATGACCTGGCGACATTGATCCACCCGCCGCGCCTCCCGAGGACCGCCTCGGCCGCCGTACGTCCCGCGCGTCCGGTGTCCGAACCGCCCCCTCGGGAAGGCCTCATGACTCTCTCACCCGTGCCCGCGACCGGTGTCCGCCGGCTGACGAGCACGCTGTACGGCTACGCGTTCCTCGAAGACTTCGTCCTGCTCTACCCGGTGTACGCGCTGCTGTTCGCCGACACCGGTCTGTCGGTCTGGCAGATCTCCTCCCTGTTCGCCCTGTGGTCGGTCACCGGCGTGGTGCTGGAGGTCCCCTCCGGCGCCTGGGCCGACGCCTCCTCCCGCCGGCTGCTGCTCTGCCTGGGCCCGCTGCTCACCGCCGCCGGGTTCGCGCTGTGGACGCTCCTGCCGTCGTACGGCGCCTTCGCCCTCGGCTTCGTGCTGTGGGGCGCCGGCGGCGCCCTGACCTCCGGCGCGCGCGAGGCGCTGGTCTACGACGAACTGGACCGGCTCGGCGCGGCCGGACGGTACGCCCACGTCATGGGCCGGGCCCGCGCGGCCGGCCTGGTCGCCACCATGGCGGCGACGGCCCTGGCCGGGCCGGTGCTCGCCCACGGCGGCCACACCGCCGTCGGTGCCGTGAGCGTGCTGGTGTGCCTGCTGGGCGCGGCGACGGCGACCCGCTTCCCGGAGCACCGGACCCCGACGGCCGGGCACGACGGCTGGACCGCGACCCTGAAGGCCGGGCTCGCCGTGGCCCGGTCCGACCGGTCCGTACGCGGCGCGCTGCTGCTCGTCCCGGCCGTCACCGCCGTGTGGGGCGCCCTGGACGAGTACACGCCGTTGCTGGCGCGGGACACCGGCGTGTCCGACGCGCTGGTGCCCTACCTGCTCCTGCTGATCTGGGCGGGCGCCACGGCCGGGGGCCTGCTGGCCGGGGCGGGAGAACGCCTGGGCCCGCGGGGCCTCGCGGTGCTGCTCGCGGGCGCGGCCGTCGCCCTGGCCCTGGGTGCCGGCGCGGGCACCCCGGGCGGCATCGCCCTGGTGGCGGTCGCCTTCGGCGGGTTCCAGGCGGCGACCGTGCTGGCCGACGTACGGCTCCAGCGGCGCATCGACGACACGGGCCGGGCCACCCTCACCTCGGTCGCCGGGCTGGGCACCGAGCTGGCCACCATCGCCGTGTACGGCGGCTACGCGGTGCTCGGCACGGCGACGGGGCACGGCACCGCCTTCGCGTGGTGCGCGGTGCCGTACCTGGTGACCGCCCTGCTGGTGGCCGCGCCCGTGCCCGCTAGAGCGGGGGCTGCCAGGGAGTGACCGAGAAGTCGCCGGTGCCCTTCTCGACCTTCTCGAAGGGCGCCGAGCTGACGCACTTGGGCAGGTCCTTCGTGGCGACCGGGGTGCCGGTCGTGGCCCAGCTGTAGCCGAGCCGGTCGCTTCGGCCGAGGTCCTGCACGGTGATCCCGACGCGCTTGCCCTTCGCGCCGGGCAGGTCGGAGGAGGTGATGACACCGGAGACGACGGCCACCTTGCCGCCGGTGACCAGGCAGTCGACCTTCGCCTTCGCCCGGGCGCCCTTGCCGTTCAGGTAGTGGCTCCACTCGAAGGTGCCGGTGGCCTTCATCGGGTCGAGCCGGTGCTCGGGCGCCAGGTGCGCGTCGAAGGAGAAGGTGATGTCGTCCCCGGCCGATCGGTACAGCTTGGCCTTCCCGGTGAGGGCGGCGGCCTCGCGCTGCCCTCCACCGGGAGCGCTGGCGCCGGCCTCGCGCTGTCCTCCGCCGGGCGCGGATGCGGTGGCCTCGCGCTGCCCCTCCTCGGGGGCGGAGGCGGTGGCCGCTCCAGCCGCGGCGGTGGCGCAGAGCAGTAACGCGGCACCGAGCACGGCGGTCTTCGTACGGCGGTTCATGGCGGTCCTTTCCGCAGGTGATCGCTGTGTTCCGAACGCTCACCACTCTCCCGGCACCGGCCCCCCGGCCACATCGCACCGCAGACGGGACCCCGCCTCCGCCGCCCGGCGGGGACAACACCGCTCCGCCTGCCCCTGGGGGAGTACCGGACCTCCGCCTGCACCCGGGGGAGCACCGGACCGTACCCGCAACGAATCGCCGCCGACCGCCCGACGAACGCAATGATCCGCTCACGGACGCGCAACGGCTGCTCCTTGTCCGGTCGAAGCCGCCGACCGTACCGTCTATCCGGCCCCCTGAAACCCTCCGCGTACCGGTGAGGAACACGCATGCGCACCGCCCTGCTCCAGAGCTCCGGCCGCCCCGGCTCCACCGTCGAGAACCTCAAGGTCCTCGACGAGGCCGCGGGCCGGGCCGCCGCCGCGGGCGCGGGGCTGCTGAGCACGCCGGAAATGTTCCTGACCGGGTACGCGATCGGCGACGACATCGCCCGGCTCGCCGAGCCCGCCGACGGCGACTGCGCGGACGCGATCGCCGAGATCGCGACGCGCCACGGCCTGGCGATCGCCTACGGCTACCCCGAGCGGGACGGCGAGACGGTGTTCAACTCCGCCCAGCTGATCTCCGCCGACGGCACCCGGCTGGCGAACTACCGCAAGACCCACCTCTTCGGCTGCTTCGAACGCGACCACTTCACGCCCGGCGAGCAGCAGGTCGTGCAGGCCGAGATCGACGGTCTGCGCGTCGGGATCCTCATCTGCTACGACGTGGAGTTCCCGGAGAACGTCCGCGCCCACGCCCTGGCCGGCACCGACCTGCTGGTCGTCCCGACCGCGCAGATGCACCCGTTCCAGTTCGTCGCCGAGTCGATGATCCCGGTGCGGGCCTTCGAGAACCAGCTGTACGTCGCGTACGTCAACCGGGTCGGCCGGGAGGGCGAGTTCGAGTTCGTGGGCCTGTCCACGCTGGCCGGTCCCGACGGTGTCGCCCGGACCCGGGCCGGGCGGGGCGAGGACCTCGTCCTGGCCGACGTCGACCCGGCCTTCCTCGCCGCGTCGCGCGAGAACAACCCCTATCTGCGGGACCGGCGCCCCGGCCTGTACGGGTCGCTCGTCTGACACCCCCACACCCGCCTGTTCACCTCTGTGCAAGGAGTCCGTACCCCCATGACGTCCACCGTGCCCAACGCCGTCGAGCACGCAGACGCGCAGCAGCCGCCGATCACCATGTTCGGCCCGGACTTCCCGTACGCGTACGACGACTTCCTCGCCCACCCGGCGGGCCTGGGGCAGATACCGGCGACCGAGCACGGCACGGAGGTCGCGGTCATCGGCGGCGGCCTGTCCGGCATCGTCGCCGCGTACGAGCTGATGAAGATGGGCCTCAAGCCCGTCGTCTACGAGGCCGACCAGATCGGCGGGCGGCTGCGCACCGTCGGCTTCGAGGGCTGCGACGACTCCCTCACCGCCGAGATGGGCGCGATGCGCTTCCCGCCGTCCTCCACGGCCCTGCAGCACTACATCGACCTCGTCGGCCTGCGGACCCGGCCGTTCCCCAACCCGCTGGCCGAGGCCACCCCGTCGACCGTCGTCGACCTCAAGGGCGAGTCCCACTACGCCGAGACCATCGACGACCTGCCGCAGGTCTACCGGGACGTCGCCGAGGCCTGGGGCCGGTGCCTGGAGGAGGGCGCCGACTTCTCCGACATGAACCGCGCCCTGCGCGAGCGGGACGTCCCGCGCATCCGCGAGATCTGGTCCCGGCTCGTCGAGAAGCTCGACAACCAGACCTTCTACGGCTTCCTCTGCGACTCCGAGGCGTTCAAGTCCTTCCGGCACCGCGAGATCTTCGGCCAGGTCGGCTTCGGCACCGGCGGCTGGGACACCGACTTCCCCAACTCCATCCTGGAGATCCTCCGCGTCGTCTACACCGAGGCCGACGACCACCACCGCGGCATCGTCGGCGGCTCCCAGCAGTTGCCTCTGCGCCTGTGGGAGCGCGAGCCGCAGAAGATCGTCCACTGGGCCCAGGGGACCTCGCTGGCGAGCCTGCACGAGGGCCGCGAGCCCCGCCCGGCGGTGACCCGGCTGCACCGCACGGCCGGCAACCGCATCACGGTGACCGACGCCCGCGGCGACATCCGCACCTACCGGGCGGCGATCTTCACCGCCCAGTCCTGGATGCTGCTGTCGAAGATCGACTGCGACGACTCGCTCTTCCCGATCGACCACTGGACGGCCATCGAGCGCACCCACTACATGGAGTCCTCGAAGCTGTTCGTTCCTGTCGACCGCCCGTTCTGGCTCGACAAGGACGAGGAGACCGGCCGGGACGTCATGTCGATGACGCTCACCGACCGCATGACGCGCGGCACGTACCTGCTCGACGACGGCCCGGACAAGCCCGCCGTGATCTGCCTGTCCTACACCTGGTGCGACGACAGCCTGAAGTGGCTGCCGCTGTCCGCGAACGAGCGGATGGAGGTCATGCTGAAGTCGCTCGGCGAGATCTATCCCAAGGTCGACATCCGCAAGCACATCATCGGCAACCCGGTCACCGTCTCCTGGGAGAACGAGCCCTACTTCATGGGCGCGTTCAAGGCCAACCTGCCCGGCCACTACCGCTACCAGCGGCGCCTGTTCACGCACTTCATGCAGGACCGGCTGCCCGAGGACAAGCGCGGCATCTTCCTCGCCGGCGACGACATCTCCTGGACGGCCGGCTGGGCCGAGGGCGCGGTCCAGACCGCCCTCAACGCCGTCTGGGGTGTCATGCACCACCTCGGCGGCACGACCGACCCGACCAACCCGGGCCCCGGCGACGTCTACGACGAGATCGCGCCCGTGGAACTGCCGGAGGACTGACCCGGAGGCCGGGTTCCACGGGCTCGGCCGTCATGTCCGCGGGCCGGCGCGGGCCCTGATCCGCCTGGTGTAGCGGAGGTTCCGCGCCGCGCCGGCCCGTCCCGGGCGTGACCGGACGCGCGGCGCCGGTCGTGGCCGCGAGCCCGGGGCGGCACCGCGGACGGACTCGGCGGCCTCCTCGTCCTCGGGGCCGAGGGCCGGAAGCCTGCGGCGGATGACCATCGCTGCCACGGCCGCGATGGCGCTCAGGGACACGGCGAGTCCGCCCAGGCCGGTGATCGCGTCGGCCACCTGCCGCCACAGGTCCCTGGCCCAGGAGACCCAGCCGTCGTCCTCGGGCGGCTCCACCGCCCGCACCGTCCAGGCCGGAGACAGCTCCTCCGCCAGCACCGTGTCGGTGTCGCGGAGGTAGGAGGTGATCGTGAGCGCGATGCCGAACGTCCCCGCACGCTCGGCCCGCACCTCCCACACCCAGACGGCGACGTCCTCGCGGGTCAGGACGTACTGTCGTTCCGACGACAGGGGCGTGCACCGCACAGCGGCACCGGTGCAGTGCAGCTTCACGCCGATCTGCGTCCCCGCTCTGACGACCGTGTGGGTCCCGCCCAGCTCGGTCCGGGGCCGGGCACCCCGGACCTCCACCCGGAACCGGCGCGGCGGAGCGTCCGCCACCAGCCTCAGGGCTCGCGGGTTCGTGTGCACGACGGTGGCGTCGAAGAGCCTGCGACGCGCCTGCTCGATCTCCTCGAAGGCGTCGTACGGGGGCGCCGGCGCCATCGCGTCACCACCGGGCCGGTCCTCGTGCCAGCTTCGCGTGGCGAACCCGACGAAACTCCCCCAGACCAGGGCGAGCAGGAGCCCGAGCACCACCCAGGAGACGCCGCCCAGGGCGTCGAGGACCAGGAGTACCGAGCTGCGCCGGCGAGTCGCCCACGCGCGTAATCCGACCATGCGCGCACAGCGTAGTGAACGATCCTGTCACCAGGACCGCGCCCCCAAGTCGACGTCCGCGGCACCGAGTTGGATCACCCCCGCAGCGGTGTGAGCAGCATGCGCCCCGCCAGGCCCACCGCCGTGTCCAGGTGTTCCGTGAACTCCTCGGCGATGTCGGGGAGTCCGCGCAGGGCCCACAGGGCCCGGGCCGCCGTCCACGCCGCGTCGCGGGCCCGCTCCAGGCTCCAGGAGCCCAGCAGATGGGTCAGCGGGTCGGCGATCTGGAGGAGATCGGGGCCCGGCATCAGATCTTCGCGGATGCGCTCCTCCAGCGAGACGAGGAGATCACCCACCGCGTCGAACTCGTCCTCCAGGTCGGCGGGTGCGCAGTCGAGCGTACGACAGGTGTCCACGACGGCCAGCGCGAGATCGTGCCCGATGTGCGCGTTGATGCCCGCCAGCGCGAACTGCAACGGCCGTACCCCGGGGTGGCGGCGGAGCTGGAACAACGGCCGCCAGCAGGCCGGTGCGCGCCGGTCCCCGGCCGCCGCCTCGACGGCGTCCAGGTACCGCTCGGCGAACCGTACGTCCAGCGTGATCGCGGCCCGCGGGTCCGCGAACCGCCCGGTGTCGACGTGCCGGTCCACCGCCTGTGTCACCGCCAGGTAGACGCGGTTGAAGACCGCCACCCCGTCCCGGGGGTGCAGGGACGCACCGAGGGCGCGCATCCGGGAGATGACGGCGTCGACCGGTGTGTCCACGGCTGGGGGGACTTGTTCGCATCGCGGCATGCGGGCAGAGTCCCAGCTCTAGGCTGGCGGGAGTGCCGGCGGGCCCGGTGCTTCCCCGGAACGGGGGAACGCCGCCCGCCGCAGGGGGAGGGGGAGCAGCAGCGTGTCAGGCTCGCGTGCGCAGCGCCTGGCCGCCCGCAGGGCCGCGCGCAGGCGTGCCGCCCGGCGCGGCGCGATGGTCGTGGCGGCCTCCGTCGTGGTCGCGGCCGGCGCGGTCACGGGGGTCCTCTCCGCCTTCGAGGACGGGCGCGGCCCGGACCAGGCCCGGCGCCCCCAGGTGTCCGCCCCGCCCCGTCCGGTGCCCCTGCCCGCTGAGCCGCCGTCGTCCCCGACAGCCGCCGCCGAGTCCGCCGCGCCCTCGCCCTCCGCGCCGGCGCGCGGCACGCCGAGCCGCACGCCGTCGCCGTCGAGGATCGAGCGGAAGCGGGAGCGGACCACGACCGTGACCAC
The DNA here is from genome assembly GCF_003330845.1 of Streptomyces sp. Go-475. Lineage (GTDB taxonomy): Bacteria > Actinomycetota > Actinomycetes > Streptomycetales > Streptomycetaceae > Streptomyces. Next base: position 1,318,552 of record NZ_CP026121.1, on the reverse strand, counting down.
ACGGCTCTACCGCCACCCGGACTCCCAGGTGCTGGACTGGGTCCGGGCCCACTCCGGCGACCCCCGGCACGCGGTCATCGCGTCCCGGATCGCCGACCAGCCGGCCGCCGTCTGGTTCGCCGAGTACGCGCCGGACACGCTCACCGCCCGGGTCGCCGCGGTGACGTCGGGCGGGGCCGCCCAGGGCCGGGTGCCCGTCCTCGTGCCGTACGCGATCCCCGGCCGCGACTGCGGCGGCCACTCCCAGGGCGGCGCCCCCGACCTGGACGCCTACGACGCCTGGATCGACCGGTTCGCGGCCGGGCTGGGCTCCACAGAGGTCGTCGTCGTCCTGGAGCCGGACTCGGTCGCCCAGGCCGAGTGCCTCTCCGCCGGGGAGCGCGCGGACCGCTTCGCCTCCCTGGCCCGGGCCGGACGCGTCCTGAAGGACGCCAACCCCCGGGCCCGCGTGTACTTCGACGCGGGGCACTCGGGGTGGAACGCCCCCGGCAAGCAGGCGGCGTGGCTGCGGCAGGCCGGAGCCGCCTCGCCCGAGTCCTCCGACGGGATCTTCAGCAACGTCTCCAACTTCCACACCACGGCCGACGAGGTCGCCTACGACCGGCGGGTCCTGGACGCCCTGGGCGGCCCGGCGAGCCTGGGCGCCGTCATCGACACCAGCCGCAACGGCAACGGCGCCCCGGCCGACGGCCAGTGGTGCGACCCGGCGGGCCGCAAGCTCGGCCGGACACCCACCCTCAGCACCGGCGAGCCCCGGATCGACGCCTACCTGTGGGTGAAGCTGCCGGGGGAGTCGGACGGCTGCAGGGGCCGCCCGGGGACCTTCACGGCGTCCTACGCCTACGACTTGGCCTCGTCGTAGGAGCTGGTGCCCTCGTCCAGCAGCGGCCGCTGCGTCTTCAGATGGGGTGGGGCGAAGGCCCGCAGGGCGTGGTAGCCGGTGATGACGACGAGCGTGCCGAGGGCGATGCCGCTCAGCGAGAACGTGTCGGTGAACTTCATGGTGACGTTGCCGACGCCGATGATGATGCCCGCGGCCGCCGGGACCAGGTTCAGCGGGTTGCGCAGGTCCACCCCGGCGTTGATCCAGATCTGCGCGCCGAGCAGCCCGATCATGCCGTACAGGATGACGGTGATGCCGCCGAGCACCCCGCCCGGGATAGCCGCGACGACCGCGCCGAACTTCGGGCAGACGCCGAAGAGCAGGGCGAAACCGGCGGCGGCCCAGTAGGCGGCCGTGGAGTAGACGCGGGTCGCGGCCATCACGCCGATGTTCTCGGAGTACGTCGTGTTGGGCGGGCCGCCGACCGCCGTGGACAGCATCGAGCCGACGCCGTCGGCCGCGATCGCCGTGCCGAGCTTGTCGTCCAGCGGGTCGCCGGTCATCTCGCCGACCGCCTTGACATGCCCGGCGTTCTCCGCGACCAGCGCGATGACGACCGGCAGGGCGACCAGGATCGCCGACCACTCGAACGACGGGCCGTGCAGGGTCGGCAGCCCGATCCAGTCGGCCTTGCCCACACCGGACAGGTCGAGCCGCCAGTGGTCGGTCAGCCTGCCGCTCGCGTCCACCGAGTGGATCTTGCCGAAGACCTGGTCGAACACCCAGGAGATGCCGTACCCGAAGATCAGTCCCAGGAAAATCGCGATCCGCGACCAGAAACCGCGCAGACAGACGACCGCCAGACCGGTGAACAGCATCACCAGCAGAGCCGTCCACTGGTCCTGCGGCCAGTACGTCGAGGCCGTCACCGGCGCCAGGTTGAAGCCGATCAGCATCACCACCGCGCCGGTCACGATCGGCGGCATCGCGGCATGGATGATCCGCGCCCCGAACCGCCGCACGGCGAGCCCCACCAGGAACAGCGCGGCCCCGACGACGAAGACCGCGCCGGTCACGGTCGCGCTGCTCCCGCCCTGGGCGCGGATGACCGCCGCCACCCCGACGAACGAGAGCGAGCAGCCCAGGTAGCTGGGCACCCGGCCGCGGGTGGCCAGCAGGAACACGACGGTCGCGACACCCGACATCATGATCGCGAGGTTCGGGTCCAGGCCCATGAGGACCGGGGCCACGAACGACGCCCCGAACATCGCCACCACGTGCTGGGCGCCGAGCCCGACCGTGCGGGGCCAGGAGAGCCGCTCGTCGGGGCGGACCACCGCGCCGGGCGCCGGGGTGCGTCCGTCGCCGTGCGGTTTCCAGCGGACGCCGAGATCCATGGTGCGGTTTCGCTTTCGTCGTGCGGGCGAGTGTCCGGACCATTGTCGGGGTGCGCCCGGAGGGGCGGTGACCGGGGCTGACCCGGGGGCCGGACCCGGCTCAGGGGCGCGGGTCGGGGACCGCCGCGTCCGGTCGGCTGATCTTCGCCCGGTCGCCCGGGCGCAGCACCCCCGCGAACGCCACCAGACCGCACGACAGCGCCGTCACCAGGCAGAACGACACCATCAGGCTGGTCGCCTGCGCCAGCATGCCGATCGCGCTCGGCGCGATCAGGCCCGAGGTGTAGGTGATGGTCGCGACGCCCGCGATGGCCAGGCTCGGATTGGCACCGCTGCGGCCCGCCGCCGCGAAGCACAGCGGTACGACGACCGCGATGCCCAGCCCCATCAGCGCGAACCCGGCCATCGCCACCGCCGGGTGCTCCGCGACGACGATCAGCAGCCCGCCGAGCACCGCGAACACCCCGCTCGCCCGCACCGTCCGCACCGCGCCGAAGCGGTCCACCACCTTGTCGCCGGCGATCCGGGCGAGGGCCATGGTGAGCGTGAAGCCCGTCGTGCACGCCGCCGCGAGACCCGCCGAGGTCTCCAACTGCTCGCGCAGGTAGACCGCCGACCAGTCCAGGCTCGCGCCCTCCGCGAAGACCGCGCAGAACCCGATCGCGCCGATGAGCAGGGCCGACCGGGGCGGCAGCGCGAACCGCGGCGGCGGCTCCTCGTCCTCGGCGGGCTGCAGGTCGAGCACCCACCGGCAGGACAGCACGCCGATCACGGTGAGGACCGCGGCGGCCAGCACGTGGTGCAGCCGGGCGTCCGAGCCGAGGTGCGCGGCGAGCGTGCCGGCCGCCGAGCCGACCAGGGCGCCCGCGCTCCACATGCCGTGCAGTCCCGACATGATCGACCGGTGGAGGCGGTTCTCCACCTCGACGCCCAGCGCGTTCATCGCGACGTCCGCCATGCCCGCCGTCGCCCCGTACACGAACAGGGCCAGGCAGAGGGTGAGAAGGTTCGGCGCGAGGGACGGCAGGACCAGCGACAGCGTCCACAGCGCGATCAGTCCGCGCAGCGCGTTGCGGGCCCCGAAGCGGTGGCTGACACTGCCGGCGAGCGGCATCGCGACGGACGCGCCGAGCGCGGGGAAGGCCAGCGCGATGCCCAACTGCCCCGCGCTGACGCCCGCGTGGTCCTGGATCCACGGCACGCGGGTGGCGAACGAGCCGGTCACGGCGCCGTGCACGGCGAAGACGGCGGCCACGGCGTACCGGGACCGCTTCACCTCGCGCAGATCATCGACCACGTTGCCCATTCTGCGGTCCCCCTCCAGGTCTCTGCCTCGCTCGCGTCGCTGCGGGCGTAAACTATCAGGAAGCCTGCCTGATAGATAAGGGCGCAACCGGTCGGCCCGTCCGCCCGCCCCGCCGATCTGGGAGGATCCCGGCATGCCCGCATCCCCGAGCACCGCCCGGGCCATCAACGACCGGCTCGCCCTCACCCTGCTCCAACAGGAAGGCCCGCTCACCGCAGGGCAGTTGAAGCAGTTGACCGGCCTGTCCCGCCCCACCGTCGCCGACCTCGTCGAACGCCTCACCGCCGCCGGCCTGATCGCGGTGGTCGGTGAGGCCGGCGAGCAGCGGCGCGGCCCCAACGCCAAGGTCTACGGCATCGTCGCCGACCGGGCGCACCTCGCCGCCCTGGACGTACGCACCGAGGGCGTCGCCGTGACCGTCGCCGACCTGGTGGGCCGGGTGCTGGCCGAGGCGTCGGTGCCCATCGACGGCGACATGGGGACGGGCCCCGCCGTGGAGCAGGCGGTCGCGCTGGTCGAGCGCGTGGTGAAGGAGGCCGGCGCCGACCGGCTGCACACCGTCGGCATCGGCGCGCCCGGCCTGATCGACCCGGCGAGCGGCGAACTCCGCGATTCCACCGGGCTGCCGGCCTGGCACCGCCGCCTGGTCGCCGCCCTCCAGGAGCGGCTGCCCGAAGCCCGCGTCAGCGTCGAGAACGAGACCAACCTCGCCGCGCTGGCCGAGCAGCGCGACGGAGCGGCCCGGGACCGGGACACGTTCGTCCTGTTGTGGCTGGGCCACGGCACCGGAGCCGCCGTGGTCCTCGACGGAGCGCTGCGGCGCGGTGCCTCCGGCGGCACCGGCGAGATCGGCTTCCTCCCGGTCCCGGGCACCGCGGCCCCGCCGTCGGCGAAGGACTGCGCCGGCGGCTTCCACTCCCTGGCCGCGGCGGCAGCGGTCGTGGACCTCGCGGCGCGGTACGGGACGGCGCCGGAGCGGGGGGAGGGGCCGTCGGCGGTGGGCGCGGTGCGGGCGGCCGTCGGCGTCGTGGAAGCGGCGGTGGACCGGGTGCGGGAGGCGGGGGACGGGGGAGTGAGGGAGATCGGCGAGGCCGCGGCGCCTGTGGCGTCGGGCGGGCGCCCGGCGTCCGTGGGCGAGAGCGCCCGGGAGCCGGGCGCCGGGGAGTCGGGCGCCGCCTCCGCCGGCCGTTTCCTCGACGCCCTGGCCGACCGTCTCGCCGTCGGCGTCGCGGCGGTCGTCGCGATCCTGGACCCCGGGTGCGTGGTGCTCGGCGGCGAGGTCGGCCGGGCCGGGGGCGAGGAACTCGCCACGCGGGTGCGGGAGCGCATCGCCCGGATGACACCCCTGCCCACCGAGGTGCGCCCGACCACCCTGGGCGGCGGCGCGGTCCTGCGCGGCGCGCTGCTGACGGCCCGGGAGCGCGCTCAGGACGAACTCTTCGCCCCTCGGGAGCGGACGCTTCCGGCGTCCTGAAGCGGGGCGTGGGAAGGCCCGACGGCGGGCAAGGGCCGTCGTCACCGCCACCGGGCCGGTCTGCGGGTTGAGGGGTGAAGGTTGCGGATGCGGGTCGGGTTGCCGGTTGCGCCGACCCTAGAAAGGACTAGACCACAACGTCAATAGGTGTGTACCAACTCGGATCCGTCAAGGCCGGACCACCGCACGGAAGTTGGGCAGCCCTGTCGCGCTGGGGAAGGGGCGTGACACGTTCTGTGAGGCACCCCACACGCTTCGCCGGTCTGGATGCCGATCAGGCGTGGCACACTGGCCGTGTACCAGTAGCAGCGCACTCCGGGGTCGGTGAAAGTCCGAACCGGCGGTTACAGTCCGCGACCCGGTCGCCTCCAGCGGCCGGTTGACCAGGTGAAATTCCTGGACCGACGGTTAAAGTCCGGATGGGAGGCAGTGCGCGGCGAGCGGGCATCCGTGCGCGCCGCCCAGCAGTCCGTCCTCGGGGCGGACTCCGTCCGGCGTCGTCCCCGGTGTTCCTGCTCGTACTTCTGTCGTCATCGACAGCCCCGGAGTCCGTGCCCGAAGAGGCAGGAGGACCCGGGAAGTGTTCACCGGAATCGTCGAAGAGCTGGGCGAGATCACCGCCGTCGAGACCCTCGACGACGCCTGTCGCTTCCGTCTGCGCGGCCCCGTCGTCACCCAGGGCGCGAAACACGGCGACTCCATCGCCGTCAACGGCGTCTGCCTCACGGTCGTCGACCACGAGGGCGACGAGTTCACCGCCGACGTCATGGCCGAGACCCTGAACCGCTCCAGCCTCGGCGCCCTGAAGGCCGGCTCCCGCGTCAACCTCGAACGCCCCATGGCCGTCGGCGAACGCCTCGGCGGGCACATCGTGCAGGGCCATGTGGACGGCACCGGCGAGATCCTGGAGCGCAAGCCGTCCGAGCACTGGGAGATCGTGAAGATCTCCCTCCCCGCGGACCTCACCCGGTACGTGGTCGAGAAGGGCTCCATCACCGTCGACGGCATCAGCCTCACCGTCGTCGACGCCGGCCCCGACTACTTCACCGTCAGCCTCATCCCCACCACCCTCGACCTGACCACGCTCGGCCACAAGCAGCCCGGCGACCCGGTCAACCTCGAAGTGGACGTCATCGCCAAGTACGTCGAGCGCATGCTGGGCGACCGCGCGCGGGGGGCGGCCGAGTGAACTCGCTGAACTCCGAGGCGTTCGTCCTCTTCGGCCAGCACATCAAGTGGGCCGACATGGTCGGCAACCTCTTCGGCCTGGCCGCCCTCGCCCTCGGCTGGCGGCGCTCCATCTGGACCTGGCCCGTGCAGTTCCTGGCCGGCCTCATCCTCTTCGGCGCCTTCTTCGGCCACCTCACCGGCAGCGCCGGCAAGCAGGCCGTCGTCATGGTCGTCGCCCTCTACGGCTGGTGGCAGTGGCAGCGCGGCAAGGGCCAGGGCGAGGACGGCCACATCGCCGTACGGTTCGCCACCTGGCGCGAGCGCGCCGCGATGACCGCGGCGGCCGCCGCCGGCACGGTCGCGGTGGCCCTGCTCTTCACGGCGTACCCGAAGCTGTCCTGGGACCCCTGGCCGGACGCCTACATCTTCGTCGGCACCATCGTCGCGATGTACGCCCAGGCCCGCGGCATGGTCGAGTTCTGGTTCGCCTGGCTCCTCGTCGACCTCGTCGGCGTCCCCCTCAACTTCGCCAACGGCTACGCCTTCTCCGGCTTCGTCTACGTCATCTACGGCGCGCTCGTCCTGTGGGGCCTGCGCGACTGGTGGCTGCGCTCGCGCGCGGCAGCACAGCCCACCCTGGAAGGAGCGCCGGCATGAGCACGGCACCGATCCTGTACAGCACCGACGGTGAGTTCGAGGACCTCGCGCTCGACCCCGTCGAGCAGGCCGTCGCCGACATCGCGGCGGGCCGCCCGGTCGTGGTCGTCGACGACGAGGACCGGGAGAACGAGGGCGACCTCGTCATCGCCGCCGAGAAGGCGACCCCCGAGATCGTCGCCTTCATGATGAGCGAGTGCCGCGGCCTGATCTGCGCCCCCATGGAGGGCGACGAACTGGACCGGCTGAAGCTCCCGCAGATGGTCGAGGACAACACCGAGTCGATGAAGACCGCCTTCACGGTCTCCGTCGACGCCTCCGCCGCCCACGGCGTGAGCACCGGCATCTCCGCCGCCGACCGCGCCACCACCCTGCGGCTGCTCGCCGACGGAGTCTCCGGGCCGGACGACTTCGTCCGCCCCGGCCACATCTTCCCGCTCCGCGCCCGGCCCGGCGGCGTCCTCACCCGCAACGGCCACACCGAGGCCGCCGTCGACCTCGCCCGCCTCGCGGGCCTGCGCCCGGCCGGAGCGATCGTCGAGATCGCCGGCGAGGACGGCCGCATGCTGCGCCTGCCCGAGCTGGTCCCGTTCGCCCGCAAGCACGGCCTGACGATCATCTCCATCGAGGACCTGATCGCCTACCGCCGCAGCAGCGAGCCCACCGTCCGCCGCGAGGCCAGGACCCAACTGCCCACCGCCCACGGCACGTTCACGGCCTACGGCTACCGCTCCACCGTCGACGGCGTCGAGCACGTCGCCCTGGTGCACGGCGACATCGGCGACGGCCAGGACGTCCTCGTGCGCGTCCACTCCGAATGCCTCACCGGCGACGTCTTCGGCTCCGCCCGCTGCGACTGCGGCCCCCAGCTGGACGCCTCCCTGGCCCGCATCCAGTCCGAGGGCCGAGGCGTGGTCGTCTACCTGCGCGGACACGAGGGCCGCGGCATCGGCCTGATGTCCAAGCTGCGCGCCTACGAACTGCAGGAGCGCGGCCGCGACACCCTCGACGCCAACCTCGAACTCGGCCTGCCCGCCGACGCGAGGGACTACGGCGCCGGAGCCCAGATCCTCGCCGACCTCGGCGTGCGCAGCGTCCGGCTGCTGACCAACAACCCCGACAAGACCGACGCGCTCGTCCACCACGGCATCACGGTCAAGGCCCGTGTGCCGATGCCCGTGAGCGCCGGCGAGCACAACCTCCGCTACCTGCGCACCAAGCGGGACCGGATGGGCCACGACCTGCCCTGGCTCGACACGACCACCGTGCCGGCCTGCGGCAACCAGTAAGAGAGCAAGAGGGAGAGACGTGAGCGGCAAGGGTGCACCGGAACTGTCCGTACGCAATGTGGGTGACCTCCGGGTCGCCGTCATCGCGGCACAGTGGCACGAGAAGGTGATGGACGGACTGGTGGACGGCGCCCTGCGCGCCCTGCACGACCTGGGCATCGACGAGCCGACCCTGCTCAGGGTCCCCGGCAGCTGGGAGCTCCCGGTCGTCGCCAAGGTCCTCGCGGGCCGCGGCTACGACGCGATCGTCGCCCTCGGCGTCGTCATCCGCGGCGGAACCCCCCACTTCGAGTACGTGTGCCAGGGCGTCACCCAGGGCCTCACCCAGGTCTCCGTCGACACCGGCGTCCCCGTCGGCTTCGGCGTGCTGACCTGCGACACCGAAGAGCAGGCCCTGGACCGCGCCGGCATCGAGGGCTCCAGCGAGGACAAGGGGCACGAGGCGGTGACGGCCGCGGTGGCGACCGCGGCCACCCTCCGCTCAGTATCCGAACCCTGGCGCTGACGAACCGCACCTGTGGCATAGGCTGAGCGTCACCATGTCCAAGAAGACGTTCGAGGAGCTCTTCACCGAGCTCCAGCACAAGGCCGCCCACGGCGACCCCGCCACTTCCCGCACCGCAGAACTGGTCGGGAAGGGCGTCCACGCCATCGGCAAGAAGGTCGTCGAGGAGGCCGCCGAAGTGTGGATGGCCGCCGAGTACGAGGGCAAGGAGGCGGCCGCCGAGGAGATCTCGCAGCTGCTGTACCACGTCCAGGTGATGATGGTCGCCCGCGGCATCTCCCTCGACGACGTCTACGCCCACCTGTAAGCCGCACACCCGTTCCCGCACGACACCACGCAAAGGAAGCCGACCTCATGCTGCGCATCGCCGTCCCCAACAAGGGTTCCCTGTCAGGCCCTGCGGCGGAGATGCTGCATGAGGCCGGCTACCTGCAGCGCAGGGAGTCCAAGGAACTGCGGATCGTCGACCCGACCAACGAGGTCGAGTTCTTCTACCTGCGCCCCCGCGACATCGCGATCTACGTCGCCTCCGGCCAGCTCGACATCGGCCTCACCGGCCGGGACCTGCTGATCGACTCCGGAGCCGACGCGGAGGAGATCCTCGCCCTCGGCTTCGCCCGCTCCACCTTCCGCTACGCCGGCAAGCCCGGCACCATCAGCGGCCTGGCCGACCTGACCGGCAAGACCGTCGCCACCTCCTACGAGGGCATCGTCGCGGCCCACCTCGCCGAGCACGGCATCGACGCCTCCGTCGTCCACCTCGACGGCGCCGTCGAGACCGCCATCCAGCTCGGCGTCGCCCAGGTCATCGCCGACGTCGTCGAGACCGGCACCTCCCTGCGCAACGCGGGCCTGGAAGTCGTCGGCGAGCCGATCATGCAGTCCGAGGCCGTCGTGATCCGCCGCACCGGCGCCGACCCCGACGACCCCAAGGTCCAGCAGTTCCTGCGCCGCCTCCAGGGCGTCCTCGTCGCCCGGACGTACGTGATGATGGACTACGACTGCCGCGTCGAGCAGTTGGAGAAGGCCGTCGCCCTCACCCCCGGCCTGGAATCGCCGACCGTCTCCCCGCTGCACAACGAGGGCTGGGTCGCCGTCCGCGCCATGGTCCCCGCCAAGGAGGCCCAGCGGATCATGGACGACCTGTACGACATCGGCGCCCGGGCCATCCTGACCACGGCCATCCACGCCTGCCGTCTGTAAGAGGGGCGCACCCGATGTCCGACCTGCCCACCCTGCCCGTCACGTTCCGGCCGGGCAGCACCCGCGCGGTGCTGCTCACCGCCGCCGTCGCGATCCTCGTGGTGATCACGGCCGTGGCCATGCTGCTGGAGCAGCTCAGCCCCGCCGAACGCCTCAGCTTCGTCGTCACGGCACTGCTGCTGGACGCCGTGCTGCTCCTGCTGGCCCGGCCCAAGGTCGTCGCCGACGAGGACGGCGTCACTGTCGTGAATCTCACCAACAAGCGCCGGCTGGAGTGGGCCGAAATCCTTCAGGTGACCCTCCGGCCCGGCGACCCCTGGGTGTTCCTCAACCTCAGCGACGGCACCAGCCTCCCCGCGCTCGGCATCCAGCCGGGCATCGCCAAGCAGCGCGCGATCGCCGACGCCAGGGCCCTGCGGGCACTCGCCGAGGCCCGTTCCGTCGCGGACCCCGAGCGGCATCAGAGCTGACGCGTGGCCATTCGCACGGCGGTCGCCACTGCCGCACCGGGCCATGTCTTGATTAATCTGTTGGCGGAGGCGCGAAGGACGCGCCTTCGCCGCTGCTGCCCCGCCCGGTGCGCAGAGGCTTCCTGCTAACCGAGGAGTGACCCTCTCCGGCGATGGACGGATCGTCCTGCAGTACCTGCGCCGCCCCCTGCCGACATAGCGCGGACCGTGTCCGCGACCGTGCGGAGGCGGCGGCATCATGACCATCCCCCTGCTGCTCCTGGCAGCCGCGTTCCTGCTGATTCTCGCCAACGGATTCTTCGTGGCGGCCGAGTTCGGCCTCGTGACGGTCGAGCGGGCGGAAGCCGAGAAGGCCGCCGCCGAAGGCGACCGGCGCGCCGGCCGCGTCGTCGAATCACTCAGGGAACTGTCCTTCCAGCTCTCCGGCACCCAGCTCGGCATCACCATCACCTCCCTCGTGGTCGGCATGCTCGCCGAACCGGCGCTCGCCGAACTGCTGCACGGCCCGTTCACCTCGATCGGCGTCCCCGAGGGAGCCGTCTCCGGCGTCACGGTCGTCGTCGGCATGCTGGTGGCGTCCGCCGTGCAGATGGTGATCGGCGAGCTGCTGCCCAAGAACTGGGCCGTGTCCAGGCCGCTGCAGGTCGCGCGCTTCGTCGCGGGCCCGCAGCATGTCTTCGCCCGGCTGTTCCGCCCGGTCATCGCGGGCCTGAACGCCGTCGCGAACCGGCTCGTGCGGGCCCTGGGCTTCGAACCGGCCGAGGAACTGGCCTCCGCCCGCACCCCCGGCGAGCTCGTCTCGCTGGCCCGCCACTCGGCCCGGGCCGGCGCCCTGGAACAGGACACGGCCGACCTCTTCGTCCGCACCCTGTCCCTCGGCGAGCTGACCGCGCAGCACGTGATGACGCCGCGCGTGAAGGTCAGCGCCCTGCAGTCCTCGGCCACCGCCGAGGACGTCGTCAACCTGACCCGCGCCACCGGCCTGTCCCGCTTCCCCGTCTACCGGGAGCGGATCGACGAGGTCGTCGGCATGGTCCACCTCAAGGACGCCCTGGCCGTACCCGTCCAGGACCGGCTGCGCACGCCGGTGGGCCGCATCGCCCGCCCGGCGCTGCTCGTCCCCGAGACCCTGCCCGTCAAGCCCCTGCTGACCCGGCTGCGCAGCGAGCAGCCCATCGCGGTCGTCGTCGACGAGTACGGCGGCACGGCCGGTGTCGTCACGCTGGAGGACATCGTCGAGGAACTCGTCGGCGAGGTCCGCGACGAGCACGACGGGCACGACCTGCCCGAGCTGGCCGCCGCGCCGCCGGAGGACGGCAGGCCCGCCTGGGACGCCGACGGCAGCTGCCGGGTCGACATCCTGCAGCGCATAGGCCTCGACGTGCCCGAGGGACCGTACGAGACGGTCGCCGGGCTGATCGCCGACCTGCTGGGCCGCATCCCGGCCGTCGGGGACAAGGCGGAGCTGCCCGGCTGGCGGCTGTCGGTGCGCCAGGTCGGCCACTACCGCGCGGAGCGGGTCCGGCTCGTGCGGACGGCCCCCGTGATCACCCTGGCGGAGGCCGCCCGATGAGCGTGCTCCAACTCCTCTTCGCCGCGCTGCTCGTGCTCGCCAACGGCTTCTTCGTCGGCGCCGAGTTCGCGCTGGTCTCCGTACGCCGCAGCCAGATCGAACCCCTCGGCACCGCCCGCGCCCGGCAGGTCCTCTACGGCCTGGAGCGGCTGCCGCAGATGATGGCGGCGGCCCAGTTCGGCATCACCGTCTGCTCCCTCACCCTCGGCGCGGTCGCCGAGCCGACGGTGGCGCACCTGCTGGAGCCGGTGTTCGAGTGGATCCACCTGCCGCACGCGATGATCCACCCGCTCGGGTACGTCATCGCCCTGGCCACGGTCGTCTTCTTCCACCTCGTCATCGGCGAGATGGTCCCGAAGAACCTGGCCATGGCGGCGCCCGAGAAGGCCGCGCTGTGGCTGAGCCCCGGCCTGGTCTGGTTCGCCCGCTTCTGCAAGCCCGTCACCGCCGCCCTCGGCGCGGTCTCGCAGGGCATCCTGCGGCTCTTCCACGTCGAGCCCAAGGACGAGGTCGAGGCCGTCTTCACCAGCGAGCAGCTGAACCGGCTGGTGGAGGACGCGGGCCAGGCGGGCCTGCTCGACCCGGAGGAGGCCGAGCGCCTGGAGGACGCCCTGGAACTGGGCTCTCGCCCGGTGACGGACGTCCTGCTGAAACGCGAGTCGCTGGTGACGGTCAGCCCGTCGGTCACCCCCGGGCGGATCGTCGAGCTCACGGCCCGCACGGGATACTCCCGCTTCCCGGTCGCCGCGGACAACGGCGCCTTCATGGGCTACCTGCACGTCAAGGACGTCCTGGACCTGGAGGACTCGGACCGGGCCGTGCCGCAGCAGCTGTGGCGGCCCATGACGACCCTGCGGTCCGAGCTGCCGCTGGACGACGCCCTGACGGTGATGCGCCGGGCGGCGACGCACCTGGCGCAGGTCGCCGACGGGTCCGGAAAGGTGCTCGGACTCGTGGCGCTGGAGGACGTGCTGGAGCTGCTGGTGGGGGAGGTGCGGGATCCGGCTCACCGGCAGGTGCGCGAGGTCCGGCTGACCGAGCCGCGGTCGGGCGAGGAGGTACTGGCCACGTAGGCACGGCCCCTCACAGTCCGGGCGGATCCTGCGGGCCCCGCCCGGACAGCACCTCCCCGTACGCCTGCATCAGGTCCGGCAGCCGCAGCGTCGCCAGATCCTCCCTGCCCAGCACCCCGGGATACACCGACAACCGCAGATCCCGGTACGCGCAGCTCTTCTCGTACAGCGTCCGCAGGAACCGCCCGTTGCCCAGCTCGTCGATCCACCCCTGGTCCACCACGTGCGCCGCGATGGACCGCAGCTCGTCGAGGGCCTCCTCGTCCCACAGGTCCCCGTTCTCCGCCGCGAGGACCTTGCCGATCTCGGTGAGTTCGAGGGGACGGTAGGACGGGAAGTCGACCCGGGTCGTGAAACGGGACGACAGCCCGGGGTTCGCGGCGAGCAGGCGGTCCATGCCCTCCGGGTAGCCGGCCAGGATCACCACGAGATGGTCGCGGTTGTCCTCGGCCCGCTTCAGCAGCACCTGGAGCGCCTCGTCGCCGTACGCGTCCCCCTTGCCGTAGCCCGAGTTGGACAGCGAGTACGCCTCGTCGACGAAGAGCACGCCGCCGAGCGCCGAGTCGATCAGTTCGTTGGCCTTCACGGCCGTCTGCCCGAGGTACTCGCCGACCAGGTCGGCCCGCTGGGCCTCCACCAGATGGTCGCCGCCGAGCAGGCCGAGCGCGTAGAAGACGCGGCCGAGGATGCGGGCGACGGTGGTCTTGCCGGTTCCGGAGGGGCCGGAGAAGACGAAGTGGCGTTTCGGCGGCTGCACCGGAAGGCCCTGCCCGGCCCGCAGCCGGGCCATGTTCAACTGCGCGGACAACGCCTTGACCTGGCGCTTCACCGGCTCGAGGCCCACCATGCGTTCGAGTTCGGCGAGCGCTTCCTCGAGTAACGCGGGGTCGGTGGGCCCGGCGGGCAGGGACGGTGCCGGGCCGGTCTTCTCGCGGACCAGCGGGTCGGCCACCGGCGGCAGGGGAGGGGAGAGCGGCGGCTCCGGGTCGGGCAGTCTCAGGTCGCGGCCCTCGGTGCCGAAGAGCGGATCGAACCCGTCCGGCCCGTCCACGGCGTCCTGGCCGACACCGGTGAGCGTGATCGCCGCGAGGTCGGCGGAGTCCTCGTAGCCGTCGCCCTCGGCGATCGCGGCGAGCCGCGCCGAGGTGTCCATGAACGCCGGGTCGACGCGGTGCACCGCCCGGTAGAGGGGGAGCGCGGCGGCACTGCGGCCCGTGCCCTCATGCGCCCGGGCCAGCCAGTAGCGCAGCTCCTTGCGCTGCGGCTGCTCGCTGCGGCAGCGCATCAGGGCCGCCGACAGCAGCGGTTCGGCCTGCCCGTACATCTCCAGCCGGACCCGGGCCATGCCGCCGAACAGACCCGCCTCGATGCCGAGCATCGGGTCGTCGAGCAGCGGGTCGGTGTGGCGGACCAACTGCTCCCAGTCCTTGACCAGGTAGGCGCGGCAGGCGTGCAGGAAGCGGACCTGGTGGTCGGTGTCCACGGGAGGCAGCCCGGCGAGTGCCCGGTCCAGCTCGGGGACGTGGCGGCCGTCCAGCCAGTGGGAGGCGTGCGCGAGCAGCAGGTCGCGCGGGCTCTCCAGCACGGGCTGCACCCACCAGCCCAGCCAGTACCAGGAGTTGAGGGTGCGGCGGTAGCGCGTGCGCTGCTCCCCGAAGCGGTCGCGGTGGCGGAACATCTTCAGCAGCGCGGTCGTCGTGTCGACCCGCAGGGCGTGCAGCCCGAGCCAGCCGTCGGCCATCCCGGCGTCCAGCCGCACGGCGGTGCGGAACTCCTCCTCCGCCTGCGGATAGGCGCCCATGGTGTAGGCATCCACGCCTCGCAGCCAGGCGAGGTCGGCGGGGGCCTGCGGGCCCTGCGTGCCGAAGTCCATCACATCCCCCACGAACCGTGCCCCCGTCGGTATGCCAACGAGCCGTCCCCCGGGCCCTGTTGTGGGCATCGTACCTGCGGGGGCGGCGCGCCCGTAGGGTGCCGCACGGGCCGTTCGGCGAGGTGGGAGCGGATGCGGCGCACCGGCGCACGGTGACCGAGGGTGAGCGTCCGACGCCGCGTGGAACCCGGAAAACCGGAGGAGGACAGAACGAAGCCCCCGATCACGGGGGAACAACCGGGGGCTTCGCGTCAGTGGGCGGCTCCAATGGGCCGCACATTGAGAACGTAAGACCTGTACGGCCCCCTGGTCAAGCCGAGTTGAAGCACTCGGGCAAGTTGTTCCGCAAGGCCCTTCACAAGTTCAGCACACTGCGGGGGGTCCGTCACCCTCAGTGAGGGGCTGGTCCGGTCCAACGGATCCCGCAGGCCCCGGAAGCACCTCGTACCCCTTCTCCCGCTGACGCACCAGGAGGTCGGCGAACGGCCGGGAGGGGTCGTCGGCGAAGTGCCGGCGTTCCGCCGGAACCCATCCGTTCCAGAACTCCCGCTGCTCCTCCCCGTCCCGCGACCGCCCCCGCGCCCAGGCCTCCTCGCAGGGCAGCTCCATCCACAGCAGGAGCGCCAGGTGGGGGCGGAGCGCCCGGCGTCCCGCGCCGACGCCCTCCACCAGCACCACCGGCGCGGGCGGCAGGGGGCGCGGGGCGCCGAAGCGGCGGGCTCGCCAGTCGTAGGGGGCGTAGTGCGCGGTCCGGCCGTCGGAGAGCGGTCCGACGACCTGGTCCAGCAGGCGTCCGGTCCACTCGAACAGCTCGTCGTGGCTGGCGATGTCGTCCAGGCGCAGCACCGGAGCGCCGCCCAGCGCCGCGGCCAACTGTGCGGTGAACGTGGTCTTCCCCGAGCCGGCGTGCCCGTCGACGCCGACGAGCCGGACCGGGCCGCAGGACGGGGAGAGGCGGCGGATCCGGGCGGCAAGGTCGCGCACGGCGGGCCCCGGTGCGGGGCGGAGGGACGGATTCATCTCGCGCAGCACTCTAACGACGGCCTCCCCGGCCCGTGCCACTGGTCGACGCCAATATTGGTGGGCGTGGCGCGTGTCGAGGTGCTGGCAGGACCCGGCTGGCTGTGCTCATATGTGGCGCACACGCGTGTGCGACCGACCGTGCCACGGACCTGCCCCGCCCCTGCCCGACTCCGACATCCGGGGGTCCCCCATGTGCAGAGCCGAACAGCCGTCCCGCAGAACCGTCCTGGCCGCCGCGGTCGCCGCCGCCGTCACGGCGAGCGCGGGTCCGGCGGCCGCCGACATCGAGGCGCCCATGACGACCGACACCACCGCAGACCCCGCCCGGGCGGTCCCGGCCCGTACCGTCGACAACCGGGCCTGGACCTCGTACGGCGACTGGTGCGGCGGCACGGCCAAGGGCACCCGGGCCGTCGCGGGCGCCCGCCCGAGCCTGGTGATCGCGACGCCCGCGGGCACCACCGACTACACGGACCCGCACACCGGCACCACCGCGCCCTGGGAGTACGGCACCTGGACGTCCCCCGTGCACCGGCTCGCCGTCCCCGCGACCGAGGCGATCGTCTCCTGGAACGCGCACACCCCGCCCGGCACCTGGCTCCAGGCCGAGATCAAGGGCACCTACACGGACGGCACCGGCACCCCCTGGTACGTGATGGGCCGCTGGGCGGCCGGTGACCAGGACATCCGGCGCACCTCGGTCGACGGCCAGAGCGACGACAAGAGCAGTGTCTGGACCGACACCCTGGCGATCGACGACCCGTCGACCGGCCTGCGCCTGACCTCGTACCGGCTCCGCCTGACCCTGTACCGCAGGCCGGGCACCCCGGCCACGCCCACCGTGTGGCGGCTCGGCGCGATGGGCTCCGACGTCCCCGACCGGTTCACCGTCCCGGCGTCCGAGCCCCGTCTCGCCCGGGAACTGGCCGTCCCGCGCTACTCCCAGGAGATCCACAAGGGCCGCTACCCCGAGTACGACAACGGCGGCGAGGCCTGGTGCAGCCCGACGTCCTCCCAGATGGTCATCGAGTACTGGGGCGGCCGGCTCACCCCCGAGCAGCTGGCCTGGGTGGACCCGTCGTACTCCGACCCGCAGGTCTGCCACGCGGCCAGGTCCACCTACGACCACCAGTACGCGGGCTGCGGCAACTGGCCCTTCAACGCCGCCTACGCGGCAACCTTCGACGGCCTCCAGGGCGTGGTCACCCGGCTCGGCTCGCTCACCGACCTGGAGACGCTGATCGCGGCCGGCATCCCGGTCATCACGTCCCAGTCCTTCCTGAAGGAGGAGCTGACCGGCGCCGGGTACGGCACCGCCGGGCACCTCATGGCCGTCATCGGCTTCACCGCCGAGGGCGACGTGATCGCCAACGACCCCTACTCGGCGACCAACGAGGCCGTACGGCGGGGCTACCGGCGGCGCGAGTTCGAGAACATCTGGCTGCGGACCAAGCGGTACAACGCCTCCGGCAAGGTCGTCTCCGGCACGGGCGGCGTCTGCTACCTGTACTTCCCGGCGCGCCCGACCGCGGCCCAGAGCAAGGCCCTGGCGGCCGTGGGCGTCCGCGTGTGACCAAGCTCTCGGCCGCAAAAGCCGCCCAGGGTGGCAAGGTGGACAGAACTCCGGGGGAAGTCCGTCCGTACCACCGAACGAGCGAGAAGCCATGACCGCGTACTCCGCCACCGCCGGCCGCGTCCGCACCGGCGGCCCTCAGGAAGACGGCCCGAAGATCGTCGAGCACCTCATGGGGTGGGCTCTCGTAGTCGTCGTCGCGATGCTCGTGACCCAGCTCGGGCTGCTGTGACCTGACCCACGACCCGGCCCCGGGGCCTGCCATACTGCGGATGTCCCGCCCCCGCCCGTGAGACCAGGGTCGAAATTGAATATCAGCCCCCAGCCTGCCGCGCGCCCCAGAGCCCGCGGCACCGAGCGCTCGACGGCGCGCCGTGCCGAACTCATCGCCATCGGGCGGAGGTTGTTCGCCGACACGTCCTACGACGCCCTCTCGATGGACGACATCGCCCGGCAGGCGCACGTCGCCAAGGGACTGATCTACTACTACTTCCAGTCCAAGCGCGGCTACTACCTGGCCATCATCCAGGACTCCGTCGCCGAGCTGATCACCCTGGCGGCCGGCGGCCTCGAACTGCCCCCGGTCGACCGGGTCCAGCGCACCGTCGACAGCTACCTGCGCTACGCCGAGCACAACCAGGCCGCCTACCGCACGATCGTCAGCGGCGGCGTCGGCTTCGACACCGAGGTGCACGCCATCCGGGACGGCGTGCGCGAGGCCGTCGTCACGACCATCGCCGAGGGCGCGTACGGCCGCGCCGACGTCACCCCGCTGGCGCGGATGGGCCTGCTGTCCTGGGTGTGCAGCGTCGAGGGCGCCACCCTCGAATGGATCGACCGCCCCGAACTGCCCCGCGCGACCATGTGCGAACTGCTGGTGAAGACGCTCGGCGGCGCCCTGCGCGCGATCGAGGAGCTGGACCCCGCCTACCCGGCCCCGCAGCCCGCGCGCCGGGGCGCATGAGACAGGGGCGGAGGATCCGCCACGGGCCCTCCGCCCCCGGTGCCGCTCCGGTCTACTTGATGGCCTTGATCAGCTCGCCGTTCGCCGTGTCGCCGCTCAGCTCCCAGAAGAACGTGCCGCCCAGGCCCTGCTGGTTCTTGTAGGCCGTCTTGGTCGCGATGGTCGCCGGGGTGTCGTAACTCCACCAGTCGCCGCCGCACTTGGCGTACGCCGTGCCGGCCACCGTCCCCGTCGCCGGGCACTTGGCCTTGAGGACCTTGTAGTCCTCGATGCCCGGCTCGTAGGTGCCGGCCGCCGGGCCGGTCGCGGTGCCGCCGGGTGCCGCCTGGGTGACGCCGGTCCAGCCGCGGCCGTAGAAGCCGATGCCGAGCAGCAGCTTCGAGGCGGGGATGCCGAGGCCCTTGAGCTTCGCGATCGTCGCCGCGCTGTGGTTGTCCGCGTTCGGTATGCCGGGGTACGAGGTCAGCGGAGAGTGCGGGGCCGTCGGGCCGGTGGCGTCCCAGGCGCCGAAGAAGTCGTAGGTCATCGGCAGGTACCAGTCGACGTAGGGGGCGGCGCCGGCGTAGTCCGCCGCGTCGATCTTGCCGCCCGGGGTGGCGTCGGCGGTGATCGCCGCGGTGACCAGGTTCTTCGAGCCGAACGTGGCGCGCAGTGCCTGCATCAGGTTCCGGAAGGCCGCCTTGCCGCTGGTGTCGCAGGTGGCGCCGCAGGCGTTCGGGTACTCCCAGTCGATGTCGATGCCGTCGAAGACGTCGGCCCACCGGGAGTTCTCGACCAGGTCGTAGCAGGACCGGGCGAAGGCGGCCGGGTTCTTCGCGGCCTCGCCGAAACCGGCCGACCAGGTCCAGCCGCCGAAGGACCACAGGACCTTGAGGCCCGGGTGCTTCTGCTTCAGCTTGCGCAGCTGGTTGAAGTTGCCGCGCAGCGGCTGGTCCCAGGTGTCGGCCTTGCCGTCGACGGACTCTGCGGCGGTGTAGGCGCGGTCGGTGGCGGCGTGGGCGTCGCCCATGGCGCACTTGCCGCCGGTGACGTTGCCGAAGGCGTAGTTGATGTGCGTGAGCCGGGACGCCGAGCCGGACGTCTCGATGTTCTTGACGTGGTACTTGCGGTCGTAGGTGCCCCATTCGGTGAAGTACCCGATGACCTTGGAGCCGGCGGCCTTCGGGACGGGGGCCGCCGTCGAGGCCGCGGCGGCCTCCTGAGCCGGGGTCGCCGCGGTGGCGGAGGTGCCCGCGCCGGCCAGGAGACCGGCGCCGAGGACGGCGCAGCAGGCCGCGGACACGATGATCCGGAAGCGGGAGCGGTGGGGGGTGGGCATCCGGTGTCTCCTCGTGGGGAGAGGGAACGCGCGCCGATTGGCATGGACGCGCTGAATCGGTGGAGCGAAACAGTAGGAGGACTAGACCAGTTCGGTCAATGGTGCGGACCAATTTCCCCGCTCCGGGCGTCCCCGTGCGATTCTTGAGGTGAGCGGTCGTTAACTGGTGACGGGATGCCTCCGATCGGGCATACTCACAGCGCACAGCCGCTGGTCAGCAGCTTCCGCGACCCGGGACTGCAAGCATCGGCCAGGCACCAGAACGACCCGGCGGCGCCGCCCCCACCCACGGGCTCGTCCGCCACTGCCCGACAGGGAGGAGAGCGTCGCCATGCCCGACCGCGCCCCGCAGCCGGTGGACCGACAACTGCCCACGGAGGAGGCCCGGGACCTGATCTCACTCGTCCGCGACATCGCGCAGCAGGAGATCGTCCCGAAGGCGGCCGAGGAGGAGGACGCCGGCCGCTTCCCGCGTGAACTCTTCACCCTGCTCTCCCGCTCCGGCCTGCTCGGCCTGCCGTACGACTCCGAGTACGGCGGCGGCGACCAGCCCTACGAGGTCTACCTCCAGGTCCTGGAGGAACTCGCCGCGGCCCGCCTCACCGTCGGCCTCGGCGTCAGCGTCCACTCCCTGGCCTCCTACGCCCTGGCCGCCTACGGCACCAAGGAGCAGCAGGTCGAGCACCTGCCCGCGATGCTCGGCGGCGGCCTGCTCGGCGCCTACTGCCTCTCCGAGCCGCACTCCGGGTCGGACGCGGCCGCGCTGCGCACCAAGGCCGTGCGGGACGGCGACGACTGGGTGATCACCGGCACGAAGGCCTGGATCACGCACGGCGGGATCGCCGACTTCTACACGGTCATGGCGCGCACCGGCGAGGAGGGCCCGCGCGGGATCACCGCGTTCCTGGTGCCCGGCGACGCGCCGGGGGTGAGCGCCGCGCCGCCCGAGAAGAAGATGGGCATGAAGGGATCGCCCACCGCCCAGGTGCACTTCGACGGTGTCCGGGTCCCCGACGCGCGGCGCATCGGCGAGGAGGGGCAGGGCTTCGCGATCGCCCTCTCCTCCCTCGACTCCGGGCGGCTCGGCATCGCGGCGTGCGCGATCGGCGTGGCGCAGGCGGCGCTCGACGAGGCGCTGGCGTACGCGGCGCAGCGGCGCCAGTTCGGCAAGCCGATCGCCGACTTCCAGGGGCTGCGCTTCATGCTCGCGGACATGGCCACCCAGATCGAGGCGGGCCGCGCGCTCTACCTCGCGGCGGCACGGCTGCGGGACGCGGACCGGCCGTTCGCCCGGCAGGCCGCCATGGCCAAGCTGCACTGCACCGACACGGCGATGCGGGTCACCACCGACGCCGTGCAGATCCTCGGCGGCTACGGCTACACCGCCGACTTCCCCGCCGAGCGCTACATGCGCGAGGCCAAGGTGCTGCAGATCGTCGAGGGCACCAACCAGATCCAGCGGATGGTCATCGCCCGCCACCTCGTGGGTCCAGAGGGACGCTGAACTGGTCGAGGCCCCGCCAGGGAGCCGCGAGCCGCATCCACTCCGGGTCGTGCCGGCCCGGCAGGGTGCGGCCGCCTTCCGCCCAGGTCCGCATCAGGTCGCGGTAGATCGGCGGGTCCTGATAGCGCGGCGGAGCGGGCCGAACCGATTCTGCGGGCGGCGGGACGTACAGGAGGCGCTGACGCCCGGTCGCTGAGGAGATGGGGGTCATACCAGGGCAACGCGGAAGAGGCCGGACAGGTCACCCGATGGGGAATCGGGCGTGCGTTTCAGGGGTGCCGCCGGCGCACTGCCGCGACCGCGGACGCGCCCGACCCTGCCCCTGGGCACACTGAACCGCACCACGGCGGTCCACGAGCCGTGGTGCGGGGCAGCTACTGGGGTGGGGCGAGCGGGCGAGGAAGGCCCGCGCTCAGGCCGCGTGGCGGCGCATGGCCGGGACCCTGATGGGGCGTGAGCCCGGGCCGCCGACGTGCGAGAAGGGCTGGGTCCGCCAGTCCAGTCCCTGAGGGAGCGTCAACAGCAGGGCGGTGTCCTGCTCCTGAGGGTCCACCGACTCGTCCGCGGGGCGGGCGTCCGCGGCCGTGCGGCCGGTGCCGGCGCAGACCGTGAGTCCGAACGGGTTCCACGGCGAGGCGCACAGCGCGTGCTCCGGCAGGACTTCCTCGTCCGCCAGCAGGGCGATGGGCTGCGCGCAGTCCGGGCAGATCACCCGGAACATCTCGAACGTGTCGTAGGCGTCGAGTTCGTCGTCGAAGGCGTCGGGTTCGACGCCCTCCGGCTCGGGCTCGACGACGAGCTGCTGCCGCTTGGGTGCGGTGCGACCAGGGCGCTTAAGACTCTGCATTGGGTTCTCCCCCTCGGGCTGGGCCGTATCAGGCACTGCGGCCTCGACCACAGCAAGCACTTCCCGTCCCCCCTCGGCGGTAATCACGAGAACATTACGGAGACTGTTCGAGCGCTGTGGCGTTCGTCACATGCCGCACGCAGGTGTCCTCTGCGGCGGATTTGTCCCCCGAACGGCTGACCGTCGTCTTCCGGCCACATCACGAACCGGGCATGACCTGGGCTCCTCAGGTATCCGAGGAGATCAGCCGCACTGTAGGTTCTTGCGCCATGGAGGAGCTGGACCGACAGATCGTGCAGCTGCTCGTCAAGGACGGGCGGATGAGCTACACCGACCTGGGCAAGGCCACGGGGCTGTCCACGTCGGCCGTGCACCAGCGGGTGCGACGGCTGGAACAGCGCGGTGTCATCCGCGGTTACGCCGCGGTCGTCGACCCCGAGGCGGTGGGGCTGCCCATGACGGCGTTCATCTCGGTGAAGCCGTTCGACCCCAGCGCGCCGGACGACATCGCGGACCGGCTGGCCGGGGTGCCCGAGATCGAGGCCTGCCACAGCGTCGCGGGGGACGAGAACTACATCCTCAAGGTGCGGGTGGCCACACCGCACGAACTCGAAGAACTGCTGGCGCGGGTGCGGTCGTTGGCCGGGGTGTCCACACGGACGACGGTCGTGCTGTCCACGCCGTACGAGGCGCGGCCGCCGCGGATCTGAGCGCCGGTTTCCGGGTGCGGGCCGTGTGTGGCTGGTCGCGCAGTTCCCCGCGCCCCTGAAGAGGGCGCCGAAAGCGACCCTGTGAAACTGTGCTGCATGAGTGAGTCCAGTGCGCCGACGAAGACGGTTCTGCTTCGTCGTGGTGAGGTTCATAGTCCCGCCGACCCTTTCGCCACCGCGATGGTCGTGGAGCGGGGACAGATCGCCTGGGTCGGGTCGGAGGGAGCCGCCGAGGCATTCGCCGACGGGGTCGACGAGGTGATCGACCTGGACGGAGCGCTGGTCACCCCGGCGTTCACGGACGCGCATGTGCACACCACTGCCACCGGCCTCGCCCTGACCGGGCTCGACCTGTCCGACGCCCCCTCCCTCGAAGCCGCCCTCGCCCGGGTACGGGACTTCGCCGCCGCCCGCCCCGACGACCGCGTGCTGCTCGGACACGGCTGGGACGCCGCCCGCTGGCCCGGCGGCCGGCCCCCGACACGGGCCGAACTCGACGAGGCCACCGGGCACCGGCCCCTCTACCTCAGCCGCATCGACGTTCACTCGGCGGTCGTCACGACCGCCCTGCTCGACCTGGTCCCCGGCGTCACCCGGGAGGACGGGCCGCTCACCGCCGACGCCCACCACGCCGTGCGCGCCGCCGCGTTCGCCGCCGTCACGCCCCGGCAGCGCACCGAGGCACAGCGCGCCGCCCTCGCGCACACCGTCTCGCTCGGCATCGGCACGGTCCACGAGTGCGCCGGCCCGGAGATCTCCTCCGAGGACGACTTCACGGGACTGCTGCGGCTCGCCGCCGAGGAGCCCGGCCCGCGCGTCGTCGGCTACTGGGCCGAGCAGGACGTCGCCAAGGCGCGGGAGCTGGGCGCGGTCGGCGCCGCGGGCGACCTGTTCGTCGACGGCGCCCTCGGCTCGCACACGGCCTGCCTGCACGAGCCGTACGCCGACGCCGGGCACACCGGCAGGGCCTACCTGGACGCCGCGGCCGTCGCCGCCCACGTGATCGCCTGCACCGAGGCGGGGCTCCAGGCCGGCTTCCACGCCATCGGCGACGCGGCCGTGGACGCCGTGGTCGAGGGCGTGCGGGCCGCGGCCGAGAAGCTGGGCCTCGCCCGGATCCGGGCCGCCCGGCACCGGGTCGAGCACGCCGAGATGCTCACCCCCGAGTCGATCGCCGCCTTCGCCGAACTCGGCCTCACCGCCTCCGTCCAACCCGCCTTCGACGCCCTGTGGGGCGGCGACGACGGCATGTACGCACAGCGCCTGGGGGCGGAGCGGGCCCGGAGCCTGAACCCCTTCGCCGCCCTGCTGCGCGCCGGTGTCCCGCTCGCCTTCGGCTCCGACAGCCCGGTCACCCCGCTCGACCCGTGGGGCACGGTCCGGGCCGCCGCCTTCCACCGCACGCCGGACCACCGCGTCTCCGTGCGCGCCGCGTTCACGGCGCACACGCGCGGCGGCTGGCGGGCCGTGGGGCGGGACGACGCAGGCGTCCTGGTCCCGGGCGCCCCCGCCGACTACGCCGTGTGGCGCACCGGCGAACTCGTCGTCCAGGCCCCCGACGACCGCGTCGCCCGCTGGTCCACCGACCCCCGCTCCGGCACCCCGGGGCTGCCCGACCTGACCCCCGGCCGCGACCTGCCCGTCTGCCTGCGCACCGTGGTCGGCGGGCGCACGGTCTTCGTAGGGCCGGGCGAGTGATCTACGGGGGTGGCGCGCACGCGATCGTGCGCCGCACCCCCGGCGCGCGACCTGCGCATCCTCGGCCCTGACCAGGGCTTTGCCGGGGAATGCGCAGGTCAAACGGCTGTTGACAGGCGGCCGCAGGGGGCCGGTAGGTTCGGCCGAGTCCACCACCGGACGCCCGACCGGGGACCGTCCGCGCACTCGCCGCAGCGCCGCCGGGTCAGGGACGGTGTGCCGCACCGGGGCACCGCCACTGGGAGCCAGGCTCAG
This sequence comes from Streptomyces sp. Go-475, assembly GCF_003330845.1. GTDB lineage: Bacteria > Actinomycetota > Actinomycetes > Streptomycetales > Streptomycetaceae > Streptomyces. Next base: position 1,293,847 of record NZ_CP026121.1, on the reverse strand, counting down.
GCCGGCGCGGCGCCGAGGTGTGACCCGGGTGGGGCCCGGGCGCTCAGTAGACAACGGCTTTGGGTCGATCCGCAGCCAGCGGGTCCCAGGTCGGCCCGAAGGGCGCCGGGCCCCCATCCGCCGTACGCTCGCCCCCGGAGGCGCGCTCTTACCCGCGTCTTGTCGATTCGACACCACCAATCGAACGTCCTGTCACGTCATCGCAGGCCGGGCCCACTATGGTGGTCCTCTGCGTATGGACATGAAGGGGCAGCAGTGAACGACGGCGACGGAACCCTCGCGGCAGGAGCCCAGGGGAGGAAGTTCGGCCCGCTCGGCACGGCCTTGGTGATCATCCCGACCTACAACGAGGCGGAGAACATCAAGAGCATCGTCGGCCGGGTGCGCGCGGCTGTCCCCGAGGCGCACGTGCTCGTGGCCGACGACAACAGCCCGGACGGCACGGGCAAGCTGGCCGACGAGCTGGCCGCCGAGGACGACCACGTCCACGTGCTGCACCGCAAGGGCAAGGAGGGCCTGGGTGCCGCCTACCTCGCGGGCTTCCGCTGGGGCCTGGAGCGCGACTACGGCGTGCTGGTCGAGATGGACGCCGACGGCTCCCACCAGCCCGAGGAACTGCCCCGGCTGCTCACCGCCCTCAAGAGCGCCGACCTGGTGCTCGGCTCGCGGTGGGTGCCGGGGGGCCGGGTGGTGAACTGGCCGAAGTCCCGCGAGGTGATCTCCCGGGGCGGCAGCCTCTACTCCCGGCTGGCGCTCGACCTGCCGCTGCGCGACATCACCGGCGGCTACCGGGCGTTCCGCCGCGAGACCCTGGAGGGCCTCGGCCTCGACGAGGTCGCCTCCCAGGGCTACTGCTTCCAGGTGGACCTCGCCCGCCGCGCCGTCAAGGCCGGCTACCACGTGGTCGAGGTGCCCATCACCTTCGTCGAGCGGGAACTCGGCGACTCCAAGATGAGCCGCGACATCCTCGTCGAGGCCCTGTGGCGGGTCACGGCGTGGGGCGTGGGGGAGCGCGTCGGCAAGGTCACGGGGCGCGTCGCCAAACCGCCCGTCGCGGGGCACGGCGCCAAGCCGTCCGTGACCCGCCGCGACACCAAGCCGTCGAAGCCGTGACCGCCTCGGGCCCGGCCGCGACACCAAGCCGTCGAAGCCGTAACCGCTTCCGGCCCGGCCGCGACACCAAGCCGTCGAAGTCGTGACCGCCTCGGGCCCGGCCGCGCACAGGAACGCCTGATCGGGGCCTTATCCCGTGCTGAGCCGGGGCCAGGCACACTGGAGGCATGACGACTGGCGCTCAGACCCCCAGCCATCCCGCCCGGCCCCGGCGCTCCCGCCTGCGTACGTTCCTGCCGTTGGGGATCGCCGCGTGGCTCGTGCTGGAGATCTGGCTGCTCACGCTGGTCGCGGGGGCGTCGAACGGGCTGGTGGTGTTCCTCGTCCTGCTGGCGGGCTTCGTGCTCGGCTCGGTCGTCATCAAGCGGGCCGGCCGGCGTGCCTTCCGCAAGCTCTCCGAGGCGCTGCAACAGCAGCAGAGCGGTGTGATGCCCGCGGCGGCCCGGCCGAACAGCGAGGGCAACGGCCTGATGATGCTGGGCGGTCTGCTGCTGATGATCCCCGGCCTGGTGTCGGACGCGGTGGGCCTGCTCCTGCTGCTGCCCCCGGTCCAGAAGGCCGTGAGCCGCACCGCCGAGCGCACCTTCGAGCGCAAGCTCCGCGAGGCCGACCCGGGCACCCTGGGCGGCGCCTTCCAGCAGGCCCGGATGCACCGCCCCGACGGCAAGGTCGTCCAGGGCGAGGTCATCAGGGACGAGCCGCGGGACGCCCCGCAGGGGCCGCGCCCGCCGCTGACGCGTTGAGCGGTCCGAGTGTTCTGAGCGGGTGCATGCGGAAAACCGCGGGCGCCGTACATTTCGTACGGCGCCCGCGGTTCACTGACGCGCTGTTATTCCGGCCAGGCCCCGGAGGGACTTACGCCGACTTGCGGCTGTCCCGGGGATGAACAGCGATGTTCATCGCACCGGAGCGCAGTACCGCCAGACGCTCCTCGAGGACCTCTTCGAGTTCCTCGCGGGTGCGTCGCTCCATCAGCATGTCCCAATGCGTACGCGCGGGCTTGGCCTTCTTCTCTTCCGGGCCGTCGCCGTCCACCAGGAGTGCCTGGGCCCCGCAGACCTTGCACTCCCACTCCGGCGGGATCTCCGCCTCGACCGAGAAGGGCATCTCGAAGCGGTGCCCCTTCTCGCATGCGTACTCCACGGCCTGGCGCGGGGCCAGGTCGATGCCGCGGTCCGTCTCGTAGCTGGTCACCACGAGGCGCGTGCCGCGAAGAGCTCGCTCACTCATGAATCGTGCCTCCCGGGCTTGTCGCCCACAGGACAGGTGTCGCTGTCGTCGTCATCCGGTCAACGTCCGGTCGGCGGTAAAGATTCCCGTTCCGGGTCCCGTTCCGGGTCATGCGTCGCCGTCGTAGCCGCCCTTGTTGTACCCACCAGCGCCCGGTTTGTCACATCTGCTAGCAGATGTAACCCAGCGTTTCGGCATCTTTGACGCGCAGTAACGGTACGCCTGGCAGGCCAAACGCGTACACTACAGCCCTTTCGCGTCGAGTGCTAAATCCTGTCAGGAACCGGATTCCCCGCATCCGCGATCGCACGCCGTACCGGAACCCGGGCGAGCAGGGCGAATCCCAGCACGAAGAACGCCACCAGCGAGATGATCGCGTCCCGGTAGCTCCCGGTGAGCTGGTAGGTGAGCCCGAACAGCAGCGGCCCGAGCCAGCTCATCCCGCGGTCGCTCATCTCGTACGCGGAGAAGTATTCGGCCTCCTTGCCGGGCGGGACGAGATGGGAGAACAGGGAGCGGGACAGCGCCTGGCTGCCGCCCAGGACCAGGCCGATCCCGGCGGCCAGGACGAAGAACCACATGGGTGCCCCGGCCGGCAGGAAGAACCCGGCCGCGAGCGTCACCGTCCACGCCACCAGCGAGCCGAGGATCGTGCGCTTGGCCCCGTACGCCCGGGCCAGCCGGCCCATCGTCAGCGCGCCCGCCACCGCCAGCACCTGCACCAGCAGCACGGCGACGATGAGGGTGGACTGGCCGAGGCCCAGTTCCTCGGAGCCGTAGACCGAGGCCTGGGAGATCACCGTCTGGATGCCGTCGTTGTAGACGAGGTAGGCGAGCAGGAAGGCCAGCGTCAGAGGGCGGCGGCGCATGTCGCGGACGGTCGCGGCGAGCTGCCGGAAGCCCGGGAGGGCCGCCTCCCGGTCGGTGACCTTGCGGTCGCGCAGCCTGGTCAGCGGGATCAGGGCGAAGGCGCCCCACCACAGCCCCGCCGACGCCAGGCAGATGCGGACCGCCGTGCCCTCGGAGAGGCCGAAGCCGTCGTGCCCGGTGTAGAGGACCAGGTTGGCAACGAGGACCAGCGAGCCCGCCGCGTACCCGAAGGCCCAGCCCCGGGAGGACACCGCGTCCCGTTGCCCGGGCGGGGCGATCTGCGGCAGATACGAGTTGTAGAGCATCATCGCCACGGACTGCGCCGCGTTCGCGACGATCAGGAGGGCGCCACCGAGCAGGTAGCGGTCGCCGTCCAGGAAGAACATGGCCGTCGTGGCCGTGGCCCCCAGGTACGCGGCGCCCGCGAGGAGCGGCTTCTTGCGGCCGGTGCGGTCGGCGGCGGCGCCCACCAGGGGCATCACCAGCACGGCCACGATCACCGACAGGGACACCGAGTACGCGAAGAAGGACCCGGCGCGCACCGGGATTCCCAGCGGGTGGACGTACCCGTCGGCGTCGGCCGCCGACTCGGCGACCGAGGTCAGATAGGGGCCGAGGAACACCGTGAGCACGCTCGTCGAGTAGACCGAGCACGCCCAGTCGTAGAAGTACCAGCCGCGCTGCTCGCGGCTGCGCTCCGCGGCGCCGTCGGCCGGCGGTGTCCGCACGGTGTCGGTGCCCACCCGTGCCCTCGCTTCCCCGTGAACGCGCAGGGGCGACCGGCCCGGGCTCTCAGATCCAGACGCCGCGGTCCTCCATGACCTTGCGCAACGTGTCGATGTGATCGGTCATGATGCCATCCACACCGAGGTCGAGAAGCCGGTGCATGCTCTCGGGGTCGTTGACCGTCCACACGTGCACCTGGAGCCCGCGCGCGTGGGCGGCGCGGACGAAGCGGAGGTCCACGACCTGGATGCCGGACTGGATCTCCGGGACCTGGGCGGCGACCGCCGAACGGCGCACCGCCGCCGGCAGCCCCCAGGAGCGCAGCCGCAGGTTGAGCACGCCCCGGGTGCCGTACGACGTGGCCAGACGCGGACCGGCGAGGCGCTGGGCGCGCACCACGCGCGCCTCGGAGAACGAGCCGAGGCAGATCCGGTCCCAGGAGCCGGTCCGGCCGACCAGGTCGAGGAAGGGCAGCAGGGCGGCCTCCGCCTTGACGTCGACGTTCCAGCGCACGTCGGGGAACGTCTCCAGGAGTTCCTCGAAGAGGGGCACCGGTTCCTCGCCCGCCACGCGTGCCTGCCCTACCTCCTGCCACGGCAGGTCGGCGATCCGGCCCGCGCCGTCCGTCACCCGGTCCAGCGTCGCGTCGTGGAAGGCGACCAGCTTGCCGTCCCGGGTGGCGTGCACGTCGGTCTCGATGTACCGGTAGCCCGCCTCGACGGCGCACCGGAACTGGCGCACCGTGTTCTCCAGGCCGTCCGCGGCCCCGCCCCGGTGGGCGAAGGGGATCGGGCCGGGATGATCGAGGTAGGGATGGCGTATCCGCGGGGTCACGGACGCAGTATCGCCCCTTCGGGTTGACCGGTGGCAACGACCGTGCTGCCGACGGGTGCCACGGGAACGGCGAACACCCGCAGGAAGAGCTGGGCGAGCGGCCCGATGGACAGCGCGTACAGCAGGGTGCCGATCCCGACCGTGCCGCCCAGGGCGAAGCCGGTCGCCACGACCGTCAGCTCGATGCCCGTGCGCACCAGGCGGATGGAGACGCCCGTGAGCTGGTGCAGTCCGGTCATCAGGCCGTCACGCGGGCCCGGGCCGAAGCGGGCCGCGATGTACAGGCCGGTCGCCGCGCCGTTCAGGACGATCCCGGCTGTCATCAGGGTCACGCGCAGGGCCCAGCCGCGCGCGTCGGGCACCAGGGCCAGCGTCGCGTCCATGGCCATGCCGATGACCAGCACGTTGGAGACCGTGCCGAGGCCCGGGCGCTGGCGGAGCGGGATCCATGCGAGCAGGACGGCAGCGCCCACGATCGTCAGGACGACACCGATGGACAGTCCCGTCCGTTCGGCGAGCCCTTGGTGCAGGACGTTCCACGGCTCCAGGCCGAGCCCCGACCGGACGAGCAGCGCCGAACTCGCGCCGTACAGCGCGAGCCCGACGTAGAGCTGGGTGAGCCGCCGGGCGAGACGCCCCCGCGTCGACATGATGTGCCCCCGTGTGGTGGTAGTGGACTGATGCATGACACCCTGTGGCTTGGACGGAGATGCCATCCAGGGCCAATCCGGGGAAGGTGGACTGATTTCGATGGCGCAGTGGACCTCGGCCGTGGGGGCGGCGCAGCTCGCCCGGCTCCTCAAGTCCCAGCAGGACCGCCCGGCGGGGCCCGGGGCCCGGCGCCCGCCCGCCTATCGCGCCCTCGCCGACGGCATCCGCCTGCTGGTCCTCGAAGGCCGGGTCCCGGTGGCCGCCCGGCTGCCCGCCGAGCGGGAACTCGCCCTCTCCCTCTCCGTCAGCCGGACGACGGTCGCCGCCGCCTACGAGGCGCTGCGCGGCGAGGGCTTTTTGGAGTCGCGGCGGGGCGCGGGCAGTTGGACGGCCGTGCCCGCCGGGAACCCGGTGCCCGCGCGCGGGCTGGAGCCGCTGCCGCCCGAGGCCCTGGGCTCCATGATCGACCTGGGCTGCGCGGCGCTCCCGGCCCCCGAGCCGTGGCTCACCCGGGCGGTCCAGGGCGCGCTGGAGGAACTGCCGCCGTACGCGCACACGCACGGCGACTATCCCGCCGGGCTGCCCGCGCTGCGGTCGATGATCGCCGAGCGCTACACCGAGCGCGGGATCCCGACCATGCCCGAGCAGATCATGGTGACCACCGGGGCGATGGGCGCGATCGACGCCATCTGCCATCTGTTCGGCGGGCGCGGGGAGCGCATCGCCGTCGAGTCGCCCTCGTACGCCAACATCCTCCAGCTGATGCGGGAGGCCGGGGCCCGGCTCGTGCCCGTCGCGATGGCCGAGGGGCTCACCGGGTGGGACATGGACCGCTGGCGGCAGGTCCTGCGGGACGCCGCGCCGCGGATCGCGTACGTCGTCGCCGACTTCCACAACCCGACCGGGGCGCTCGCCGACGAGGACCAGCGGCGGCGGCTGGTGGACGCGGCCCGGTCCGCCGGGACCGTGCTGATCGCCGACGAGACGATGAGCGAGCTGTGGCTCGACGCGGAGGTGCGGATGCCGCGGCCGGTGTGCGCCTTCGACCCGGCGGGGTCGACCGTGATCACGGTGGGGTCGGCGAGCAAGGCGTTCTGGGCCGGCATGCGCATCGGGTGGGTACGGGCGGCGCCGGACGTCATCCGCAGCCTGGTCGCCGCGCGCGCCTACGCCGACCTCGGTACGCCGGTGCTGGAGCAGCTGGCCGTCAACTGGCTGTTCGGCACGGGGGGTTGGGAGCAGGCCGTGCAGGTGCGGCGGGAGCAGGCCCGGTCGAACCGGGACGAGCTGGTGGCCGCCGTGCGGCGGGAGCTGCCCGGGTGGGAGTTCGAGGTGCCGCAGGGCGGGCTGACGCTGTGGGTGCGGACCGGGGGGCTGTCCGGGTCGCGGATCGCGGAGGCGGGGGAGCGCGTGGGGGTGCGGGTGCCGTCCGGGCCGCGGTTCGGGGTGGACGGGGCGTTCGAGGGGTACGTGCGGTTGCCGTTCACCGTGGGCGGGGCGGTGGCCGAGGAGGCGGCCGTGCGGTTGGCCGCGGCGGCGGGGCTGGTGGAGTCGGGCGGCGTGGGGGGCGGCGAGGCGCCGCGCACGTTCGTGGCGTAGCCGGGGCGGTGGTGCCGGCCGGTGCCGGGGGCGCTGAGTCGGGCTGCGCGTCCGACCGCAGCCCGGCGCGCCGCGCTAGCCCCGCTTCGCCTCGGTCGGTTTGGTGAGGACCGGGACGGGATTCGGCAGGGGGTCCTTGGTGAGGACCGGAACGGGATCCGGCAGGGGTTCTTCGGTGAGGACCGGTACCCGTTCGGGCTGCGGCTCCGGAGTCTCCGCGGCCACCGCCACCGGCACGGGTTCCGGCTTCGTTTCCGTCGGCTCCGGGCCCTCTTCCGCCGGGACCGGTTCCGGCTCGCCCGGCACCCCGGTCGGCTCCGGGACCGTCTCCCCGTCCGCCGGTGTCGTCCGGGGCGGGAGGAGGGCCAGGACCGCCTCGCGGTGGGCGTCCGGTGTCGCGTCGTCGTACGGGTTCGGGGTGGCCGGGACCTGGAGGCGGTGGACCGGGCCCGTGCCCAGGCGGGCGTAGCCGCGGCCGGGTGGGACCTGGTCCACCGGGGTGGTGTGCGGGGGCGCGCCCAGGGCCGACTCCAGTTGTCCCGCCGTCGCCGGGCCGAGGACCACGCGGGCCCGGGTGTGCTGCCGTACCGGCTCGCTCAGGGCGTCCAGGCAGTCCAGCTGGTCGGCCACGACCACCGTCACGTTCGCCGGGCGGCCGTGCCGGAGCGGGACCTGGAGCAGGGATTGCGGGTCCTTGCGGTCGTCCGCCGCGGCCAGATGCGTGAACGCGGTCGGGCGGTCCAGGAGGATCCACAGCGGCCGCTTGGTGTCGTCGGGCGGCGGCTGGCCCGCCTGGTGGGCGCGGTTGGCGGCGATGAGGCGGCGTTCCGTCTCGGTCGCGGCCCACTCCAGGCTGGCCAGGGCTCCGGTCAGGCCGCACTCGACGGCCAGGACGCCGTCCCGGCCGGTCAGGCAGGCGTACTCGCCGGTGCCGCCGCCGTCGACGATCACCACGTCGCCGTGCTGGAGAGCCTGCAGGGCGATCGAGCGCAGCAGCGTGGAGGTGCCGCTGCCCGGCTGGCCGAGGGCGAGCAGGTGGGGCTCGGTGGAGCGCAGGCCGGTGCGCCAGACGACCGGGGGCACGTCACGTCGCTGCTCGCCGTAGCTGAGGGGGAGGGTGCGCCGGACCTCGGTCGGGTCGGTGAAACCGAGGACGGTCTCGCCGGGCGCGGTGACGAAACGCTGGGCGGCGATGTCGACGGGGAGCGGCATGAGCACGCTGACCGTCAACTGGTTGCCCTCCTCGTCCCACGCGAAGTGGTATTCGCGGCCCCGGCCCGACTTCGCCGCGAGGAGGTGCTCGATCCGGGCGCGGGCCTCGGCCTCGCCGTCGGTGAAGTACGCCGGGTAGCGGACCACCAGGTGCGAGATCCGGCCGCCGCCGTCGAACGCGTAGGTGGGGAACGCCTTGTCCCACGCCCCGCCGTGGGCGTACAGCGGCTCGGGGTCCTCGGCGGCGGAGAAGTACGGCACCAGTGCCTCGTACAGCGACTTCAGGCGCTGGGCCTGCGTCTCGTCGGGCCCGTCGGGCGACGCCGGGGCGCGGTCCCGGCCCTGCCAGGCCGCCGCCGCCATCAGGGTGATGACGGCGAGCAGCGGCCCGTACGGCACCAGCGCCACGACCAGGATCACGGAGGCCACCAGGAACAGCAGCGCCCCCCGTCGCTCCTTGGGGGTGTCGGCCCATCTGCGCCGGCCGGCCGCTGCCAGCCGGCGCAGACCGCGGGTGATCGTGATCAGTGGATGGAGGACGTCCGTGGCGCTGTCGGCGGCCGTCCGGGCCAGCTCCCGGCTCCGGGCGAGCTGCGCGCTGCCGTTGCTCAGAATGCGGGGGAGGGGGCGCCGGGCCACTACTGCCTCCAGTCGGTGCGTACGGGGAGCGGGGCCGTCAGAACTTGATTCCGCCGAGGAGGCTCGCCAGGCTCTCGCCGCCCGCCTTGATGCTCGGGGCGATGGCCGTGCTCGCCAGGTAGAAGCCGAACAGCATGGCGACCACCGCGTGCGAGGCCTTCAGGCCGTCCTTGCGGAAGAAGATGAAGACGACGATGCCGAGCAGGACCACGCCTGAGATGGACAGGATCATTTGAGGTCTCCTGGTTCGCGGGGACAGTCACCATGAGTACTTCCAGGCTCACAGGATGTATCCATACGATAAAAGGTGCAACTGGGTGAAATACGGACTATTTCTCCCCGTCGGCGGCGTGGTCCCTGATCCGGCTGAGCCGGGTTGTCGCGCTCGGCCCCGTCTGTGCTGATCTTTACCTCGGGCACATCGGGTCATGTGCCGCGCGAGCCAGTACCCTGGCGATTCACTCGTACGGCTGCGGCACACGCAGGCGTACCCACCCGACGATGAGCAGTGGAGAGGCGGTCCGCCCGATGACCGAAGTCCCCGACCCCGAGGTCGTGGAGCTGGCGACCAGGATCTTCGATCTGGCCCGGCGCGGACAGACCGAGGCGCTCGTGGCGTACGTCGACGCGGGTGTTCCGGCCAACCTCACCAACGACCGCGGCGACTCGCTCGTCATGCTCGCCGCCTATCACGGCCACTCCGACGCGGTGCGCGCGCTGCTCGCCCGCGGCGCCGAGGCCGACCGGGTGAACGACCGAGGCCAGACCCCGCTCGCGGGAGCCGCGTTCAAGGGGGAGACGGAGGTGGTCAAGGCCCTCCTGGAGGGCGGCGCCGACCCGTCCGCCGGCACGCCCTCGGCCGTCGACACCGCGCGGATGTTCGGCCGGACGGAACTGCTCGAACTGTTCGGCGAGCACTGAGCCGACCAGTCTGACCTGGAACGACTGAGAAAACGGGGGAGGCGGTACAGGGCCGCCGAAATTTCGGTCGCGGCGGACGGAAGTGCCGAGTCATCATGACGACGTGGTTCACGGACGTGATGGTTGGGCAGGTGTTGCCGCACCGCGCGGACCGTGACGCGGTCCGCAAGGGCCACCGACGAGAGGCAGAGGAAGATGGTCTACAGCAAGCAGGAAACGGCGGGCACTCCGACGTGTTGTCGCGCGGCCAGGTAGTACACGTCCCCGGTTGCGTCGACGCTTGATGTGAGGCTGTTTCCCATGTTCGATCCGGTCATAGCGCCCAGCGGTACGCTGCTCGGCCTGCTCCAGCGGGGCCGCGGCGACGGCACGCTGCACGCGCTCACCGCCCCGCGCCCCGAGGCGCTCGCGGCGCTGAACCACTGCGTGCTGCGCGATCCCCGCCACGACTGGCAGGTGGAGAACCGCTCCCTCTACTACGCCCGCCTCTACCTCGACCTGAACGGCGAGCTGGACGCGGTCGAGGCCCATCTCTTCGGCGCCGAGGACGTCCTCGACACCGACGAGTCACGCACCGGCCTCGCCCTCGCCGTCCTCGGACACCTCGCCTCCTACGGCAGGCGGGACGCGCTCGAACTGCTGCGCAGGTACGCCGCCCACGGCACCAACTGGGCCTGGGCCCTGGACGAACTGGCCCTCAGGGACGACGACGCGGGCCTGCGCGCCCTCGCCGCGCCCGTCCTCGCCCGCTTCCCCGCCGATCCGGAGGGCGACGCCGAGCTGGCCGCCGCCGTCCGGGACGCCTTCGAGCCCCGGCCGTGGCGCCTGTGGGCGGACGACCCGCGCGAATCCGTCGCCACACGCGTGCGTGCCGCCCATGAGACGGGCTCTTTCGACCGCTGGCAGCGGCAGATGCGGCCGACGGGTCCACGCCCCGGATGGAGCGTGCAGGCCGTCTTCGAGTGGGCCCAGCAGGGCATCGAGCGAGGCGCCGCCCTGCACGTCCCGGCGGCCCGCTGTCTCTCCGCCGTCGCGGGTCCCGAGGACCGCGCCGAGATCGTCCAGGCCGCCAAGGACGGCGGCGACGGGGCCCGGTGCACGGCCCTGCGCTACCTCGCCGACGGCAACGATCCCGACGCCCTCGACCTGATCGAGGGCGCCGTGGCCACCGGTTCGACGCTCGTCGTGGACGCCGCCGTCGACGCCTTCGAACGCATGCGCTCGCTCGCCGCCGTCGACCGGGCCCGCGGCTGGGCCCGGCGGCCGGACGCCCTCGGCGCCGCCGCCGGACGCCTCCTCGCCTGCCGGGGCGGCGTCCAGGACCGCGACCTGGTCCTCGCCGCCCTGCGCGAGGCGGTCCGGGGCGAAGGCCCGGACGCACCGACCCTGTGGACCCTCGTCGACGGCACCGGACGGCTCGGCATCGCCTGCGCCGCACCCGTCCTGCGCCACGTCTACCGCGAGACCGCCTCCTCCCATCTGCGCGGCCGGGCCGCCCGGGCCCTCGCCGCCACCGACCCCTCCTTCGCCACCGGCTTCGCCGTCGAGTGCCTGTGGGACTGCGAGGAGACCACCCGCGAACTCGCCGCCCGGCACGCCGAGACCGGCGACACCCGCGTCGTCGAGCGACTGCGCCGGCTCGCCGCCGACCCGGCCGAGGAGGCCGAGGTGCAGACGGCCGTCCGCAGCCGCATCGGTCCCGAGGAGACCGCTGTGTGACCCCCTTCGCGCAGAAAACCAAGGCGGAATCAGGCCGCGGAGGTGAACGTGGGGTGACTCGCGGGTCAGGAGGGCATGGACACGGCCTGACCTGGGCGGGGGCGCCTCGGAACGCTCATAGGACGTTCCTCCTTCGGAAAGATCCACGTTGACGCGGCCACGTCCAGCACGGCGACAACACGGGTATGCGTGTCGTCATCGTGACCGAATCCTTTCCCCCCGACGTGAACGGCGTGGCCCACTGCGCGCTCCAGACCGCCCGGCACCTCGTCGAGCGCGGTCACGCCCCCGTCGTCGTCGCCCCGGCCCCCGCCCCCGGGAACAAGCCCGACGCGTCCGCGCCGTGCCCCGTCGTCCACGTCCCCTCCCTTCCGCTCCCCGGCTACCCCCAGGTCCGCGTCGCCCTCCCCAGCCGCCGTCTGGCCGCCGCCCTCATCGAGCACCGTGCCGATGTCGTCCACCTGGCCAGCCCCTTCGTCCTCGGCGTACGCGGCATGGCCGCCGCCGCCCGCCTCGGCGTCCCCGCCGTCGCCGTCTACCAGACCGACCTGGCCGGATACGCCCGCACCTACATGGGCGCCGGCGAGGCCGCCGCCTGGCGGCGCATCCGCTCCGTCCACGGCGCCGCCGACCTCACCCTCGCCCCGTCCCGCGCCGCCCTGAACGACCTGGAGTCACACGGAGTGCCCCGGGTCAGGCTGTGGCCGCGCGGTGTGGACACCGAACGGTTCCGGCCCGACCGCCGCGACGAGGCCCTGCGCCGCGAACTCGCCCCGAACGGCGAACTGGTCGTCGGCTACGTCGGCCGGCTCGCCCCCGAGAAGCAGGTCGAACTCCTCGCCGGCGTCTGCGGCCTGGAGGGCGTCCGGGTCGTGGTCGTCGGCGACGGCCCGAGCCGGCCCGGCCTGGAGCAGGTGCTGCCCGGCGCGGTCTTCCTCGGCCGGCGCACCGGTGACGACCTCGCCCGGGTCTTCGCCTCGTTCGACGTCTTCGCGCACACGGGCCCCTTCGAGACGTTCTGCCAGACGGTCCAGGAGGCCATGGCCAGCGGCCTGCCCGTCGTGGCGCCCGCCGCGGGCGGGCCGCTGGACCTGGTCGCCCACGGCCACACCGGGCTGCTGGTGCCGCCGCGCGACGCGAGTGCCGTCCGGGACGCGGTGCGGACCCTCGCCGCCGACCCCGGGCTGCGGGCCGCCTTCGGGGCCGCCGGGCGGGCCACGGTCGAGGGCCGCACCTGGGCCGCCGTCGGCGACCAGCTGATCGGGCACTACACGAACGTGCTCGCCGGGCGCCGGACGGCGGTGGCGGCATGAACGCGAACACCGCCGACCGCCGGTCGCTGCGGATCGTCCGGCTCGCCAACTTCGTCGCGCCCGCGTCCGGCGGGCTGCGCACCGCGCTGCGCGAACTCGGCAAGGGCTTCAAGGCGGCGGGCCACGAGCCCGTCCTCGTGATCCCCGGCGAGCGGACGAGCGACCAGGAGACCGAGCAGGGACGGGTGATCACCCTCCCCGGACCGCTGCTGCCCGGCACCGGCGGCTACCGCGTCCTCGCCGACAAGCGGCGAGTGGCCCGGCTGCTGGAGGAGCTGGCGCCGGACCGGCTGGAGGTGTCCGACCGGACGACCCTCAGGTGGACCGGCAAGTGGGCGCGGCGCGCCCGGATCCCGGCCGTCATGGTCTCCCACGAGACCGCCGACGGCGTCCTGCGCACCTGGGGCCTGCCCGAGGGGGCCGCCCGGCGCGCCGCCGACGCCCTCAACGTCCGTACGGCCCACACGTACGCGCGCGTGGTGTGCACCACCGAGTTCGCCGAGCGGGAGTTCGTACGGATCGGGGCGCGCAACGTCGTCCGCGCCCCCCTCGGCGTCGACCTCGTGCAGCGGCACCCCGCCCTGCGCGACCCGCACCTACGGGCGCGGCACGCGCGCGAGGACGAGACGCTGCTCGTGATGTGCTCCCGGCTGTCCGTGGAGAAGCGGCCCGGCACGGCCCTGGACGCGCTGGAGGCGCTGCGGCGGCGCGGGCGGCGGGCGGTGCTGGTGGTGGCCGGGGACGGTCCGCTGCGCGCGCGGCTCGAACAGCGGGCCCGCGAGAGCGGCCTGCCGGTCACCTTCCTCGGGCACGTCGCCGACCGCGGGCTGCTGGGCGCGCTCCAGGCGTCCGCCGACGTGGCCCTGGCGCCCGGGCCCGCCGAGACCTTCGGGCTCGCCGCGCTGGAGGCCATGGCGTGCGGCACGCCCGTGGTGGCGAGCGCGTCGTCCGCACTGCCGGAGGTGATCGGCCCCGCCGGGGCCGTCGCCGCGGACCGCGGGGAGGCCTTCGCGGACGCCGTGGACCTGCTGCTGGAACGCCTGGAGGCGGACCGGCGCGAGGCGGCACGCGCGCGTGCGGAGTGCTTCGGGTGGAACGCGGCGGTCGACGCGTTCCTGGCCGCGCACGACGCGGCTGTGCCCGTGCGGCCGTACGTGCCCGGAGGCGTGGCATGAGAGCCGCGCCGGGCGAGGGGGCTTCCCGCCGGTGCGAGGGGGCCGTGAGGTTCGTGGCCCTCGGCGACTCGCTGACCGAGGGAGTGGGGGACCCCGTGGGCGACGGATGGCGCGGCTGGGCCGCGCTGCTCGCCGCCGGGCTGGGGACGGGAACCGTTCGGTTCACCAACCTCGCCGTGAGCGGGTCGCAGACCCGGGACGTGCTGGAGCGGCAGCTGCCCGCCGCGCTGGAGCTGCGGCCCGACCTCGTGTCCGTCGTCGTCGGCGTCAACGACACCCTGCGCTGCACCTTCGACATCCAGGCCGTGGCAGCACGCCTCGACCAGGTGTACGCGGCGTGCACCGCGCAGGGGGCGGTGCTGCTCACCGCCTGCCTGCCCGACCCGGGCGCGATGCTCGGGCTGCCGGGGGCACTGGCGCAGCCACTGGCCCGGCGGCAACGGGCCGTCAACACGGTGGTGCACGCCCTGTCCGACCGGTACGGAGCCCTGCACCTGCACGCCTGCGAGGGCGACTGGATCACCGACCGCGCGATGTGGAGCGCGGACCGGCTGCACCCCGGCGAGCGGGGGCACCGGCAACTGGCCCTGCGCTTCCACGCGCTGCTCGCGGAGCACGGCCTCGCGACCGGGCCCGCGCCCTCGCCCGAGCCGGAGTTCCCCGCCCCGACGAAGTCCGCGAGCTTGTGGTGGCTGGCCACGGCCGGCACCGGCTGGGTGGCACGACGGTGCACCGACCTGCTGCCCCAGCTCCTGACCCTCGCCGCCGACGAACTCCGGCACCGTGCCCGGGGGACGAGCGCCCGCCTCGATCTCCGGGCCTCCGCGGCGGTGTCGGCGGCCCTCGCCGCGCTGTCGGTGGGGGAGCAGGCGGAGGCGGCCTGAGAGAGCGGAGCGTCACGTCGTCCGCCTCCGTCCTCTAGGCGCGCCGCACCGCCACGAAGCGGACCGGTGTACCGGGAACCGCCTGGGCGGCGGCCGGCAGGTCGGCGGCGCGGACCACCGCGATCACCGGGTAACCCCCGGTGGTCGGGTGGTCGGCCAGGAACACCACGGGCCTGCCGTCGGGCGGGACCTGGACGGCTCCGAGCACCATGCCCTCGCTGGGCAGTTCCCCGGCCCGGGCCCGCTCCAGGGCGGGGCCCTCCGTGCGCAGCCCGATGCGGTTGCTCGCGGTCGACACCCGGTAGGTGCGCGAGAGGAAGGCGCGTATGGCCTCCGGTGTGAACCAGCCGTCGCGCGGGCCGAGGGTCACCCGCAGCACCAGCTCGGCCGGTGGCGCCGGCTGCGGGGCGACGTCCACGCGCGCGTGCACCCCCGTCGGCCGGCCCAGGGGCAGCACCGTGCCGTCCGTCAGCGGCGCCGGGCCGAGCCCCGACAGCAGGTCGGTCGAGCGGCTGCCGAGCACGGGTTCCACGGCGATGCCCCCGGAGACGCCCACGTAGGCGCGTACGCCCGACACCGCCGGGCCGACGTCCAGCAGCGCCCCGGCGGGCACGCGCACCGGCGCGCCCCACGCGGCGGGCCGTCCGTCCACCGTGACCCGGCAGGGCGCGCCCGCCACCGCCACGGTGACGGGCGAACGAGGGCGCACGGCACAGCCGGTGAGGGTCGTCTCCAGTACGGCCGCCCCGGGTGGATTGCCGGTCAGCCGGTTGACGAGGTCCGCTGCGGGCCCGTCCAGCGCCCCGGAGCGGGGGACGCCGAGATGGGCGTGCCCGGGGCGGCCCCGGTCCTGCACGGTGGTCAGGGCGCCGGCCCGTACGACGGCGAGTGCGCGGTCCGTCATGACCGCGCCTCGGGTGCCTCGGGTGCCTCGGGGACGAACCGCACGCGCGTGCCCGGCGACAGCAGCGCCGCCGGCACGCGCGCGTGGTCCCACAGCACGGCGTCCGTCGTGCCGATCAGCTGCCAGCCGCCCGGCGAGGAGCGCGGGTACACGCCCGTGTACGGGCCCGCCAGCGCCACCGACCCCGCCGGGACGGCCGTGCGCGGGGTGGCCCGGCGCGGCACGTCGTAGCGCGGCGGCAGGCCGGTGAGGTAGCCGAAGCCGGGCGCGAAGCCGCAGAAGGCGACCCGGAACTCCGTGGCCGCGTGGATGCGGGCGACCTCCCGCTCGGGCACGCCCCAGTGCGCGGCGACGTCGGCCAAATCCGGGCCGTCGTAGCGCACCGGGATCTCGACCACCGCACGCGCGCGTGGGGGAGCGGGCGGGACTTCTGCGGCGGTCAGTTCGGCGGCCACCCGGGCGGGCGCGTCGAGGCCGTCGAGGAGGACCGTGCGGGCCGCGGGGACGATCTCGTGGACGGACAGCGAGCCCTCCGCGCGGCGTCGCAGCAGCTCCGCGTGCAGGGCCTGGGCCTCGTCGCCCGAGGAGACCTCGACGAGCAGGGCGTCCTCGCCGACGGGCAGCACCTTCATGCGAAGGCCTCCACCCGGACTCCGGAGGACTCCAGCCGCTCCCGGACGCGGCGGGCCAGTTCCACCGCGCCGGGGGTGTCGCCGTGCAGGCACAGGGACCGCGCGCGCACCCCGATGCGCGTCCCCGAGCGGGAGACCACCTCGCCGGAGCGGGCCAGCCCCAGGGACCGCTCCACGACGGCCTCCGGGTCGGTGACCACGGCGCCCTCCTGGGAGCGGGGCACGAGGGTGCCCGCGTCGGTGTAGGCGCGGTCCGCGAACGCCTCCGTGACGACCGGCAGCCCGGCCTTCGCGGCCAGCTCCAGCAGGCGTGAGCCGGGCAGGCCGAGCACGGGCAGCGCGCCGTCCGCGAGGAGGACACCGTCGACGACCGCGGCGGCCTGCTCCGCGTCGTGCACGACCCGGTTGTAGAGCGCGCCGTGCGGTTTGACGTAGGCCACGCGGGCGCCCGCCGCGCGCGCGAACACCTCCAGGGCGCCGATCTGGTAGGCCACCTCGGCCGCCAGCTCGGCGGGCGGCACGTCCATCGCGCGCCGCCCGAACCCGGCCAGGTCGCGGTAGGACACCTGGGCGCCGATCCGCACCCCGCGCTCGGCCGCCAGCGCGCACACCCGGCGCATGGTGACCGCGTCCCCGGCGTGGAAGCCGCAGGCCACGTTGGCGCTGGTGACGACGGACAGCAGCTGTTCGTCGTCGGTGAGCCGCCAGCGGCCGAAGCCCTCGCCGAGGTCGGCGTTCAGGTCGATGCAGGCCATGTATCCAGTGTCTCCTGTCAGGCCACGCGGTACTGCTCGTCGCGGGCGTCGGTGAGGAACATCTGCCCCGGGGCGTGGGTGAGGGCGAACGGCGGACGCGAGGCCATGACGGCCGCCTGCGGGGTCACCCCGCACGCCCAGAACACCGGGATGTCGTCCGGCTCGCTGTCCACCGCGTCGCCGAAGTCGGGCCGGCCGAGGTCCTCGATGCCCAGCCCCGCGGGATCACCGCAGTGCACCGGGCTGCCGTGCACCGCGGGCAGCAGGCTGCTCTCCCGGATCGCCGCCGCCAGGTGCTCGGGCGGCACCGGCCGCATCGACACCACCATGGGGCCGTGCAGCCGCCCCGCCGGACGGCACGGCCGGCTCGTCACGTACATCGGGACGTTGCGGCCCTGCTCGACGTGGCGGATCGGCACGCCCGCCTCCGCCAGCGCCCACTCGAAGGTGAAGCTGCACCCGATGAGGAACGACACCAGGTCGTCCCGCCAGTACGCGCGCACGTCCGTCGGCTCGTCCACCAGCTCGCCGTCCCGCCACACCCGGTAGCGCGGCAGGTCCGTGCGCAGGTCGGCGCCCTCGGCGAGCACGGTCGTCCAGGACCCGGCGTCCGTGACGTCGAGGACCGGGCAGGGCTTGGGGTTGCGCTGGCAGAACAGCAGCATGTCGTAGGCCCAGTCGGCGGGCACCGAGATCAGGTTGACCTGGGTGTGGCCGCCCGCGACCCCGGCGGTGGGGCCGGTAAGGCCGTCACGGAAGCGGGCCCGGGCCGTCTCCGGGCTCCACGCGCGCGCGTGCTCCTCGACCAGGACCACGGGCCGGTCCCCGGTGCTCGTGCGGTTCACGTGAGCTCCTTCCCGCGCGTCTCCGGCAGCCCGAGCAGGGCCAGTGCCGCGATGCCGTAGCCGATCGCGCCGAAGACCAGCGCGCCGCCCACGCCCCAGCTGTCGGCCAGGAAGCCGACCGTCGTCGGGAACACGGCGCCCACCGCGCGCCCGGTGTTGTACGTGAAGCCCTGCCCCGTGCCGCGCACCGCCGTCGGGTACAGCTCGCTCAGGTAGGAGCCGAATCCGCTGAAGATCGCCGACATGCAGAACCCGAGCGGGAAACCCAGCACCAGGAGCAGGGTGTTGGCGCCGCTGGGGATGTTCGCGTACGCCAGGATGCAGATCGCCGACAGCAGGGCGAAGAGCCAGATGTTGCGCCGCCGGCCCAGTTTGTCGGTGAGGTAGCCGCCGGTCAGGTAGCCGATGAAGGCGCCCGAGATGAGGAACGTCAGATAGCCGCCGGTGCCGACGACCGACAGGTCCCGCTCGGACTTCAGGTACGTCGGCACCCAGGTGGCCAGCGTGTAGTAGCCGCCCTGGACACCGGTCGACAGCAGCCCGGCGAAGACGGTGACCCGCAGCAGGCCGGGCTTGAAGATCGCCTTGAACGAGCCCTTCTCCGCGCTCTGTTCACGCGCCGCGGCCGCCTCGGGAGCGTCGTGCACACTGCGCCGCAGCCAGATGACGAGCAGCGCGGGCAGCGCCCCGGTCCAGAACATGATGCGCCAGGCCAGGTCGTCGCCCGCGATCGAGAAGACGATCGTGTACACGATCGCGGCGAGGCCCCAGCCCACGGCCCAGGAGCTCTGGATCGCGCCCAGCGTGCGCCCCCGGTGCTTGGCGCTCGCGTACTCGGCGACCAGGATCGCGCCGACCGCCCACTCGCCGCCGAAGCCGAGCCCCTGGAGGGCGCGGAAGACCAGCAGTGTCTCGTAGTTGGGGGCGAAACCGCAGGCGACGGTGAACACCGCGTACGTGACCACCGTGACCATCAGGGCCTTGACGCGGCCGATGCGGTCCGCGAGGACGCCCGCGAGGGCGCCGCCGACCGCGGAGACCACCAGCGTGACCGTCGTGAAGAGTCCGGTCTGGCCGCTGTTCAGGCCGAAGTACGCGGACAGCGCGACCATGCTCAGCGGCAGCGTGAAGTAGTCGTACGAGTCCAGGGCATAGCCGCCGAAGGCACCGGCGAACGCGCGGCGGCCGCGCGGACCCAGGGCCCGGAGCCAGCCGAACGCCCCGTCGTCCGAGGTGCGTTCGGCAGTGGCGGGGCGCGTGTCGTCGGTGAGGGCCTGCGGTGGAGGGGTCGTGCTCATGGGCACCTCGCAGAGGGAGGACGGAGAGTGCTTCAGGGAGCCGTGCCGTGCGGAAGCGGTCGGCGCCGCGGTGAGGGAGGCGACGCCGTGCGTAGCACCGTAGAGGATTGTTCAACGATCCCTCAATACCCATGTTGGTTCGTTCTTGGGAACTGCGATTGAATTCCGGCATGGCAGAGCAGCTGAAGGACCTCGCCGACGACCGGGCTCTCCTGGGGCGCACCAGCACCGCGGAACGGGTCTCGGACATCCTCAGGAGCCGGATCGCCGAGGGCTACTTCCCGCCCGGGACCCGCCTGTCGGAGGACAGCATCGGCGGCGCGCTCGGCGTCTCCCGCAACACGCTGCGCGAGGCGTTCCGGCTGCTCACGCACGAACGTCTGCTGGTCCACGAGCTGAACCGGGGCGTCTTCGTCCGGGTCCTGACCGTGGAGGACGTCGAGGACATCTACCGCACCCGGCGGCTCGTGGAATGCGCCGTCGTCCGGGGGCTGGGGGAGCCGCCCTACGGCCTCGACGGGCTGGCCGGTGCCGTGGAGGAGGGGCGTCGGGCGGCCCGCGAGGGTGACTGGAAGGGAGTGGGTACGGCCAACATCCACTTCCACCGGGAACTGGTGGCGCTGGCCGGCAGCGAGCGCACGGCCGAACTGATGCGCAGCGTCTTCGCCGAACTGCGCCTCGCGTTCCACGTGGTGGACGAACCCCAACAGCTGCACGAGCCCTATATCGCGCGAAATGTCGCAATCCTCCAGGCTCTTCAGGGCGGGGACCGCGAGCAGGCCGAGAGGCTGCTCGCCGGTTACCTCGACGACTCGCTGGAGAGGGTTGTCGAGGTGTACCGCCGCCGCGTCGGCGAGGACGGCTGAGGGGCGGGTGCCCTTCTCGACCGCGGCCGGGCGGCGGGAGAGGCGTACCGCGTCGTTTGGGTCGATGTCAGACCCAGGACCTAGTCTGTGCACCGTGACTTCGCCTGCATCCACGGACAGCGTTCCGCCCCAGCTCAGCGCGGGGCCGCGCCCCGCCCTGGGGCCGGCCGCCGACGAGGGCCTGGCGCGCCGCCTGCGCGCCCTCGCCTGCACCGCGCCGCTGCACGACCTGGACGCGCGCAAGGCCAACCTCGCCGGCGAGTACTCGGTGTACGGCATGGCGGAGGTCGCCCTCGCGGCCATCGACCTCGTCACGCTCAACATGGACTTCGACACGGGCGCCGACCACGACCAGATCGTCGCCCGCCTCATCCCGCGCATCGCCGCCCAGGCCCCGCGGCGCCCCGCCGCCGAGCACGAGCGGGTGGCCCGCTGGGTCCTGGAGAACCTGATCAACGTCGGCAGCGTCGACCGCGGCTTCCGCGCGGTGTACGGCACGTTCGCGGCGGACGGCACCTATGTGCGCCGCGACTACGACTTCAAGCTGATCGAGGAGGTCCCCGGTCCGGGCGGCACGGTGTACCTCCGCACGACGGACGAGGCGGTCAACGTCCTCGTCGGCGCCCTCGACACGGACGTCACCAGCGCGCAGATCGCCGCCGAGGTCAAGCTGGAGGTGCTGATCAGCCGCGGCCGGCTCGCCGACGCCCAGCTCGCGGCCGAACAGGCCCGCTACCGCACCGTGCAGTACTCGGAAACCCTGCGCAAGGCCCTGGACGCGACCCGGCGCAACGTCCGCGCGGTGGACTGGCTCACCACGGTGCCCGACATGATCGCCGAGGCCCTGGAGCACGTGGCCGACCGCTACCGCCACGAGAACGCGATCCTCACGAACATCCGCAAGGCGCGCGACGAGTCCGAGGACCCCGAGCACAAGCGGCGAGCCGCCGAGCTGGTCGACATCGTCAAGGACTGCATCCGGCGGCACACGCAGCTGCAGTCCCGGCTGCTGGAGGCCGGCCCCCTGTTCCGCGCCGAGCAGGACCGGCAGGCCTTCGCCACACCGACGACCACCTCGGGGATAGACCTGTACGGCCATCTCGTCGCGCCGGTCCTCCCGCTGCCGCTGGAACAGGCCGTCCGCGTCACGGACGCGTTCTTCGCCCGCGGCACGGGGCTGCGCACACCGGTGTCCGTCCGGGTCGGCGACCTCGTCGACATACTGCTGACGCCGCCGGTGGAGCGGGAGCACCTGGGCGCGGAGATGCCCGAGCCGGACCTCATCGCCACGCCCGACGACAGCCGGTTCAGCGAGGAGCAGATGGCGGCGGCGCAGGAGCTGCTCGACCTGCCGGCGGACGCACCGCGCCGGTTGTCCGGGTTGCTGGCCGAGGCCCGGCGGCAGGACCCCGAGCTGCCGTACCTGGTGGCCCTGCTGGCGGTGCACGCCGCGAGCCCGCCGGTCGGCACCGCCTACCGCCAGGGCGAGCAGAAACTGCTGTTCGCCGTGGACGACGGGACCGAGCTCGACGACCCGGAGTTCGGCGGGGCGGACCTGATCGTCGGCACCGCGCTGCTGGACGCGGCGGGGATGGCGGCGGACCGGACGGAAGCGGCATGAGTCAGACGGAAGCGGTATGAGTCAGTACGAGTGGCACAAGGAGTCCCGACCGTGAGCGAGCACGTCGAGTGGAGTGAGCCGGAGGGGGCGGCCCCGGCGGCCACTGCCGCCGTCACGCCCGCCGACGCCGCCGACGCGGCGCGGCTCGTGTCCTTCGGGCTGCAGCCCAAGCTGCAGCCCGCCCGCGACCAGGAGTACGCGGACCTGCTGCGGCGCTACCGCGAGGACCCGCCGTTCGCGCGGCTCGCCGACGCCGTGGCGACCGGACTGGGGCTGATCGTGCTGGAGGTGTCCCCCCGCTCGGGCATGGTCGTGACCGCCGCCGAGGACTCGGTGTTCGCCGTCCGCATGGGTGACTACGCGCGTCGTACGTCCGCCGACGGCGGCGACCGGTTCCTGCACGGACTCGCCCATCTCGCCGTCGCCGCCATGGCGTTCCCGCGCCCCGAGGACCTCGCGGACGACGGCTACATCGGCCGGGTCACGGTCAACGGCGTCGACGCCTTCGTACGCCAGGCCTGCCGCCGACTGGAGGAGCGCGCCGCCGAACAGGGCGAGAACACCGACCCGGTGACCGACGCGCCCGGACTGGAGGCCGCCTGGCGGATCTGGATGCGGCGCAGCGCGACCGGCGCCACCAAGGACGCGCGCCGCCCGGCCGGCTCGACCACCGGCATCGTCGCCAAGGCCGTCGCCTTCCTCACCGACTCCGGCTTCCTCCAGCGCACCGGCGACGACAACGGCGGCACGTACCGCACGACCGCCCGCTACCAGCTCCAGGTCCGCGACATGGCCGGCAGCGCCGCCCTGGCCGAGCTGCTGGAGCTGGGCGTCGTCCCGGTCACCGACGGCACACCCACGCTGCTGCCCGCCGAGGAGAGCGACGACCTGGAGCTGGTCGCCGACGCCGGGCTGCCGTTCCACTCCTCCTGAACACCCCCACCTCACGAAGACTTACGAGAGTCCGCCATGTACGAGCTGTCCCGGGTCCGCCTCTACTCCATCGGGCCGGCCGGTGCGCGCTACGCCGACACCGTGCTCGACCTGCGGGGCGTGGGCGAGCCCGTGCCCGACCCCGCGCCCACGCAGGCGGAGTTCTTCGAGGAGGAGCCCGTCGGCCCGCCGCGCCGGCCCGCGCCCGCCGGGGTGCTGTTCCTGGAGAACGGCGGCGGCAAGTCGGTGCTGCTCAAGCTGATCTTCTCCGTGATGCTGCCGGGACACCGCAACACGCTCGGCGGAGCCAGCTCCGGCGTCCTGCGCAAGTTCCTCCTCGCCGACGACTGCGGGCACGTCGCGCTGGAGTGGCAGCACGTGCTGACCGGCGAGTGCGTCGTCGTCGGCAAGGTCAGCGAGTGGCGTGGCCGGCAGGTCTCCAACGACCCGCGGAAGTTCGCCGAGGCCTGGTACTCCTTCCGGCCCGGGCCCGGTCTCAGCCTCGACAACCTGCCCGTCGCCGAGTCCACCGCCGTACGTCCTCCCGTCGAGGGCCAGTCGGGGGCGCGCGGGCGGCGCCGCACCATGAAGGGCTTCCGGGACGCCCTCATGGAGGCGGGCAAGAACTACCCGCACCTGGAGGTGCACTGGGAGGAGATCCACGACCGCTGGATCGAGCACCTCGGCGACCTCGGCCTCGACCCGGAACTCTTCCGCTACCAGCGGGAGATGAACGCCGACGAAGGCGAGGCCGC
Organism: Streptomyces sp. Go-475; assembly: GCF_003330845.1. Classification (GTDB taxonomy): domain Bacteria; phylum Actinomycetota; class Actinomycetes; order Streptomycetales; family Streptomycetaceae; genus Streptomyces. Next base: position 1,270,352 of record NZ_CP026121.1, on the reverse strand, counting down.
CGGTCTCTTCGCCGTCAAGAAGGACGCCGACTTCACCGACCTGCTGCTGCGCGCCGTCACCGACACCCGCGACACCGACGGGCTCGCCGACCTGGTCAGCGGGTTCGGCAACAAGCTGGGCCGCAGGGCCGAGCTGATCGCCGAGCGCGACTTCACCGCCGGGTCCGTCGACCTGCTCGGGCGGATCGTCGAGGCCGCCGAGGCCCGCGCACGCGCGCGTGACATCCACGCCGGAGCCGAGCGCCGTACGCGGACGCTCGCCCGCAGGCTGTCCGCGCGCGGGGTCCAGGAGCGGGTGCGGGCCGCCGACCTCGCCCAGCGGGTCACCGCCGCCGCCTACGCCGTCACCCACGCCGAGGCGGCCCGCGAGCGCAGCGCGCTGGTCTCCGCCGAACTCGCCTACCGGCACGCCTCCCTGGCCCTCGCGGCCGCCGAGAAGTCCGCCGCCGCGCAGAAACGCGAACTCGCCGACGCCCGCACGCTGTACTCCGCGTGGCAGGCCGCCGAGGCCGTCCTGCGCCACCGCGCCGCCGCCGACCGCGTCGCCCGCGTGTCCGCCGCGATCCAGGAGGCCGAGCGGGACGCCGCCCCCGCGCTGGCCGCCCGCTCCCAGGCAGCCGTCGACCTCGTACGGGCCCTGCACGCGGCCGCGGAGAAGGCCGAGCACCACGCCAACGAGGAGGAGGAGCGGTCCGCCGCCCTCCAGGAGGTCAGCGACGCGGCCTACCGGGACTCCACCGCCGCCGCCACGCAGGCGCAGCGGGCCCGCAGCGAGGTCGGGCACCTCAAGCAGCGCCTCGCCGAGGTCGAGCAGGAGACGGCCGAGGCGGTCCGGGCCGGCTGGCTCGACGACAGCGCGCCGGACGCCGACCCGGCCCGTGCCGCCCTCGCCGCCAGCGACGCGGAGAAGACCGCCGTCGCGGCCTGGGACTCCGCCCGCGAGGCGTCCCGCCGGGCCACGGAGCACGCCCGCGAGGCCGCCGCCACCGAGACCCGCGCGGAACTGACCGCGGCCCGCGCGGCGGACGCGGCCACGGCGGCGGAGCGGGCCTACGAGGCCGAGCGCCGCACCGCCGAGGCCCTCGCGGCGGAAGAGCGCCTGGCCGAACTGCTCAGCCTGACCCCCGAGACCCGCCCGGGCATCCCGCAGCCCCGCCACGGCACGGACGACGAGCAGCCCGCCCCGTCCGGCCCCGGCGGGCAGGGCCTCACCGCCGAGGAACTCGACCGCTTCGCCGACGACCTGCGCGAGCTGCTCGACGACGCCGTCTCCTCCGCCGAACGACAGCTCTTCGAGCTGCGTACGGCCGCCGCCGACGACTCCCGCATCCTCGGCGCCCTCGGTGACGGCGGGCTGCTGCCGCCCGGCCCGGACGTGCTGGCCACGGTCGAGTTCCTCGGCGAACACGGCATCCCCGCGCTGCCCGGCTGGCGCTACCTCGCCCAGGCCGTCGACCCGGCCGACCACGCGCGCGTGCTGGCCGCCCGGCCCGAACTCGTCGACGGCGTCATCATCACCGACCCCGACTCGCACGCCCGCGCCCGCGAGGCGCTGGACGACGCGGCGCTGCTGCCGCGTTCCGCCGTGGCGGTCGGCACCGCCGCCGCCCTGCTCGCCCCGACCCCCGCCCCGGACACCGACAGCGGCGACGTCTTCCTCGTGCCGCCGAACCCGGCCATGCACGACGAGCACGCCGCCGACGAGGAACGGCAGGCGCTGCGCGCCCGGGCGACCGAGCGGGACGAGGAGATCCGCACGCTCGCCGCCCGGCTCGGCAAGGACCGCGAGCTGGCCGCCCGGCTCGCCTCCTGGCGCACCGGATGCCCGGCCGGCCGGCTGGCCGAACTGGCCCAGGCGGCCCACGACACCCGCGCGTTCGCCGAGAAGTCCGAGGCCGAGCTGGCCGAGGCGCGCACCGTCCGGGCCGAGGCCGACGAGGCCGCCGCCGAAGCCGCACGCGTCCGCGACGAACGGCAGGAGGCCGCCCAGAAGGCCCGCCGCTCCGCCGACGCCCTCGCCGGGCTCGCCTTCCGGCTGCGCGAGCGGGCCGGCTGGCAGGTCAAGCTGCGCGAACTGGCCGACGAGGCCGCCGAGGCCGAGGCGAGCGCCCAGGCCTGCCTGGAGCGGGCCCGGGCCGCCGACGAGGACCGCCGTGCCGCCCAGCGCGCCGCCGACGACGCCCGCCGCACCGCCCGCGCGCTGCGCGCCGAGCGCTCCGAGATCGCCGGCGCCCCCGACGACGTGCCCGAGGACGACACCCAGACCCCGAAGGCCTCCCTGCCCGCGCTGCGCGAGGCCTACCGCGCCGCCTCCCAGGTGTACGAGAAGGTCGGCGTGGGCGCCGACCTGCGCGCCGAGCAGGCCCGCGCGGAGAGTGACGAGAGCGCGGCCCGCGCCGAGCTGGACCGGCTGAGCAACAAGGTCCGCACCCGCGCGGAGCAGCTCCTCGAATCCCCCGACGGCTCCGACGGGCCGAGCCGCCAGGCCGCCGCCGCCCGCGCCGAGGAACTGGTGCAGCTCCTGGAGACCCGCATGTCGACCGCGAGCGAGCAACTCGGCCGGCTGCGCGGCGAGGCCGAACGGCACGCCCCCGAGGACGGCGAGGCCCACACCGACCTCCCCGAGGACCTCCAGCCGCGCGACGCCGAGCACGCGCAGACCCTGCTGCGCACCGCCACCGCCGAACTCGCCTCCCACACCGAGGCGCTCGACCAGGCCCGGGAGGCGCACGCCGAACTCCTCGACGCCCACCGCGCCGCCGAGGACGCGGCGAGCGGCTTCGACGAGATCGCCGCCATGCTCCGCGACCTGCTGCGCGAGCACACCACGGACGAGGAGCAGGAGGAGTCCGAGCCGTACCCCGGCAGCCCGGAGGAGGCCAGGCAGGCGGCCGCCGAGGCCCGCCGCTCGCTGCGCGGCTGCGCCGCCGACCTGTCCGCCGCCGAGGCCGCCGTCCGCGAGGCGAGCGACATCCTCGTCCGGCACGCCAACTCCACCCGCTACGAGCAGGTCCGCACCCCGGCCCGCCAGCAGATCCGCGAACTGCCCGCCTCCGCGCTGCCCGAGCACGCCCAGAAGTGGGCGGACGCCTTCGCACCCCGCCTGAGGGTCCTCACCGACGAGTTGGAGCAGCTGGAGCGCAACCGCGACTCGATCGTGGACCGGCTGCGCGGCCTGGTCGAGTCCGCCCTGGCCACCCTGCGCTCCGCGCAGCGGCTCTCCCGGCTGCCCGAAGGCCTCGGCGAGTGGTCCGGGCAGGAGTTCCTGCGCATCCGCTTCGAGGAGCCCGACCAGGCCACGCTCACCGAGCGGCTCGGCGAGGTCATCGACGAGGCGACCCGCGCCGCCGTCAGGAAGAACTCCGACCTGCGGCGGGACGGCATGTCCCTGCTGCTCCGGGGCGTCGCGGCGGCGTTGCAGCCCAAGGGTGTCGCCGTCGAGATCCTCAAGCCGGACGCGGTGCTGCGCGCCGAGCGCGTGCCCGTCGGGCAGATGGGCGACGTCTTCTCCGGCGGCCAGCTCCTCACCGCCGCCATCGCCCTGTACTGCACGATGGCCGCCCTGCGCTCGAACGACCGGGGCCGCGACAAGCACCGGCACGCGGGCACGCTGTTCCTCGACAACCCCATCGGCCGCGCCAACGCCACCTACCTGCTGGAACTCCAGCGGGCGGTGTCGGACGCCCTGGGCGTGCAGCTCCTGTACACCACGGGCCTGTTCGACACCACCGCGCTGGCCGAGTTCCCCCTGGTCATCCGCATGCGCAACGACGCCGACCTGAGGGCGGGCCTGAAGTACATCAGCGTCGAGGAACACCTCCGCCCGGGCCTGCCGCAGCAGCCCCAGGCGGGGGAGGCGGTCCACAGCGAGATCACGGCGACCAGGATGTACAAGCGCCCGGCGCCCGCGACCTCTTAGGTCAGGCGTCCTCCCGCAGGAGATCCGCGCACTTCTCGCCGATCATCATCGTGGTGATGCAGGGGTTGACGGTGACGAGATCCGGCATGACCGAACCGTCCGCCACCCGCAACCCCTGGACGCCCTTGACCCGCAACCGGGCGTCCAGGGGAGCGGACGGATCGTCGTCCGCGCCCATCTTCACCGTGCAGGACGGGTGGTACACCGTGTTGTGCGTCTTGTGGATGTAGTCGAGCAACTCGTCGTCCGTCCGCACGTCCGGCCCGGGCGCCAGCTCCGCTCCCGCCCAGCCGCTCAGCGCGGGCTGTTCCGCGATCCGGCGTGCCAGCCTCAGCCCGTACGTCATCACCCGCACATCGTGCTCGTGCGTGAAGTACCGCGGGTCGACCCTCGGTTTGTCCCGGTAGTCCCGGGTCCGCAACCGCACCGTCCCCCGCGACCTGGCCCGCGTCACGTTGGGGGTGAGGCAGAACGCGTTCTCCGAGGTGGGGTAGCCGTGCCGGGCCGTGTTCATGTCGAACGGCACCGACCCGTAGTGGAACATCAGGTCCGGCCGGTCGAGCCCCGGCTCGGTGTCGTAGAAGACGCCCGCCTCCCACCACTGGCTGGACGTGGTGGTCATGGGCTGCCGGGCCTCCCACATGATCACGCCCTCGGGATGGTCCTGGAGGTTCTCGCCGACCCCGGGGGAGTCGACGACGACCTCCACGCCCACCTCGCGCAGGTGCCCGGCCGGCCCGATGCCCGACAGCATCAGCAGCTTCGGCGAGTCGATCGCCCCGCAGGACACGATCACCTCGCGGCGGGCCCGTACCGTCCGGGTGTGGATCAGATCCGGGTCGAGGTACTCGGCACCCACGCAGCGCCGCCCGTCGAGGACCAGCCGCTTGGCGCGGACTCCCGTCCGTACCTCCAGGTTGGGCCGCTTGCCGAGAACCGGGTGCAGATAGGCGACCGAGGACGACTGGCGGATGTTGTTCTCGTCGGCGTTGATCTGGAACCAGTTGGCGCCCCGGACCACCGTCCGGCCCGTGTTGAAGGCGACCGTGGGGATGCCCGCCTGCGCGCACGCCTCCAGCAGGGCCGTGCCGCACGGGTCGTCGCTCTTCAGCGTGCGCAGCTTGACCGGGCCGGTGCGGCCGTGGTGGTCGCCGGGCGCGTCGTTGTTCTCCAGCCGCCGGTACAGCGGGAACAGGTCGGCCGCGCTCCAGCCCGCGCAGCCCGCGGCCGCCCAGTCGTCGAGATCCTCGGCCGGCGCCCAGAAGGCGATGCAGGAGTTGTGGGAGGAACAGCCGCCGAGCACCTTCGCCCGGGCGTGCCGCATGAAGCTGTTGCCGCTGGCCTGGGGCTCGACCGGGTAGTCCCAGTCGTAGCCGGACTCCAGCAGGCCCATCCAGCGCTCCAGCCGCAGGACGTCGTCGTCGCCGACGTCGCTCGGGCCGGCCTCCAGGACGCACACCGTGACCGCGGGGTCCTCGGAGAGCCGGGCCGCCACCACGTTGCCCGCGGTGCCGCCGCCGACCACGACGTAGTCGAACTCATGCGTGCTCATGGGTCCTCCTTCGGTCCTCAGTCGGCCGCCGGGGCGGTGACGGGAGGGGTGGCCGCGGCATCGGCGCGGTGCTCGGCGAGCACGCCGGTGCGGTGCCGCTGGACGAACCAGTAGTAGGCGAAGCCGCCGCCCGCGATGACCGCGACGAACAGCACCGCGCCCCAGCGCAGGTACCAGTGGTAGGGCTCCGTGGCGTTGTAGACGGCGGCCCGCGGCCAGATCAGGTTGAGCGTCATGGCCCCGCCCCACAGCACGGCCAGGATGTTGACCGGCAGGCCCCAGCGGCCCAGCGAGAACCGGCCCCCGTCCGCGGGCTGCCACTTCCCCCGCAGCCGGGCGGCCAGCAGCGGCACCGTGACGCCCAGATAGGCGAGGTAGATCATGATGATGCCGATGCTGGTCACGACGGTGAAGATCTGCGGCTGGCGGATGTTGACCACCAGGATCGCCAGCGCGAGGATCCCGATGATCACGGTGGGCAGGACCGGTGTCTGGAACCGCGGGTGGCACTTGGCCAGCTTCGAGGACGCTGGCAGGTTGTTGTCGCGGGCCATCGCGAACGCCAGCCGGACCGCCGCGGTGTGCACCGCCAGGGCGCACACCGTCACCGCGATCAGCACGCACCACAGCATCGCCTTGCCGGCCGTCGGGCCGAGCACGTCGAGCACGATGTACTGCAGACCGTCCGTGGACAGCTTCTCGCCGTTCAGACTGGACACGCTCATCAACGCGAGCAACAGGATCAACCCGCCGAGGATGAACGACGCGACGATCGCCCGGATGATCGCGCGCGGCGCGTTCCGGGTCGGGTCCAGGGACTCCTCGCCCAGCGAGGCGGCGGTGTCGAAGCCGTACATGACGTACGCCGAGGCCAGCGAGGCCACCAGGAAGGCGCCCAGGTAGCCGTTTCCGTACCCCGCGCCGGTGCCGTGCGTCTCCATGACGACCTGGGGGCCCCGCGTGATGTGGACGGCGAACAGGACGATCAGTACGACAGTGGCGATCAACTCGATGAACACGCCCGCCGTGTTGATCCGCGCCATCAACTTGACGCCGAAGGCGTTCACCAGGGTGGTGAACAGGATCAACACCGCGGCCAGGATGACCGCGTTGGTCGCCACGTCGTACGTACCGGTGCCGTCCCCCACGAACTGGAAGAACGACGAGATCTGCGGCAGCGTCAACTGGTAGGCCAGCGCCACGGCCGATATGGACACGATCGAGGCGATCAACATCATCCAGCCGGCGAGCCAGCCCAGATGCGGATTGCCTATCTTCTTCGACCAGTTGTAGACGGATCCGGCCACGGGATAGCGGGCGGCCAGCTCCGCGAAGCAGAGGGCGACCATGAACTGGCCCACGAAGACCATCGGCCACGACCACCAGTAGGCGGGGCCGCCGCTGGCGTAGCCGAAGTAGAACAGCTGGAAGGTGCCGGTCAGGATCGAGATGTAGCTGATCCCGGCGGCGAAGGTGTGGAAGTTGCCGAGGGTCCGTTTCAGTTCGGGTCTGTAGCCGAACTCGGTGAGTTCGGCGTCGTCCTGGCCGTGTGGGTCCGTGGACTGCGCGGGAGCTGTCATGGGCGGTTCCTCGATGCGTGTTCCGACAGGTCGGTTTCGGTCAGCCGAACCAACCCTGGGGGGTGGGACGGGTGTTGCGCCAGATGTGCTTCGTCTCGCGGTACTCGGCGAGCCCCGTGGGTCCCAGTTCGCGCCCGGAGCCGGACTGCTTGAAACCGCCCCACTCCGCCTGCGGGACGTAGGGGTGGTAGTCGTTGATCCAGACCGTGCCGAGCCGCAGCCCGGCCGCCACCCGCGCCGCGCGCGCCTCGTCGCTCGTCCACACGGCGCCGGCGAGGCCGTAGACCGTGTCGTTGGCGAGGCGTACGGCCTCGTCCTCGCTCGTGAACCGCTCGACGGTGAGGACCGGACCGAACGACTCCTCCCGGACCACCGACATGTCCGCGGTGCACGCGTCCAGGACGGTGGGCAGGTAGTAGAAACCGTCGGCCAGGTCCGGCCGGTCCGGGCGCGCCCCGCCGCAGCGCAGCACCGCGCCTTCCGCGAGGCCCTGCGCCACGTAGGCCTCGACCTTGGCGCGGTGCGCCTCCGAGATGAGCGGCCCGGTCCGGGCCCGCTCGTCGAACGGCCCGCCCAGCCGGATTCCCCGCGCCCGCCGGACGACCTCGTCGACGAACCGGTCGTGCAGCGCGTCCTCGACGAGCAGCCGCGCACCTGCCGAGCACACCTGCCCGGAGTGCAGGAACACGGCCGTCAGCGCCATGTCGACGGCCGCCTCGAAACCGGCGTCCGCGAAGACGATGTTCGGGTTCTTGCCGCCGAGTTCGAGGGCCACCTTCTTCACCGTCCCGGCGGCGGCCGCCATCAGCCGGCGGCCGGTCTCCAGGCCGCCGGTGAACGAGACGAGGTCCACGTCCGGATGGTCGGCGAGCGGAGCGCCCGCCTCCGGACCGGCGCCGAGGACCAGGTTGCCGGCGCCCGGCGGAAGCCCCGCCTCCGCCAGCAACCGCACGAGGTGGATCGCGGTGTGCGGGGTCAGCTCGCTCGGTTTCAGCACGAAGGTGTTGCCGGCGGCGAGGGCCGGGGCGACCTTCCAGGCCGTCTGCAGGAGCGGGTAGTTCCAGGGCGTGATGAGACCGCACACGCCGACCGGCTCGTGCACCACCCTGCTGTCGACGTCCTGCCTGCCGGTGTCCACGACCCGGCCGGTCTCGCTCGCCACGAGCCGCCCGAAGTAGCGGAAGCAGTTCGCGACGTCGTCGATGTCGTACGCGCTCTCCAGGAGCCGCTTGCCCGTGTCCAGGGACTCGGCGCGGGCGAGGGCCTCCTTGTCGCGTTGGAGCAGGTCCGCGACGCGCAGCAGCAGATCGCCGCGTTCAAAGGCCGGGGTCCGGGGCCAGGGCCCCGCGTCGAAGGCCCGGCGGGCCGCGGCGATGGCGTCCGCCGTGTCCTTGCCGCCCGCCTCGTCCACGACCCCGACCAGGGATCCGTCGGCCGGGCAGCGGATCTCCCGGGTGCGCCGGCCGACCGCCCCCCGCCACTCGCCGTCAATGAACAGGTCCGGCATGCGCGCCTCCCAGCCGCCCGACGAGCCATTCGTGGAAGATCCCGATGTGGTGCTCGTTGGGGACCAGCACACCGCCCTTGCGGTACGCCCGGGAGGACATCGCCGGCTGCGTCCGTTCACAGGCCTCGAAATCCTGGACGTTCACCCTGTGAAAGAGCTCCACCGACCGCGACACGTCCGCCCCCGACGCCACTACCTCCGGGGCGTACAGCCAGTCGCACTCGACGACCGTGCGGTCCTCGGCGAGCGGGAACATGCGGTGCAGGATGACGTGGTCCGGGACGAGGTTGACGAACACCGTCGGCTTGACCGTGATGGCGTAGTAGCGGCGGTCCTGGTCGGCGCTCACCTCGGGGAGCTTGCCGAAGCCCTCGCTGCCGTCGACCGTGAAGCCCTTGACGTCGGCGCCGAACTCGGCGCCGTGGCCCACGTAGTACTGGGCCGCGTAGCCGTCGGCGAACTCCGGGAGCACCTCGGTCAGTTCGGGGTGGATCGTCGCGCAGTGGTAGCACTCCATGAAGTTCTCGACGATCAGCTTCCAGTTCGCCTTCACGTCATAGGTGATGCGTTTGCCGAGCGCGAGGTTCTCCGTGCCGTAGTGCTCGATCGCGGCGACGTCACTGAGGCGCTCGACGGCGGCGTGCACGACCGTGTCCTCGAAGGAGGGCGGTTCGTCCGCCAGGCACACCCAGGCGTAGCCGAGCCACTCGCGCAGAGAGACATTGATCAACCCGTACGCGACCCGATCGACGTCGGGCATCTTGATCAAGTTGGGTGCGGCGATCAACTTGCCGTCGAGGTCGTACGTCCAGGCGTGGTACGGACACTGGAGCGTGCGGCGTGTCTCGCCCGACTCCTCCAGGCAGAGCCGGGCCCCGCGGTGGCGGCAGACGTTGAGGAAAGCGCGGAGTCCGCCCTGGCGGTTGCGGGTGATGATGACGTTCTCGCGGCCGACCTGGACGGTGCGGAAGGCACCCGGCCGGTCCAGGTCGGAGCTGCGGACCGCGCAGAACCACAGCGACTCGAAGACGCGCTCCTGCTCCTGCCGGAAGACGTCCGGGTCGGTGTAGTAGTGGCCGGGGAGGGTGGCGATCAGGCTCGGAGTGATCGGGGTCGTCGTCACGAGGGAAACGCCTCCTACCGGCGAATACGGGTCATCTTCGGGTCGAACAGCGGCTCGTCGGCGACGGTGGCCGGGACCTTCTCGCCGAAGTACTCGATGTGCACGCCCGTGCCGGTGGCGAGCCCGGCGGGCAGCCAGGCGTAGGCGACGCAGCGGCCGAGCGTGTAGCCGTACGACGCGCTGGTGACGTAGCCGGCGGGGGCGCCGTCGACGTACACCGGCTCCTTGCCGAGGACGACGGCGGCGGGGTCGTCGAGGAGCAGGGGCGTGAGGCGGCGCGTGGGCTCCGGGCGGTCCCGCAGGGCGGCCCGCCCGACGAAGTCCTCCTTGTCCATCCGCACGGCGAAGCCGACGCCCGCCTCGAACGGGTCGTGTTCGTCGGTCATGTCGACGCCCCAGGCGCGGTAGCCCTTCTCCAGGCGCAGGGAGTTGAACGCCGAGCGGCCGGCCGCGATCACCCCGAGCCCCCGGCCGGCCTCCCACAGCGTGTCCCAGAGCCGGAGCCCCAGGTCGGCGGTGGTGTACAGCTCCCAGCCCAGCTCACCGACGTAGCTCAGCCGCAGGGCGGTCACCGGAACGTGCCCGATGTACGTCTCTTTCGCGCGGAAGTAGCCGAAGGCCTCGTGCGAGAAGTCGTCGGGGCTGAGCGGCTGGACGAGATCGCGCGCGAGCGGGCCCCAGACACCGACGCAGCAGGTGCCGGAGGTGATGTCCCGGATGTGGACGTCGGCGGGCGCGTGGCGCAGCAGCCGGTCGAGGTCGGCGGGGGAGTTGGCACCGACCTGGAAGCGGTCGGGGGCGAGGCGGGCCACGGTCAGGTCCGAACGGATGCCGCCCGACTCGTCGAGAAGCAGCGTGTAGGTGACCGCTCCCGGCTTCTTGCGGAGGTTGTTGCTGGTCATGCGGTCGAGGAAGCCGAGGGCGCCGGGGCCGGTCACCTCCAGGCGGCGCAGGGGCGTCATGTCGTACAGGGCCACCTTCTCGCGGGTCGCCTTCGCCTCGGCCGCCGCGACGGGTGACCAGTGGCGGGCCGCCCAGGCGTCCCGCTCGGGGAGGGGCCCGAGAGCGTCCACGAGAGGGGCGTTCGCCTCGTACCAGTGCGGGCGCTCCCAACCGCCGCCCTCCAGGAAGTACGCCCCGAGCCGCTGCTGCCGGGCGTGGAAGGGGCTGACCCGGAGCGGACGCGGCTGCTCCATCGGCTGGAGCGGATGGATGACGTCGTACACCTCGATGAACTGCCGCGCCCCGCGCTCAAGGACGTACGAGGGCGAACGCTGCGCCTCCTCGAAGCGTGTGAGGTCGCATTCGTGCAGGTCGAGCGAGGGCCGCCCGTCCACCATCCACTCGGCGACGGCCTTGGCGACACCGGCGGAGTGCGTGACCCAGACGGCCTCGGCCAGCCAGAACCCGCGCAGCGTCCGCGACTCGCCGAGGACCGGCATGCCGTCCGGGGTGAAGGAGAAGACGCCATTGAAGCCCGACTCGATCTCGCAGTCGCGCAGGGCGGGCATCAGGCGTCGGCAGTCCGCCCAGCTGGGGGCCCAGTCCTCCTCGGTGAAGGGGTAGGAGGACGGCATGTCCATGTTCCGGGAGCGGGCCTCGTCGTACGGGAGGACCGCGAACGGGTCGACGGGCAGGGGACGGTGGGCGTAGGAGCCGATGCCGATGCGGTCGGTGTGCTCACGGAAGTACAGGTCGCGGTCCTGGAAGCGGAGGATCGGCTTCGAAGCCTCCGCGGTGGCACCGCTCAGCTCGGGAAGCGGCCCGGTCCTGGCGTACTGGTGGGCGAGCGGTTGCAGCGGTACGTCGACTCCGGCCATGCGGCCGATGACCGGGCCCCAGAAACCGGCCGCCGAGACGACGTGGTCGGCCGGGAAAGTTCCCCGGTCGGTCACGACGGCGGTGACCCGGCCGTCGTCCCGTTCGATGCCGGTGACCGTGTGCCGGTCCAGGAAGCGGGCGCCCCGCGCGGTGGCCCGGGCCAGCTGCGCCCGGGCGGCGAGCAGCGCGCGGGCGAGGCCGTCGTCCGGGGTGTGGAAGCCGCCGAGGACGATCGACTCGTCGATGAGGGGCCACAGTTCCTTGCAGCGTGCGGCGCTGACGACTTCGCCGCGCACGCCCCAGGAGGCGGCGTAGCCGGCCCTGCGGTGCAGTTCGGCGAGGCGCTCGGGGGTGGTGGCCAGCTCCAGGCCGCCGACTCGCTGGAAGCAGGAGACGCCGTCGACGTCGAGGGAGCCGAACTTCTCGACCGTGTAGCGGGCGAGGGCGGTGAGGGTCTTCGACGGGCTGGTCTGGAAGACGAGGCCGGGCGCGTGCGAGGTGGAGCCGCCGGGCGCGGGCAGGGGCCCCTGTTCGAGGACGGTGACGTCGGTCCAGCCGCGGGCCGTCAGCTCGTCGGCGAGGGAACAGCCGACGATGCCGGCGCCGACGATGACCACGCGGGGGATTTCGGGTGTGCTGGACATGCCCCTCCTTGCCGGGACGGGATGAACGCGCTGGGGCTGGGTGCTTGTCGGGAGGCAGCTTTGTGGGGCTCAGGGCGCCGGCACGTTCCGGCGCTCCGCCGCGATCGTGGTGTCCGGGCCGTGCCCGGTGTGGACGGTGGTGGCGCCGGGCAGGGTCAGCAGCCGGTTGCGCAGCGACGCCTCGATCGTCGGACGGTCCGAGTAGGAGCGGCCGGTGGCGCCCGGGCCGCCGTGGAACAGCGTGTCGCCGGTGAGGACGGCGTCGAGGAAGGGGGCGTGGAGGGAGCAACTGCCCCAGGTGTGGCCGGGGGTGTGGATGACCCGGAGTTCGATCCCGGCGACCGCGAGGACCTGGCCGTCGACGAGGTCACCGTCGGGCTTGCGGTGGGGGTGCGTGCGGGACCACAGCTCGCGGTCGTCGGGGTGCAGCAGGACCGGCGCGCCGGTCAGGGCCGACAAGTCGGGCGCCGCGTCGATGTGGTCGTCGTGGGCGTGCGTGCACACGATCGCGGTGACCCGGCGGCCCGCGACGGCCTCGTGGATCGCACGGGCGTCGTGCGCGGCGTCGACGACCAGCACCTCCTCGTCGTCACCGACGAGCCAGACGTTGTTGTCGACGTCGAACGTCTCGCCGTCGAGGCTGAACGTGCCCGAGGTGGCGACGCGCCGGACCCGCACGGCGCTCACAGGACGACCACCGAGCGCAGCACCTCACCCCGGTGCATCTTCGCGAACGCCGCTTCCACCTCGTCCAGGGCGATCGTCTCGCTGACGAACGCGTTCAGGTCCAGCAGCCCGTACAGGTACTGGTCGATCAGGAAGGGGAAGTCGCGGCTCGGCAGGCAGTCGCCGTACCAGGACGACTTGATCGCTCCGCCCCGCGAGAACACGTCGATCAGCGGCAGTTCGAGCTTCATCTCGGGTGAGGGCACGCCGACCTGGACCAGCAGACCCGCGTGGTCGCGCATGTAGAAGGCCTGCCGGAAGGTCTCGGGGCGGCCTACGGCGTCGATGGCGATGTCGACCCCGAAGCCGCCGGTGAGCTCCCGTACCGCCTCGACGGGGTCCGTGCCCCGCGAGTTGACGGTGTGCGTCGCGCCGAACTTCTCCGCCTGGTCGAGCTTCCTGTCGTCGATGTCCACGGCGATGACCTTCATGGCGCCGTTGAGACAGGCACCCGCGATCGCCGCGTTGCCGACTCCGCCGCAGCCGATGACGGCGACCGAGTCGCCCCGGCCGACGTTGCCGGTGTTGACGGCGGCGCCGTAGCCGGCCATCACGCCACAGCCGATGAGGCCCGCCGCCTCCGGCCGGGCGGCCGGGTCGATCTTCACCGCCTGCCCCGCCGCCACGAGGGTCTTCTCGGCGAAGGCGCCGATCCCGAGGGCGTTGGTGAGCGGTGTTCCGTCCAGCAGGGTCATCGGCTGGGCGGCGTTGCGGGAGTCGAAGCAGTACCAGGGGCGGCCACGGCGACAGGAACGGCAGCTGCCGCACGGGGCACGCCAGGCGAGCACCACGTAGTCGCCGGGTTTCAGGTCGGTGACACCCTCACCGACCGCCTCGATCGTGCCGGCCGCCTCATGGCCCAGCAGGAACGGGAAGTCGTCGTTGATCGCGCCCTCCCGGTAGTGCAGATCCGTGTGGCAGACCCCGCAGGCCTGCACGGTGACGAGGACCTCTCCCGGCCCGGGGTCGGGAACCACGATCGTCCGCACCTCGACGGGTGCGCCCTTCTCGACAGCGACTACGGCTCGGACCTCATGTGGCACGACCTAGCTCCTCTGCTGTTGCGCAATGCACGATGGGTTGCGCGATGGGGAACATAGTGGGAACGCCATCGAGGGGTCGTCAAGAGGTGCGGGTCATGGTTCGCGTCAACCCTTGGAAAACAGAACGGGACGGGCGAAACCCGCCGGACACACAACAGCGCGGGACCAGGCGTTTCGCCTGGTCCCGCGCTGTGCGCCCTACGCTCTCGGCGCTCTGCCCGCGCTACGTCAGAAGCCGTAGCCCATACGGCGGGACAGCTCGGCCGCCGCCGCCTCGGTGCGCTTCGCCACCTCCGGCAGCCGTTCCGGACTCAGCCGGTACACCGGTCCCGAGACGCTGAGAGAGGCGATGACCTTGCCGTCGTGCGCGCGGACGGGCGACGCCGCTGCCGCCAGCCCGATCTCCAGCTCCTCGACCGTGATCGCGTACCCCTGCCGCACCACGGTGTCCAACTCGCCGCGCAGCATGGACGCGACCGTGACCGTGCGCTCCGTGAAGCGGTGCAGCGGGCGCGCCAGCAGGCCCTCCCGCAGGGTGGGCGGCATATGGGCGAGCAGCACCTTGCCGCTGGACGTGGCGTGCAGCGGGGTGCGGCGGCCGAGCCAGTTCTGCGCGGTGACGGAGGCGGTGCCTCTGGCCTGCATGATGTTGACCGCCGCGTCGTCGTCCAGGACCGCGATGTTGACTGTCTCGCCCAGCTCGTCGGCGAGTTCCCGGCACACCGGGACACCCTCCTGGGACACGTCCAGCCGCACTGCCGCCGCCCCCGCGAGGCGTAGTACGCCGGCGCCCAGGTAGTACTTGCCGCGGTCCTTCGCCTGGGCCACCAGGCCGCGGTTCTCCAGCACGCCGAGCAGCCGGAACGCCGTGGACTTGTGCACGTCCAGCTCGTCCGCGATCTCGGTGACGCCCGCCTCGCCGTGCCGGGCGAGGATCTCCAGGACGCTCACGGCCCGGTCCACCGACTGGACCGCACTCGCCGCGCCTCTGCCGCCCTGCTTCGCCGTGCTCTCCGTTCGGTTCTCGTCGCGGTCGGACCGCTTCTCCGTGCCGGTCATGGCTGAACTCTCACCACCTGTCGGCCCTGTTTGGGCCGCATCTGCGGGAAACCCTTGACGCGACGGTCGTCCCGCCCGGATTCTGTTGCGCATAGCGCTTGCTCATGCGCCATGTGAAACATCATGTTACCGAAGCGTCCGAATCTCGGAAGGGGCCGAACTCCCGGTGGGAGACCCGTCCCGATCGCGGGACCGGACCCATGCGCACCACCACCTTTCCGTGCCCGGACCCGCCCCGGTCCGGCACTCCCTGAACTGCCTACAGTCTGGCCGAACGGCTCCGGGCCATGCGCCCCGGACCGAGAGGGGGGCCCGTGATTCCCGTCTGCCGCCTCGAAGACCTCCCCAAGGGCGAGTCCATCCGCCTCGAGACGACACCGCCCGTCGCCGTGTTCCACACCGACGACGGCGAACTCCACGCCATCGACGACACCTGCACCCACCAGGACGCCTCCCTCTCGGAGGGCTGGCTGGAGGGCTGCCTGGTCGAATGCCCGCTGCACGCCGCCTCCTTCGACCTGCGCACGGGCCTGCCGACGTGCCTCCCGGCCCGCCGCCCCGTCCGCACCCACCGCGTCACCGTCGACGGCGGCGTCATCCACGTCCACCTCGCGGCGGAGGAGGGGACGGCGGCGTGACGGGACAGGACCGGGGGGCGGCTGGGGGCGCGAACGGCCTTGGCGCCGGGGGTGCCTGCGGGCGGCGTGCCGAGAACCGCTCAGCGGGGTCGCCGGACGGCGCGACGGGGCACCGCTGCCTTGCCGTCACTCCGGACGGCGAGCGGTGGCGTCGCCGCCCTGGCGTCAGGCTGGACGCTCCTGGAGTGCTGACTGCGACTGGCATGGCCGGCAGTGGTCCGGGCCCCGGAAGGGGGCGCCGCCGCCCTGGCGCCACGCCGGACGCCCCTGGAGTGCAGACGAGGACCGGCGCGGCCGGCACTGGTCCAGGCGCCGGAAGGAGGTACGCCGCATGCGAACCGTGACCATCGTCGGCGCCTCGCTCTCCGGCGTGTACGCCGCCCGGGAACTGCGCGCCCAGGGCTACGACGGGCGACTGGTGATCGTCGGCGACGAACCCCACCACCCCTACGACCGGCCTCCGCTCTCCAAGGACTTCCTCACCGGCCGCGCCGACGAGACACAACTCGCCCTCACCGACGCCGAGGAGACCGCCGAACTCGCCGCCGAGTGGCTCCTCGGCGTCCGTGCCCGGGCCCTCGACGCCCGCGGCCGCTGCGTCCTGCTGGACGACGGCCGTACCGTGTCCACCGACGGCGTCGTCATCGCCACGGGTGCCTCGGCCCGCCGTCTCCCCGGCGACAGCCTCGCCGGAGTCCACACGCTCCGCACCCTCGACGACGCCCTCGCCCTGCGCGAGGAACTCAGCCGTGGCCCGCGCCGCGTCGTCGTCATCGGCGGCGGCTTCATCGGCGCCGAGACCGCCTCGTCCTGCTCCTCCCTCGGTCACTCCGTCACCGTCGTCGAGGCCGCCCGGCTCCCGCTCGTGCCCCAACTCGGCGCCGACATGGCGGCCGTGTGCGCCGCACTGCACCGCCGCGGCGGTGTGGACCTCGTCACCGGCACCGGTGTGACCGGCCTGCGGGGCACCGCCACCGTCACCGGCGTGGACCTCACCGACGGCCGCACCCTCCCCGCCGATACCGTGATCGTCGGAATCGGTGCCGTCCCCAACACGACCTGGCTGGTCGGATCCGCCCTGGCCGTGCGGGACGGCGTCCTGTGCGACGACGGGTGTGTGACGACCCTGCCTCAGGTGGTCGCCGTCGGTGACGTCGCCTGCGTCGGCGGCCACCGCGCCGAGCACTGGACGTCAGCCACCCAGCAGCCCCGCGTCGCCGTGACGAACCTGCTCGCCGGACACACCGTCAGGACCGCCGACGCGGTGCCCTACTTCTGGTCCGACCAGTACGGCGCACGCATCCAGTTCGCCGGCCGGCGCCGGGACGGCGACACCGTCCGCATCGCCGAGGGCGAGCTTTCCGACGGCGCACCGGCCGAGGGCGGCTTCCTCGCCCGCTACGAGCGCGACGGCCGCACGACCGCCGTGCTCGCCGTGGACCGCCCGCGCCCCTTCATGCGGGCCAGACGCGAACTCGCCAGGGACGCCGGGGAGGAGCGGGTCCGGTCCGTCGCCCCGTGAGTGGGGACCGGCTCCGGGGTCCGCTGAGCCTCGGTCGCGGCCCGGGGCTTCGCCAGGCCCTTCGGCCGCAATCTCTGCGCGAGTGGCGCACCTTCTATACGAGGACCGCGCCCGCCGCACCTGCCTCAGGAACACCACCTTCCGCATGAGTACCGCACCTGCCGTACGAGTGCCGACTTCCCTACGAGCACCGCGCCTGCCGTACAAGCGCCGAACTGCCCTTACGAGTGGGACAACTGCCCGGCCCCACCCTGCCGGCGTATCCGCTCCTGGGCGCGTTCCGCCGAACGTGCCTGACGCCGGGCCCGACGCCGCTCGCGGCGCAGGGCCCGTGCCGTGCTGCTCGGCATGGACACCACTCCGTTGCGCTGATTCCAGACCTGACGCGTCACCCACACGTCGAGCGCCCCCCACGTGGTCACGATCGTGCTGACCACACTGCTGATCACCATGGGGAACGCCAGCCAGGACCCGGCCATCGTGCACAGGAAGGCCACCATCGCCTGAATCAGCGTCACGGCGATGAGCAGGACCGCCCGCACAGCCGCCGTGCGCACCGGATCCGGCAACCGGCGTCGCCGCGCCGGCTCCTCGACCCACAAGGGCCGGTAGTGCTGCTGCTCGCGTATGCCTCGGCCCACCTCGGGTGCCAGGACGTCCGCCTCGCGAGCCCTTGTCTCTGCCTCGGCAGCCGAAAGGTCGTGACCGGTCGCCTCGGGATCCCGATGCCCTGTCACCTGCGCCCCGCCAGCCCTGGGCGCCCCGCGCCGCTCCGCCGTGCCCATCAACGTGTCACTCCCCACCGCCAGCAGACCGCTCGCCCGCATCCGAAGACCCGTGCTCCCCAGTGGCTGCCCGGCTTGCGCTGTTTTACGCCGCCCGGGTTCGGGATGCGGCTCCTGTGGCCGATTCCGCCCCCATTTCCCGTAGTGAAGGACGAACGACCCGCCACGAAGATTCCCGGAAACCGAAAAATTTCAGCCAACCGCCCTGGCCGACCACGGAGATTGGCCCGTACGCTCACCATCGGTTTCGGGGAGACAACTCCTGCAATGCCCGGACAACTCCCCACACCTCGTGGCTGGCGCGGAAGTTCAGCCTCCGGACCGGTCTTCGAGTTCCCTGTGCGTCGGTAGTAGGCTCGCGCCGTTTGTTGACGCACATGTGTACCCCCGGTAGGCCGGGGGCCCGAGCTGGGGGAGGCCATGCGCTTTCGCGGGAAGTCCATCCGCCGGAAGATCGTGGCGCTGCTTCTCGTGCCGCTGGTGTCCCTGACCGCGATCTGGGCCTTCGCCACCGTGCTCACGGGACGCGAGGCGAGCGACCTGTTCAACGTGTCGTCCGTGGTGGAGAAGATCGGCTACCCCGTCGAGGACACCGTCCGCGTCCTCCAGGAGGAACGCCGCCAGACCCTCGTCTACCTCGCCGACCCCCGTGCCTCCGACGGGCTCGCCGCGCTGCGGCGCAGCCGGACCGCCACCGACGAGGCCATCGGCAGCATCCGCGAGAACGCCGAGAACCCGGACGTCCGCGACGCGATGGGCCAGGACACCGACGAGCGGCTCACCGCGGTCCTGGACGCCTTCGAGGGCATCGAGTCGCTCCGCCGCAGTGTCGAGGACGGCACCGTCAACCGCTCCCAGGCTCTCGACCTCTACAACCGTCTGGTCGACCCGTGCTACGCCCTGCTGGCCAACCTGCACGTGGTCGACAACGTGGAGCTGGACAAGCAGTACCGCGCGCTGGTCAACCTCGCCCGCGCCCGTGAACTCCTCTCCCGCGAGGACGCGCTCCTCGGCTCCGCCCTGATCGTCGGCAGGATCTCCCACGCCGAAGAGCGCGAGATCTCCGACCTCGTGGCCCAGCGCACCCTGATGTACGACGTCAACCTGCAGCTGCTGCCCGTCGCCGAGCGCGACCGCTACGAGAGCTTCTGGAAGAACGCCTCCTCCGCACCGCTGCGCGTGGCCGAGGAAGCGGCCCTCGACTCCGGAGCCGGAACACCCCGCGGCGTCACCGCGAAGAGCTGGGACAGCGCCGCCGGCAACGTCCTCGGCGAACTCGGCACCCTCAACGACCAGGCCAACGACCGCTACCAGGACCGCGTCCACCCGGTGGCCATCGGCGTCATCGCCAAGGCGGTCATCGCCGGCGCACTCGGCCTGATCGCGCTGCTGCTCTCCCTCTTCCTGTCCGTACGCGTCGGCCGCACCCTCATCCGCGACCTGCGAAAGCTGCGACTGGAGGCCCACGAGGCGTCCGGAGTACGGCTGCCCAGCGTGATGCGCCGCCTGTCCGCGGGCGAGCAGGTCGACGTCGAGACCGAGGTCCCGCGCCTGGAGTACGACAAGAACGAGATGGGCGAGGTCGGCCAGGCCCTCAACACCCTCCAGCGCGCCGCCGTCGAAGCCGCCGTCAAACAGGCCGAACTGCGCGCCGGTGTCTCCGAGGTCTTCGTGAACCTCGCGCGCCGCAGCCAGGTCCTGCTCCACAAGCAGCTCACCCTGCTCGACGCCATGGAGCGCAGGACCGAGGACACCGAGGAACTCGCCGACCTGTTCCGCCTCGACCACCTGACCACCCGCATGCGCCGGCACGCCGAGGGCCTGGTGATCCTCTCCGGCGCCGCTCCCTCCCGCCAGTGGCGCAAGCCCGTCCAGCTCATGGACGTCGTGCGCGCCGCCGTCGCCGAGGTCGAGGACTACGAGCGCATCGAGGTCCGCCGGCTTCCGCGTATCGCTGTCACCGGCCCGGCCGTAGCCGACCTCACCCACCTCGTGGCCGAACTCCTGGAGAACGCCACCGTCTTCTCCCCGCCGCACACCGCCGTCCAGGTCCTGGGCGAGCGGGTCGCCAACGGCTTCACGCTCGAGATCCACGACCGCGGCCTCGGCATGGCCGCCGAAGCGCTCCTGGACGCCAACCTCCGGCTCGCGGAGACGCCGGAGTTCGAACTGTCCGACACCGACCGGCTCGGCCTGTTCGTGGTCAGCCGTCTCGCCCAGCGACAGAACGTCCGGGTCTCCCTGCAGCCCTCCCCGTACGGCGGCACGACCGCCGTCGTCTTCATCCCCGACGCGCTGCTGACGGACGACGTCCCGGACACCAACGGCTTGGGCTTCCGGCTCGACCGACCCCAGCTCGCCAAGGAGAGCGAGCCCAAGGACAACCGCCGCGCCGCGCTGTCCCAGGCGCCCGCACGGCCCGGCCTGCCGGCCTCTCTCCTGGACGGACCGGTCGAGCTCGAGGCCCCCGTCGATCTCGACGCCATCGACGACTTCCCCGGCGCCATCGAGGACGAGAACAGCGAACACGGCGGCCTCTTCCGCCCCCGCCACTCCCTCACCCGCGCCCCGAACGAGACGGCCGGCCGCCGCACCGACCCGCGCCAGCAGACCGCCGACTCCCGCAGCGCACGGGACCGCACGGACACGGAGGGCGAGCTGAGCGCCCCGGTCCCGCTGTCCCGCCGCCACACCCCCAAGCTGGTCAGCTCGCACGGGCGTCCCGTCACCGAGCAGCGCCCCCGGCGGAGCCAGACCGAGGAGGAGACCGCGGGCACCGGCCGAGCGGACTCGGGGGCCACACCCTCGCTCCCGTCCCGCCGCCGGGGCGAGGAGTCCGCGAGCGGTCGAGACACCGGACGGACCGGGCCGGAGACCGCGCTTCCGGTCCGCCGTCGCACAGAGGGCTCGCCGTCCGGCAGCGAGTCGCAGCCGGACGCACCGCCGCCCCTGCCGGCCCGTCGCCGGGGGACGGATTCCGCTCGCCGGGGCATCGGCGCGGCCGGCCGGAACGAGGAACCCACCGAATCCCCTGCCTCGTCCGGCAGCGGCTTCGGTGACCGGTCGGAGCCGTCCTCCCTTCCCCGGCGGACACGCCGCGCGGAGATCGCCTCGAGCGGCCCGGACGCGCCCGACCGCCTCTCCGGCACCCCGGCGGAGACGCCCGGCGCGCGCATGCGTCCCAGGACCGGCTCCGGAGCCGCGCCCCGGGAGACCGGCGCGGCAGGACGGGGAGACGACCCCCGCTCCGCACCCCAGACACCTCGCTCCGGCACCGCGCCGCTGCCCCGGCGCGTCCGGCAGGCCAACCTGGCCCCGCAGCTGAAACGGGGCCCCGAGCCCCGTACGGAGGCCAGGGCCGAGCCCGCCGAACGCGACGCCGAGGAAGTACGCAGCCGCATGGCCTCGCTCCAGCGCGGCTGGCAGCGCGGCCGCGAGGAGAACGCCGCGGGCGATGCCGCCCACAGCGGCGCAGCACGACAAGGAACGACAGAGGGGGACGGTCGATGACCGCACCGAAGGCGACCGGCCACACCGCGAACAGCAAGGGGGAGCTGAACTGGCTCCTCGATGATCTCGTGGACCGCGTCGCGAGCATCCGCAAGGCCCTCGTGCTCTCCGGCGACGGGTTGCCGACAGGGTTCTCCAAGGACCTGACCAGGGAGGACAGCGAGCACCTCGCCGCCGTCGCCTCCGGGTTCCACAGCCTCGCCAAGGGCGTGGGACGCCACTTCGAGGCCGGCAACGTCCGCCAGACGGTCGTCGAGCTCGACGACGCCTTCCTGTTCGTGACGGCCGCCGGCGACGGCAGCTGCCTCGCCGTCCTCTCGGACGCCGACTCGGACGTCGGCCAGGTCGCCTACGAGATGACACTCCTCGTGAAGCGGGTGGGTGTGCATCTGGGCGCCGCTCCGCGCACCGATCTGCCCGCAGGCGGGTAGTGGGATGACATGAGCGCTGACGGTCAGGGAAGAAGCCACTGGTTCGACGACGAGGCCGGACCGGTCGTCCGTCCGTACGCCATGACGCGCGGCCGCACCAGCAGCCAGGGCCAGCACCGCCTGGACCTGATCGCGGTCGTCGTCACGGAACCGCACGCGGACGACCCGGAGGCCGACCACATGCTCTCCCCGGAGCACGTGGACATCGTCGAACTGTGCCGTGACGTCCCGCAGTCGGTCGCCGAACTCGCAGCGGAACTCGATCTGCCGATCGGGGTGGTACGGGTCCTTGTCGGAGATCTCGTGGACGCGGAATTCGTCCATGTGAACCGGCCCGTGCCCCCGGCCGAACTGCCGGACGAGAGTATTCTGCGCGACGTGATCAACGGCCTCCGGGCGCTGTGAGCAGCGCGGAAGCGAGGTACTGACGTGACTGGCTGGCAGTTCTGGGTCGACCGGGGCGGCACCTTCACCGACGTCGTCGCGCGTCGCCCGGACGGCCGGCTGCTCACGCACAAGCTCCTGTCGGACAATCCGGCACGCTACGCCGACGCCGCGGTCGAGGGCGTCCGCGCCCTGCTGTCCGGCTCCGACGACCCCGTCGAGACCGTACGCATGGGGACCACGGTCGCCACCAACGCCCTCCTGGAGCGCAAGGGCGAACGCACCCTCCTGGCCATCACCCGCGGCTTCCGCGACGCCCTGCGCATCGCCTACCAGGACCGCCCGAGCATCTTCGCCCGCCGCATCGACCTGCCCGAGCTGCTGTACGAACGGGTCGTCGAGGTCGACGAGCGCGTCGACCCCGACGGCACCGTCCTGCTCGCGCCCGACCTGGACGCCCTCGCTCGGCCCCTCCAGGAGGCGTACGACAACGGCATCCGGGCCGTCGCCGTGGTCTGCGTGCACAGCCACCTCCACCCCGCCCACGAACAGGCTGTCGGGGAACTCGCCGCCCGCATCGGCTTCCCGCAGATCTCGCTCTCCAGCGAGGCCAGCCCCCTGATGAAGCTCGTCCCCCGCGGGGACACCGCCGTCGTCGACGCCTACCTCTCGCCCGTACTGCGCCGCTACGTCCGGCAGGTCGCCGACGAACTCGAAGGCGTACGGCTGATGTTCATGCAGTCCAACGGCGGCCTCACCGAGGCCGGGCAGTTCCGCGGGAAGGACGCCATCCTCTCCGGCCCGGCCGGCGGCATCGTCGGCATGGCCCGGATGTCGCAGCTCGCCGGCTTCGACCGCGTCATCGGCTTCGACATGGGCGGCACCTCCACCGACGTCTCCCACTTCGCGGGCGAGTACGAACGGGTCTTCACCAGCCGGATCGCCGGCGTCCGGCTGCGCGCCCCCATGCTGGACATCCACACCGTCGCGGCCGGCGGCGGCTCCGTCCTGCACTTCGACGGCTCCCGCTACCGCGTAGGGCCGGACTCGGCGGGCGCGGACCCGGGACCCGCCTGCTACCGCGGCGGCGGTCCGCTCGCCGTCACCGACGCCAACGTCATGCTCGGCCGGATCCAGCCCGCCCACTTCCCGAACGTGTTCGGCCCGAACGGCGACGAGCCCCTCGACGAGGCACTCGTCCGGGACCGCTTCACCGATCTCGCGCGCGAGATCGGCGAGCGGACCGGCGACGACCGCACCCCCGAGCAGGTCGCCGAGGGCTATCTGCGGATCGCCGTCGCCAACATCGCGTCCGCCGTGAAGCGGATCTCCGTCCAGAAGGGCCACGACGTCACCCGCTACGCCCTCACCACGTTCGGCGGCGCCGGCGGCCAGCACGCCTGCATGGTCGCCGACTCCCTCGGCATCCGCACCGTCCTCGTGCCGCCCATGGCCGGTGTCCTCTCCGCGCTCGGCATCGGCCTCGCCGACACCACCGCCATGCGCGAACAGTCCGTCGAGGCCCCCCTGGACCCCGCCTCCATGCCCGGCGTCCGCAAGACCGCCGAAGACCTCGAAGCCGCGGCGCGCGCCGAACTCCTCGCCGAGGACGTCCCCGAGGAGCGCATCCAGGTCACTCGTCGCGCGGAGCTCCGCTACGACGGCACCGACACCACCCTCACCGTCGAACTGACCGAGCCCGACACGATGCGGCGAGCTTTCGAGGACCGTCATCGCGCCACGTACTCCTTCACGCTCGACCGCCCGATCGTCGTCGAAGCCCTCTCCGTCGAAGCCACCGGCATCACAGAACCCCCCGATCTCTCCGCTCTCGCTCCCCACGGAGCCACCCCGGACGGCAGCCCCGCGCCGCCGCGGACCGTCCGCCTCCACACCGGCGGTTCCTGGCGCGACGTACCCCTCCACCGCCGTGAGGACCTTCCCCCCGGCGACCCCGTCACCGGCCCGGCGATCATCACCGAAGCCGGCGCGACAACCGTCGTCGACGACGGCTGGCGGGCCGCGGCGACCGACGACGGGCATCTGCTCATGGAACGCGCCGCGGTTACGCAGAGTTCCGATCTCGACACGAAAGTCGACCCGGTTCTGCTCGAGGTCTTCAACAACCTCTTCATGTCCATCGCCGAGCAGATGGGCGCCCGCCTCGAGTCCACCGCCCAGTCCGTCAACATCAAAGAGCGCCTGGACTTCTCCTGCGCCCTCTTCGACCCGGACGGAAACCTGGTGGCCAACGCCCCCCACATCCCCGTCCACCTGGGCTCGATGGGAACCAGCGTCAAAGAGGTCATCCGCCGGCGGGGCCCCCGCATGCGCCCGGGCGACACGTACGCCGTCAACGACCCGTACCACGGCGGCACCCACCTGCCCGACGTCACAGTGATCACCCCGGTCTTCGACAGTCCCGCGCCGGACAACACGGAGAGTGACCCGGAGATCCTCTTCTACGCCGCCTCACGCGGCCACCACGCCGAGATCGGCGGCATCGCCCCCGGCTCCATGCCCGCGAACAGCCGCACCATCGAGGAGGAAGGCGTCCTCTTCGACAACTGGCTGCTCGCCGAGAACGGCCGCTTCCGCGAGGAAGAGACCCTCCGCCTCCTCACCGAGGCCCCGTACCCCTCCCGCAACCCGAAGACCAACCTCGCCGACTTCCGCGCCCAGATCGCCGCCAACCAGAAGGGCGTCGACGAGGTCGGCCGCATGATCGAGGAGTTCGGCCTCGACGTCGTCCAGGCCTATATGCGGCACGTCCAGGACAACGCCGAAGAGGCCGTGCGCCGCGTCATCGACGCCCTCGACGACGGCGAGTACGCCTACGAGACCGACTCGGGCGCCGTCATCCGCGTGACCGTACGCGTGGACCGCGAGAACCGAGCCGCCACCATCGACTTCACCGGCACGTCCGCGCAGCTGCCCACCAACTTCAACGCGCCCTTCTCGGTCGTCAACGCGGCGGTCCTGTACGTCTTCCGCACCCTCGTCGCCGACGACATCCCCCTCAACGACGGCTGCCTGCGCCCCCTGAGCATCGTCGTACCGCCCGGCTCCCTGCTCGCGCCCGAGCCGCCGGCCGCCGTCGTCGCGGGCAACGTGGAGACCTCGCAGGCCATCACCGGTGCCCTCTACGCCGCCCTCGGCGTCCAGGCCGAGGGCTCCGGGACCATGAACAACGTCACCTTCGGCAACGCGCGCCACCAGTACTACGAGACGGTCGCCTCCGGCTCCGGAGCGGGCGACGGCTTCCCCGGCGCACCCGTCGTCCAGACCCACATGACCAACTCACGCCTCACCGACCCCGAGGTCCTGGAGGGGCGACTGCCCGTGCGCCTCGAGGAGTTCGCGGTCCGGCGCGGCAGCGGCGGCGCCGGACGGTGGCGTGGCGGGGACGGTGCCGTGCGCCGCATCCGCTTCCTGGAGCCCATGACCGTCTCCACGCTCTCGCAGCACCGTCGCGTCCCCCCGTACGGTATGGCGGGCGGCGAGCCGGGCGCTCTCGGCGCCAACCGGGTGGAACACGCCGACGGCACGGTGACCGACCTCGGCGGCAGTGGCTCCGCGGACGTCATTCCCGGCGACGTACTCGTCATCGAAACCCCCGGCGGCGGAGGCTACGGCCCGCCGTCGCCCGACCCCCATCAAGCAGGAGAAGAGATCGATGATCTTCGGGCGTTCTGAGCGCGGCAAGCCTCCGGTCGAGCCCGTCACGCTCAAGATCCTTGTGGCCGGCGGCTTCGGCGTGGGCAAGACCACGCTCGTCGGCGCGGTCAGCGAGATCAGGCCGCTGCGCACCGAGGAACTGCTCACCGAGGCCGGGCGCCCGGTCGACGACATCAGCGGCGTGGAAGGCAAGCACACCACGACCGTGGCCATGGACTTCGGCCGCATCACCCTGCGCGAGGACCTGGTGCTGTACCTCTTCGGCACGCCCGGACAGGAGCGGTTCTGGTTCATGTGGGACGAACTCTCCGAGGGCGCGCTCGGTGCCGTCGTGCTGGCCGACACCCGGCGCCTGGAGGACTGCTTCGCAGCCGTCGACTACTTCGAGCGGCGCGCCATACCGTTCCTCGTCGGCGTCAACTGCTTCGAGGGCGCCCCGATCTACCCGGTCGAGGACGTCCGCCAGGCCCTCGACCTCGACGACGGCGTACCGCTCATGATGTGCGACGCCCGCGACCGCGAGTCCGTCAAGGAAGCGCTCATCGGCGTCGTCCAGCACGCCATGGCCTACGCGGCGGACCGCCGCCACACGGTGACCTCCTGACCGGAACCGACCGGCGGGCACGGCCCGTACCCCCGCCGACAGGGGTACGGGCCGCAGTCGTGAACGGCCCTCCACGCGCGCGTGGCTAGCTGTCGCCGTCCTCCTCCCAGCCGAAGCTCCGCTCCACGGCCTTGCGCCAGTTGTGGTACTCGCGGTCCCGTACCGACGCCTCCATGGACGGCGTCCACTCGACGTCCTTCTGCCAGTGCGCCTTGAGCTCGTCCAGGTCGTTCCACACACCGGTGGCCAGACCGGCCGCGTACGCGGCGCCCAGACAGGTCGTCTCGGAGACCTTGGGCCGCACCACCGGCACGTCGAGCACGTCCGACTGGTGCTGCATGAGCAGGTTGTTCTTCGTCATGCCGCCGTCGACCTTCAGGGTGGTGATGTGCACCCCGGAGTCCTGGTACATGGCGTCCACGACCTCGCGCGTCTGCCAGCTCGTCGCCTCCAGCACGGCGCGCGCGAGGTGCGCCTTCGTGACGTACCGGGTGAGGCCGGTGACCACGCCACGCGCGTCGGAGCGCCAGTACGGCGCGAACAGGCCCGAGAACGCGGGCACGATGTACGCGCCGCCGTTGTCCTCCACGCTCGCCGCCAGGGGCTCGATCTCGTCGGCGGTGCGGATGATGCCGAGCTGGTCGCGGAACCACTGGACCAGCGCGCCCGTTATGGCTATCGACCCCTCCAGGCAGTAGATCGGCGCCTCACTGCCGATCTTGTACCCCATGGTCGTCAGCAGGCCGCTCTTCGACGGCACCGGGCGGTTGCCCGTGTTGAGCAGCAGGAAGCTTCCCGTGCCGTACGTGTTCTTCGCCGTGCCCACGTCGTAGCAGGCCTGCCCGAACACGGCCGCCTGCTGGTCGCCCAGCGCCGAGGCCACGGGGACGCCGGCGAGCTGGCCGACGGCGGTGCCGTACACCTCGGCGGAGGATTTGATCTCGGGGAGCATGGCCTCGGGGATGTTCATCGCCGAGAGGATCGAGGAGTCCCACTGGAGGGTCTCCAGGTTCATCAGCATGGTCCGGCCGGCGTTGGTGACGTCGGTGACGTGCTGCCCGCCGTCCGTGCCGCCGGTGAGGTTCCAGATCAGCCACGAGTCCATGGTGCCGAAGGCGATCTCACCGCGTTCGGCGCGCGCCCGCAGGTCGGGCACA
The DNA here is from genome assembly GCF_003330845.1 of Streptomyces sp. Go-475. Lineage (GTDB taxonomy): Bacteria > Actinomycetota > Actinomycetes > Streptomycetales > Streptomycetaceae > Streptomyces. The sequence goes on along the minus strand of NZ_CP026121.1, from coordinate 1,242,669 downwards.
TTGTCGAGCAGCCAGGCCGCCTTGGGCCCGGAGAAGTAGGTGGCCAGCGGCAGCCCCGTCTGCTCGCGGAAACGGTCCTGCCCGTCCGATCCGCCCAGCTGGTTGCAGAGCGCCGCCGTCCGCGTGTCCTGCCAGACGATGGCGTTGTGCACCGGCTTGCCCGTCGCGCGGTCCCACAGGAGGGTCGTCTCCCGCTGGTTGGTGATCCCCATCGCGCTCAGCTGGTCGGCGCGCAGCCCGGCCTTGGCGATCGCCCCGGCGACCACCGCCTGGGTCTTGGACCAGATCTCGGTGGCGTCGTGCTCCACCCAGCCGGGCTTGGGAAAGATCTGGCGGTGCTCGCGCTGGTCGACGGCGACGATCGCGCCGTGCTGGTTGAAGACGATGCAGCGGCTCGACGTGGTGCCCTGGTCGATCGCTGCGACGTACTTCTCGGCGTTGTCCGTCATGACTACCCCTCGGGCTGGTTCAGAAGGCTGCGTTGTAGATGAGGGCCGCGAGGACTCCGCCTGCCAAAGGCCCCACCACCGGAACCCATGCGTATCCCCAGTCGGACGTCCCCTTGTTCGGGATCGGGAGGAACTGGTGCACGATGCGCGGACCCAGGTCACGTGCCGGGTTGATCGCATAACCGGTGGGCCCACCGAGCGAGAGACCGATGCCGACGACCAGCAGAGCCACCAGCAGGATCGAGATGCCGGAGCCGTAGATCCCGGCTCCCTCGCCCGGGATCGGTCCGATGCCGACCCCCTGGACGACGCGGTTGTCACCGACGAGCGCGAGGATGGGCAGCACCAGGGCGATGGTCGCGAGGACCTCCGTCATCAGGTTGGCGACCGGGTTCCTGATCTCCGGGATGGTGGAGAAGATGCCCAGGGTCGGCACCGGCTCGTCCACCGTGCCGTCCGTGGTGCCCGTCTGCCGTACATTGGCCCGGAACTGGGCGAAGTACAGCAGGTACGCCAGGATGGCGCCCAGGATCGCCCCCACCATCTGCCCGAGCACGTAGACCCAGACCTTGTTCCACACGCCTGTGTCGACGGCCAGGCCGAACGTGACCGCGGGGTTGATGTGGCCGCCCGACAGCGGGGCGGCCGTGTACGCGCCGGCCAGGACACCGAAGCCCCATCCGAACGTGATGACGATCCAGCCCGAGGCTCGCGCCTTCGAGAATCTGAGGGTGACGGCGGCGCAGACGCCCGCGCCGAACAGGATGAGAATCGCCGTTCCGATGATCTCGCCGACGAAGATGTCTACGTTGCTCATGGCGGCTCCTAGGCCAAGGCCCGGGACGGTCCGCCCCGGTCCTCACGTGCAGGGTGCGTTTCCCATGGCTACTTCAGCCGAAGGCAGGGGGTCCCGCGCCCCGCCCGGCATCCGTGACGAGCGTGCCGTCGCAGCCGAATCGCCCGTGGGGGAATGGGCCTTGGCGCAGGCGCGTTCACGCGCCGCAGTGCCGGATTACGCCGAGTATGTACGGCGATGTCGACTGACACCGGAAGTGTTCACCGGCACCCAAAGGGCGTCAAGGTAGCCGACCGCAACGGTTGACGGCCATGTGACGGCCGCCCGGGTTCGTGCCGGGCCGGGTGGCCGGTTGCACGGCCGCGGCGGTACCCGGTCGGGATCGTTGTTCAGATCTGGGTCGGACCCGCGCGGGCCTTGTGCGCCGCGCGAGACATGACGGGTGGTGTCCGGCCTTCGCTGAGCCCCGCCCTCGGCGACTGCCCAGCCTCACCTGACTCCTCGCTTGCTCGTGTCCAGCATCTACCTGACCTGCCGGTTTCTCAACCGGACCAGTCGGGACCCGCGGCAGGCCGCCGTACGGGGCCTGCCGGGGCAGGTTCCCGGCGCCCAGGCGCCGCCCCTGACAGCACCGCCGACCACATGGGCCGAGCCCACCGGAGCGCCGCCAGATCCAGCCCCGCTCGCCCGCTGAAGCCCCAACGAGGGGCTCAGAAGCCCATGCCCGCCCCTCCGAGCCCACACGACCCTGCAAGCGGCTCAGAGCGCAGACATGTCCTCAGTCCACGCGCCCCTGCAAGCCGCCCAGACCCATCGCTCGCGCCGCTCCGGCCCTGCGAGCGATACAGACCCCCCCGGTCAACCCGGCCCTTCCCCGCAGCCGCCCCTCACCCCCCACCCGGTTCCACCACTCCACACCCCGCCGCTGCCGGTTCGGACCCCCGGCGGGTCTCGTGGCCGGGCGATCCCGCGCGGCCCAGCACCCAACTCGCCCCGTGCAAGGCCTTGGCCGCCTTCTTCAGCGGTGCCAGGCAGGCCGCCGCCTGCCGGTGGTCCGCCACACTGCCCGGCGCGCACAGCACCGTCGCGAGCGACAGCGTCACCGGCCGCCCGCCCGCCGACCAGGGCGCGTCCAGCACGGAGGCGGCCAGCGGATCGAGGCCGTCCGGATCGGCCAGGACCAGGAAGTCGTCCCCGCCGATGTGCCCCACGCGTGCTCCTCCCGTGGCGGCCTGCTGGAGTGCGCGGCCCACTGCCCGGATCAGCTCGTCGCCCGCCGCGAACCCGGCCCCGTCGTTGACCTGCTTGAAGTGGTCGACGTCCAGCCAGCTCAGCGCGAACGCCCGCCCGGCAGCGATGCGCCGGTCCACCTCCTCGGTGATCGCGTCCGAGCCCGGCAGACGCGTCAGCGGATTGAGTCCGGCCGCCTCCTCCACCCGTGTCTCGGCCAGCGCGCGCACGAGGTCCGCGAGCCGTACGACGCCCACGCACCGTCCGTACTCGTCCACCACGGCCACGTCGTCCGACGTACGGTCCCGTCCGCCGACCGCCACCACGTCCAGCACCTCCCAGGCGGTCGCGTCGACGCCCACCGTCCGCGGTGGGTCGCCGAGCTTGGCCGCGGGCCGGTCGGCGTACAGGGCGTGCCCGTAGCGCCCCGACATCGACAACAGGAAGCGGGACCGGTGCACCGACCGGACCGGTACCCCGGCGGTGTCCACGAGCAGCACCCCGGACACGTCCGGCGAGCCGGTCAGCAGCGCGCGCACCTGCCCTGCCGATGCCGTGGCGGGCAGCAAGGCGGCGGGCCGCACGAACTCCCGTACCGACGGCCCGGACCGGGGGACCGCCATAACGCCGGGGGAGCGGGGCGGAACGTAGACGTCCGCGGCGGGCAGCCGGGCCGGCGGCGCGAAGAGCTCGCCCTGTGCCAGCTGTGCTCCGGCCGCCCATGCCGCCGCGCACTGTCCTTCGGTCTCCACGCCCTCCACGGCCAGGAGCGCTCCCAGCTCGTCGCACAGCGTCCGCATGGACCGCACCACCGCGGGCCGCGCCAGCAGCGACGCGTCCAGTTTCACGAGTCCGGGAGCGATGTCCGAGAGCAGCCGCAAGGGCACGTCCCCGTCCCCCACACCGTCCGCGCAGATCCGGAAGCCCTGGCCGCGCAGTGTGACGACCGCCTCCAGCAGCGCCTGCTGCGGCACGTGCGTGTACGGCGGACAGACGTCGATCGTCACCTCCCACGGCAGGCGCCCCGCCTCGCGCACAGCGTCGTGCAGGGAAGGGAGACCACCGAGGTCGGCGAGGGTGCCGGCGAACACGTTGACGAACACCGGGAGCAGGGTCTCCTTGCGCACCGCCGCACGGACCGCGGACACCGCCAGTCGGCAGTCGAGCTCGGGATCCCGACGGGCTTCGGCCAGGATGTCGCCGCTCTCAGGGCGGGCGAGTATCTCCAGTCCCGCAACCGCCCCGGTCGTCAGGTTGACCACCGGTTGGAAGGCGAAGCGGAGAGTATCCGTCCAGGAGCGCACGGGAGCATGATGACTTCCACCGGCGCACGCTCAGGCCCAGTTCATGAGACGTTCACGCAGGATTCCGGCGCGGTCACACAGCGTATGGCCAAGGTCCGGCGCGGCGGCACGACCCGCACGGAGGCGGTGCACGACCCGCATGGCCCCCTGCGGCCGTGCAGTCTCCGGCAGAGGGGCTCACCGCACCGCGATCACCGCCGACCCGTGCCCGAAGAGCCCCTGGTTCGCACTGAGGCCGACGCGCGCTCCCGTCACCTGCCGGTCACCTGCCTCGCCTCTCAACTGCCAGGTCAGCTCACACACCTGGGCTATCGCCTGGGCCGGAACCGCCTCGCCGAAGGAGGCCAGACCACCGCTGACGTTCACCGGTATGCGACCGCCCAGGGTCGTCACCCCGTCGCGCAGCAGCTTCACGCCCTCGCCCTCACCGCACAGCCCCAGGTCTTCGTACCACTGCAGCTCAAGGGCGGTGGAGAGGTCGTAGACCTCGGCCAACGACAGGTCTTCCGGGCCTATGCCGGCCTCGTCGTAGGCCGCGCGGGCGATCGACGTCCGGAACGTCTGCGCGGGCGGGTCCACCGCCACCGCGGAGTCCGTGGCGATGTCCGGCAGGTCCAGCACGGTGTTGGGGTAACGCGGGGTCACCGTGGAGACGGCCCGGATCCGCACCGGCTCCGCGTGCCCATGCCGCCGCGCGTACTCCAGGCTCGACAGCACCAGGGCCGCACCGCCGTCGGAGGTGGCGCAGATGTCGAGCAGCCGCAGCGGGTCGGCGACGACGGGGGAGGCGGCGACCTCCTCGGCCGTGACACGGCTGCGGTAGCGGGCGTTCGGGTTGAGCGCTCCCATCGCCGCGTTCTTCACCTTCACCTGTGCGAAGTCCTCCGGCGTGTCGCCGTGCACAGCCATGCGTCTGCGGGCGTACAGCCCGAAGTAGACCGGGTTGGTCGCCCCGAGGACGCGGAAGCGCAGCCAGTCGGGATCGTCGGGCCGGTCGCCGCCCGCCGGGCGGAAAAACCCCTTGGGAGCTGCATCGGCCCCGACCACGAGCACCACGTCGGCGAGCCCGGCGAGGATCTGGGCGCGGGCGGTGTCGACGGCCTGTGCCCCGGAGGCGCACGCCGCGTACACGCTCGCGACCCGGGCTCCTTGCCAACCCAGTGCTTTCGCGAATGCCGCTCCCGCGACGAATCCCGGGTAGCCGCCCCGCACCGTGTCCGCGCCGATGATCGAGCCGATGTCCCGCCAGTCCAGCCCGGCGTCGGCGAGGGCCGCGCGGGCGGCCGACACGCCGTACTCGACGAAGCTCCGCCCCCACTTGCCCCACGGGTGCATGCCCGCGCCGAGCACCGCCACTTCGTCCGTCACGCCTCCACCCCCGTCGGCCGCCACTGCCACGTCGTCCACGTCGTCTCCGTGTCCTCATGGAGCACGCCGGGCACGACCTCCGCCTCCATGCCCACCGCCAGATCCGAGGCGGTGACCCCCGGAGCCGCCTGTCCCAGCACCACGATCCGCTCGGCCTCCAGCTCCACAGCGATCAACGCGCACGGCTCCCATGGAAGTTCCGGATCGCTCACGTAGGGTGACGGCGGCCGATACCGGCTGTCCGTGTACGACCAGACGCGCCCGCGCCGGGACAGCGGGATCTCCTCCAACTCCCCGCCCGCACAGCCCGGGTTGCGGCAATGGTGGTCCTCGCGCGGGAAGAACACCGAAGCGCATGCCGTGCAACGCGTGCCGAGCAGCCGGAAACCGTCCCCCTCCCCGGCGAACCACCCCGCCACCACAGGTCTGCGTGTACGCGCCACAGTCCCTCCCCACAGCCGGATCTGACGATGTGTCAGGAGTCTGTCACGATCCGCCGGAGATCGGCAGGCCACCGACCCGGACGCGACAGGCAGTCACAGCGCCTGTCCCTTCCCCACCGGGGACCACTCCTGGTGGACGCAGGAGGCATGACCCGACTCACCACCGTGGCCCGCGCCCTGATCAGCCCCGGCTTCGTGAACCTGCCGGAGGAGTGGTGCCACTACGCCTACAAGCCCGAGCCCTAACCGGACACCTACTCCGACTTCCCGGTGTCCAGGAAGTCGCTCACCAGCGTCCACTGAGCCGCCTGCCCGAGACGCCCTGCCCGTGATCGGCTACAGTCCGCCGCGTGTCCGAAACTCAGCACTCCAGTTCCAACTCCGCGCCGGACTCCCACTGTTCGAGCTGCGGCGCGCCCTACGGTGAGGGCGTCTCCGGCTGGCCCCGCACCTGCCCGGCATGCGGCGCCGTGGCCTACCGCAACCCGCTCCCGGTCGCGGTGGCCCTCCAGCCCGTGTACGACACCAAGGGCATGGCCCTGGTGGTCATCACACGAACCGTCGCTCCCGCGCGCGGAGGCATCGCCCTGCCCGGCGGCTACATCGACGACCGCGAGGACTGGCGGCAGGCGGTCGTACGCGAACTCAAGGAGGAGACCGGCATCGACGCGGCCGGCCGCGACGTACGCCTCGTCGACGCCATGAGCTCGCCCGACGGACACCTGCTGCTGTTCGGTCTCCTCCCGGAACGCCCGGCCGAGGGCCTGCCGCCCTCCGCCGCCACGGACGAGACCGAGGGCTGGCACCTCCTGCGCAGGCCGGAGGAGCTCGCCTTCCCGCTGCACACCGTGGCCGTCCGGGCCTGGTTCGAGGGCCGGTACTGAGCTCAGCGCTCGCCGGCCCCACGGACGCGCACCGGGTGGGGCGGCGCGCCCCCGCCGTCCTCACCCTCCCGCTCGACGACCACCCGCGAGCCCGTCCACCGGGAGGTGTAGCGCTCGATCTCCGGCTCGTCCCACCCCTCGCCCCCGTCCGGCACGACCAGCCCGCCCCCGGTCCGGCCCCGGGCGGGTGCCCAGACCTCCAGCTCGAGACCGCCGTCCTCCCCGCGCACGGGAAGCACGGCACCCGCGCGTGCGAACACCGGTATCCGCGACAGGGGCGCGTCGACGAGCACCTGCGCCGGCCCCTCGTACGCCTGCTCCGTCACCGTGTCGTACCAGCGTCCCCGCGGCAGCTGCACGGCACGCCGGTCCGCGCCCGGATCGAGCACCGGCGCCACCAGCAGGCTGTCGCCGAGCAGGAAGGCGTCCCCGCAGTCCCGCAGCACCCGCTCCTCCGGTGCGGCCCACCACAGGGGCCGCACGTAGGGCGCCCCGGTCCGCCGGGCCAGATGCGCCAGGGTCATGAAGTACGGCAGCAGCCGCCGGCGTTCCACGAGCGCCACGCGCGCGTGCTCCAGCACCTCGGGACCGAACTCCCACGGTTCCCTCCGCCCCGCCCGCAGACTCGCGTGCGTCCGGAAGAGCGGCAGATACGCGCCCAGCTGGAACCACCGCAGGTACAGCTCGGGTGAGGGATCCCCGTCGAAGCCTCCGATGTCCGGACCCGAGTACGGGACACCGCACAGCCCGAGCCCCATGACCAGCGCCAGAGACGCCCGCAGCCCCGGCCAGCCGGTGGCCACGTCCCCCGACCACGTCCCGCCGTAGCGCTGCATGCCGGCCCACCCGGAGCGGGAGAACAGAAACGGCCGCTCCTGGGGCGAGAGTTTCCGCAGTCCTTCGAAGCCCGCCCTGGCCATGCACAGCGCGTACACGTTGTGCGCCTCACGATGGTCCCCGCTCCGCCCCTCCAAGGAGTGCCGCGCCGAGCGCGGCAGCGTCGTCTCCCCGAAGGCGTTGAACGAGGTGGGCTCGTTCATGTCGTGCCAGAAACCCGAGAACCCCTGCGTCAGCCGCTCCTCATAGAGACGGCCCCACCACTCCCGCACGCGCGCGTGCGTGAAGTCCGGAAACACCGCCTCCCCGGGCCACACCACACCCTGCACGACCTGCCCCGACGCGTCCCGTACGAACGCGTCCTCCGCCACGCCGTCGTCGTACACCGCGTTTCCGGGCAGGGCCTTCACGGCCGGGTCGACGATCGACACCAGCCGGATGCCGTCCCGCCGCAGCTCCTCCGCCAGAACCGGCAGCTTCGGGAAGCGGTCCTGGTCCACGGTGAAACCCTGATGCGCGTCGAAATGGTCGATGTCCAGATGCACGGCGTCGAGCGGAAGACCGTGCTCGAGATACCCTGCGACGATCCGCCGCACCTCCTGCTCGCTGCCGAACCCCCACCGCGCGTGGTGATGGCCGAGCGCCCACGCGGGCGGCAGCGCCGGTGCCCCGGTCAGCGAGGCCCACGCGAGCAGCACGCGCGCGGGGCTGCCCACCATCACCCAGCAGCGCAGCGGACCGCCGTCCATCCGCAGCTCGCTCGTCCCGGCGCGATCGTGCCCGGAACCCGCACCCTCCTCGCCCTCCCGCAGGGCCACCGTGCCGTCCCACGAGCTGTCGTGGAACACCAGATGGGTACCTCCGTCGGACACCACCAGCTGCACCGGCATCGTGATGTACAGCGGGTCGTCACCAGGCGCGAAGGCGTGCCCGGGATCGGTGTTCCACAGCCGGTACGTCCCGTCCGGCAGCCGAGGACCCGAAGCACGCCCCCCGAGACCGAAGAACCGCGCGTCGGCAGCCACCTCCGTCCGCTGCATCCACCGCGCCTGGCCGCCACCGACCGGCTCCCACCACCGCGGCGGCAGATCACGGCGAAGGGTCACGCCACCGGGCGTGCGCACCTCCACCGCGCCGTGCCGCGAGACGACCACCGTCGCCCGCTCGGCCACCACCCGCCAGCCGCCGTCCTTGTCCGGCTCCAGCACCGCCCGGGGATCCGGCTCCGGACAGCGTCCGGCCAGCGCGTACGACGGCTCGGGCTCCGCCCCGTCCCAGCCCCAGAAGACGGCCCCGTTCACCGCGACCAGAATCCGCAGCTCCGACCGGCTGAACCGGACGACACCGCCCCCCGGCCCCGGCTCCACCTCCTGCACGGGCCCGGGCACCCGCGCCCGCTCCGCCCCCCGCGACGGCAGCCCGGTGGCGTCGGCCCGCCGCCTGCGCCACGCTGCTCGTACGGTACGCACACCCTGCGCCGCCCCCACCGAACCCACCGCTTTCACCGAACGCACCAGGTCACGACCGTTCATGCTGCTCACCCTGCCACTGACCGCCCCACGAGCGCGTCTCGTTCAACTGCCGTTCACCCGTGTCAGGACCACATCTTCACGACACCGACTATGTGGGGCGCACCCTGGTGCCGAAGTCGATCACGTGGCATTGTCCGTGCCAGCCGCGTCACGCGCACACCCCAGCCCGTGCGCGGAGGACGCACACGACGCGCACAGTCCGGGAGCCGACCATGTCGACCGATAGTCCTCAGCCGCTCTGGCAGCCCGACCCCGAGCGCATCGCACGGGCACGCATCACCAGGTTCCAGGCCTGGGCCGCCGAGCACCACGGCGCCCCCGCCGAGGGCGGCTACGCGGCCCTGCAGCGCTGGTCCGTCGATGAGCTGGAAACCTTCTGGACAGCCGTCACCGAGTGGTTCGACGTCCGCTTCTCGACCCCCTACGCGCGCGTGCTCGGCGACCGCTCCATGCCGGGCGCCCGATGGTTCCCCGGGGCAACCCTCAACTACGCCGAACACGCCCTGCGCGCCGCCGAAACCCGCGCCGACGAACCGGCTCTCCTGTACGTCGACGAGACACACGAACCAAGTCCCGTCACCTGGACCGAACTGCGCCGCCAGGTCGGCTCCCTCGCCGCCGAGCTGCGCGCGCTCGGCGTGCGTCCCGGAGACCGCGTCAGCGGCTACCTCCCCAACATCCCGCAGGCCGTGGTCGCCCTCCTCGCCACAGCGGCCGTGGGCGGCGTCTGGACGTCCTGCGCGCCCGACTTCGGCGCCCGCAGCGTCCTCGACCGCTTCCAGCAGGTGGAACCCGTCGTGCTGTTCACCGTCGACGGCTACCGCTACGGAGGCAAGGAACACGACCGCCGCGAGATCGTCGCCGAACTGCGGCGCGAACTGCCCACCCTGCGCGCCGTCGTCCACATCCCCCTCCTCGGCACCGACGCGCCCGAGGGCGCCCTGGACTGGTCTGCCCTCACCTCCGGCGACACCGCCCCCGTCTTCGAGCAGGTGCCCTTCGACCACCCCCTGTGGGTCCTCTACTCCTCCGGCACGACCGGCCTGCCCAAGGCCATCGTCCAGTCCCAGGGCGGCATCCTGGTCGAGCACCTCAAGCAGATCGGCCTGCACTGCGACCTGGGCCCCGAGGACCGCTTCTTCTGGTACACCTCGACCGGCTGGATGATGTGGAACTTCCTCGTCTCCGGCCTGCTCACCGGCACCACGATCGTCCTCTACGACGGCAGCCCCGGCTACCCCGACACCGGTGCCCAATGGCGGATCGCCGAACGCACGAAAGCCACCTTGTACGGCACCTCGGCCGCCTACGTCATGGCCTGCCGCAAGGCCGGCGTGCACCCGTCCCGCGACTTCGACCTCTCCTCCGTCCAGTGCGTCGCCACCACCGGCTCACCCCTGCCGCCGGACGGCTTCCGCTGGCTCCACGACGAGGTCCGCGACGACCTGTGGATCGCCTCCGTCAGCGGCGGCACGGACGTGTGCTCCTGCTTCGCCGGAGCGGTACCGACCCTCCCGGTCCACGTCGGCGAGCTGCAGGCCCCCTGCCTCGGCACCGACCTCCAGTCCTGGGACCCGAACGGCAGCCCCCTGATCGACGAGGTCGGGGAACTGGTGGTCACCAACCCCATGCCGTCGATGCCTATCCACTTCTGGAACGACCCCGACGGCAGCCGCTACCACGACAGCTACTTCGACACCTACCCGGGCGTATGGCGGCACGGCGACTGGATCACCGTCACCTCCCGCGGATCCGTCATCATCCACGGCCGCTCCGACTCCACGCTCAACCGCCAGGGCGTGCGCATGGGATCCGCCGACATCTACGAAGCCGTCGAGCGCCTCCCCGAGATCCGGGAGTCCCTCGTCATCGGCATCGAACAGCCCGACGGCGGCTACTGGATGCCCCTCTTCGTGCATCTGGCCCCGGGAGCCACTCTCGACGAGTCCCTGCTGAACCGCATCAAGCAGACCATCCGCGAGCAACTCTCACCGCGCCACGTCCCCGACGAGATCATCGAAGTGCCCGGCATCCCGCACACCCTCACCGGCAAGCGCATCGAGGTCCCGGTCAAGCGCCTCCTCCAAGGCACCCCCCTGGAGAAGGCGGTCAACCCGGGCTCCATCGACAACCTCGACCTGCTGGCCTTCTACGAGGAACTGGCCCGCAAGCGCGCCTGACCGGCCTCTTGGACCACTCCCCGTCACCGTGGGTCGATCCTGCACGGCATCAGCAACACCGCCATGACCTGCGGATTCTTCATCGGTCGAGTACGTGATCCCCCTGGCGCCCCCCATTGTCAGTGCCGCCGGTTACTGTGAGTGAGCATTGATCGACCGCGCACAGGGGGAACACAATGGCGCACACCGACAGCAGGACCATGCGACGCGTCCTGGGCCGCGAAATCGCAGGCACCATCGGCCTGCTGACCGACGAGCACGACTTCCGGGCCATGCGGCGCTACCGCAGCTTCACCTTCGACGACCACGCGACGTACCTCAAGCAGATGGAGGCCCTCCTCAGGACGCGGGCCCTGCAAGGCAGCCACACCACGGTGGCCCTCTTCGACCCGGAGGAATACGCCGAGTTCTGCGAACAGAAGGGCCTGGACCCCGACATCCCGTCGACCCGCACCCGCTTCACCGCGCACCTCGCGCTCACCGGCCCGGCCCTCCCTTACGAGGGCCAGCCACTGGCCGACCTCCTCTCCTCCCTCGTCGACGAAGCCGTCCGGCAGGCCACCTGGGAGTACGCGACCACGCTCCTCGCCCGCCTGGGAGCCTGCACCTCCTGCGGCGAGGACATCGGACGCGCCGCCTTCGCCCGCGCCTCGGAACTCCTCGTCCGCATCCTCGACACAGCTCCACCCGGGGACCGGCACCTCGTCTGCAGCGTCACCGGACCACCCGAAACCCTCGTCGCCGCACTCCACGCCACCGACACCGGCAACGCCCTGGAACTCGACGAAAACGAAGCCCTCGAATTCACCACGGTCCTGGCCCTCGGCCTGGCCACCGAAAGCCCCGGAGGCCTCGTCATCCGGGCCAGCGCCCCAGGCGCCCCCGACCGGGTCTACGGCTGGCGCCTGCGCGCATACGGACTCGCACCCCTCACTGCGGGAGAGGTCTTCGACGCCTACTGCACCGACCTCGACTCCGGGGACCTCATCTCCCCGGAATCCAACGTCGACTACTGCGCACCACCCGACCTCGGAGACGAGAAACCCACACAGGGACACCACCACTGAAACGCCGGAGGGGCGCCCCACCGTGGTGGGGCGCCCCTCCCGGGCAGCCGATCAGCCGACCACATCCGGCCTACTCGCCGGACAGCACCGCCTGCGCCGCACTCCGCGCGTCCTCGGCGCTGTCCGACGCCCGGGCCGCGGCCGCGGCCCGCTCGCACTGCGCCAACGTGTACTTCGCCAGCGTCGCGCGGACGTACGGGATCGACGCCGAGCCCATGGAGAGAGAGGTGACACCCAGACCAGCCAGCACACACGCGAGCAGCGGGTCGGACGCGGCCTCACCGCACACACCACAGCTCTTGCCCTCGGCCTTCGCCGCCTCGGCGGACAGCGCCACCAGGTCGAGCAGCGCGGGCTGCCACGGATCCTGAAGACGGGAGACCGCACCCACCTGACGGTCGGCGGCGAACGTGTACTGCGCCAGGTCGTTCGTCCCCAGCGACAGGAACTCGACCTCCTGCAGGATCGAGCGCGCCCGCAGCGCGGCCGACGGGATCTCGACCATCGCACCGAACTTCGCCCGCAGCCCCGCCTCACGGCACGCGTCCGCGAAGGCCTTGGCATCCGTACGGTCCGCCACCATCGGGGCCATGACCTCGAGGTAGACCGGCAGCCCCTCCGCGGCCTTCGCGAGCGCCGTCAGCTGCGTGCGCAGGACTTCCGGGTGATCGAGCAGCGTCCGCAGGCCCCGCACGCCCAGCGCGGGGTTCGGCTCGTCGGCCGGCGTGAGGAAGTCGAGCGGCTTGTCCGCACCCGCGTCCAGCACCCGCACCACGACACGCCCCTCGGGGAACGCCTCGAGCACCTGCCGGTAGGCCGCGATCTGCTTCTCCTCGGACGGCGCCTGCTTGCTGTCGTCCAGGAAGAGGAACTCGGTACGGAACAGACCGACGCCTTCGGCGCCGGCCTCCACGGCGGCCGCCACATCCGCGGGGCCACCGATGTTCGCCAGGAGCGGCACCTTGTGACCATCCGCGGTCGCTCCGGGCCCGGTCGAGGCGGCCAAGGCAGCCTTCCGCTCGGCCGCCGCGGCCTCGAGCTGAGCCTTCTTCTCATCGTTCGGCTCGACGAAGATCTCGCCCGTGCTGCCGTCGACGGCGATCATCGTGCCTTCGGCGAGCTCACCGGCGCCCGGCAGCGCCACGACGGCCGGCACCCCGAGCGCGCGGGCCAGAATCGCGCTGTGACTGGTCGGGCCGCCCTCCTCGGTGACGAAGCCCAACACGAGAGTCGGGTCGAGCAGCGCGGTGTCGGCAGGCGCGAGATCCCGGGCCACAAGGACATAGGGCTCGTCGCTGTCGGGGACACCCGGCATCGGTACCCCCAGCAGACGGGCGACGATACGGTTCCGCACGTCGTCGAGGTCGGCCACGCGACCGGCGAGGTACTCACCGGCGCCGGCCAGCAGCTCGCGGTACGAGGCGAACGCGTCGTACACCCCGCGCTCGGCCGTGCTGCCGACAGCGATCCGCCGCTCCACATCGGCCATCAGCTCGGGGTCCTGGGCCATCATGGCCTGGGCCTCGAGCACCGCCTGGGCCTCGCCTCCCGCCAGATTCCCGCGCGCCATCAGGTCAGCCGCCACAGCCTCCACGGCCTTGCGGGCGCGCCCCTGTTCACGCTCCGCTTCCTCCGCCGGAATCTGCTTCGCGGGCGGCTCGAGCACCGCCGTTCCCATATGCCGAACTTCGCCGATCGCCACACCGTGGCTCACGCCGACGCCTCGCAGCGTTGTCTCCATCTCACCCGTCTCCGATAGTGCGGCGGGTCCCACCGCCGCGTTGGTTGTCGTACTCGCCGTCATACGACGGCACAGACGTCACTTCCAGAGGAAGAGACTGTCGCCGGCCTTCACATCACCGTTGTCGCGAAGATCGGAGAGCGCCTCGGCCGTGGCTTCCAGTGCTACGACCGGGCAGATCGCGGACTTGCCTGCGGCCTCGACGGCCGCCGGGTTCCAGCGCACGACGCCCTGACCGCGCCGGACGGTGTCGCCCTTGTTCACGAGCAGCTCGAAACCCTCTCCGTTGAGCTGCACGGTGTCGATACCGAGGTGGGTGAGCACGCCGTGTCCGCTCTCGTCGACGACGACGAACGCGTGCGGGTGCAGGGAGACGATGACGCCGTCCACGGGGGAGACGGCTTCGGAAGGCTCGCGTACGGGGTCGATCGCTGTACCCGGGCCGACCATGGCCCCGGAGAAGACCGGATCCGGCACGGCTGCCAGTCCGATGGCGCGTCCTGCGAGTGGGGACGTCACGGTGGTCATGGGAAGCCTCCCAGGGGTGGAGATCGATAGGGGCCGTCCGTATCGGTACCGGACGGCACACTGCTCAGCAGCGTATGTCACCTGAAGTGCCGGTTCCGCGCAGGCACTCCAGAGTGGTCTAGACCATACCCCAAAGGGATTTGCACCGGCTCTACGGCCGCGTGTACAGTCGTACTCCTGCTTGGGGCTGAGCGACGCAAGATCGTGTCCGCGCCCGGCAGCAACCAACTTGTCAGATCCTATCTCGGGGCCACCTTCTGCATGCCTGCAGGACGGTGGTCAGAGGGCCGGAAAAACACTGATAGAGTTTGGAACACCGAAGGGAAGCGCCCGGAGGAAAGCCCGAGAGGGTGAGTACAAAGGAAGCGACCGTTCCTTGAGAACTCAACAGCGTGCCAAAAGTCAACGCCAGATATGTTGATACCCCGTCCATCGGATCTCCGATGGTCGAGGTTCCTTTGAAAAAACACAGCGAGGACGCTGTGAACGGTCGGGCCTATTCCGCCTGACTGTTCCGCTCTCGTGGTGTCGACCGGATTACCGGTACACATTCACGGAGAGTTTGATCCTGGCTCAGGACGAACGCTGGCGGCGTGCTTAACACATGCAAGTCGAACGATGAACCACTTCGGTGGGGATTAGTGGCGAACGGGTGAGTAACACGTGGGCAATCTGCCCTGCACTCTGGGACAAGCCCTGGAAACGGGGTCTAATACCGGATACTGACCACTACAGGCATCTGTGGTGGTCGAAAGCTCCGGCGGTGCAGGATGAGCCCGCGGCCTATCAGCTTGTTGGTGAGGTAACGGCTCACCAAGGCGACGACGGGTAGCCGGCCTGAGAGGGCGACCGGCCACACTGGGACTGAGACACGGCCCAGACTCCTACGGGAGGCAGCAGTGGGGAATATTGCACAATGGGCGCAAGCCTGATGCAGCGACGCCGCGTGAGGGATGACGGCCTTCGGGTTGTAAACCTCTTTCAGCAGGGAAGAAGCGAAAGTGACGGTACCTGCAGAAGAAGCGCCGGCTAACTACGTGCCAGCAGC
Organism: Streptomyces sp. Go-475; assembly: GCF_003330845.1. Taxonomy (GTDB): domain Bacteria; phylum Actinomycetota; class Actinomycetes; order Streptomycetales; family Streptomycetaceae; genus Streptomyces. Next base: position 1,227,262 of record NZ_CP026121.1, on the reverse strand, counting down.
CGCGGTAATACGTAGGGCGCGAGCGTTGTCCGGAATTATTGGGCGTAAAGAGCTCGTAGGCGGCTTGTCGCGTCGGTTGTGAAAGCCCGGGGCTTAACCCCGGGTCTGCAGTCGATACGGGCAGGCTAGAGTTCGGTAGGGGAGATCGGAATTCCTGGTGTAGCGGTGAAATGCGCAGATATCAGGAGGAACACCGGTGGCGAAGGCGGATCTCTGGGCCGATACTGACGCTGAGGAGCGAAAGCGTGGGGAGCGAACAGGATTAGATACCCTGGTAGTCCACGCCGTAAACGGTGGGCACTAGGTGTGGGCAACATTCCACGTTGTCCGTGCCGCAGCTAACGCATTAAGTGCCCCGCCTGGGGAGTACGGCCGCAAGGCTAAAACTCAAAGGAATTGACGGGGGCCCGCACAAGCGGCGGAGCATGTGGCTTAATTCGACGCAACGCGAAGAACCTTACCAAGGCTTGACATACACCGGAAAACCCTGGAGACAGGGTCCCCCTTGTGGTCGGTGTACAGGTGGTGCATGGCTGTCGTCAGCTCGTGTCGTGAGATGTTGGGTTAAGTCCCGCAACGAGCGCAACCCTTGTCCCGTGTTGCCAGCAGGCCCTTGTGGTGCTGGGGACTCACGGGAGACCGCCGGGGTCAACTCGGAGGAAGGTGGGGACGACGTCAAGTCATCATGCCCCTTATGTCTTGGGCTGCACACGTGCTACAATGGCCGGTACAATGAGCTGCGATACCGCGAGGTGGAGCGAATCTCAAAAAGCCGGTCTCAGTTCGGATTGGGGTCTGCAACTCGACCCCATGAAGTCGGAGTCGCTAGTAATCGCAGATCAGCATTGCTGCGGTGAATACGTTCCCGGGCCTTGTACACACCGCCCGTCACGTCACGAAAGTCGGTAACACCCGAAGCCGGTGGCCCAACCCCTTGCGGGAGGGAGCTGTCGAAGGTGGGACTGGCGATTGGGACGAAGTCGTAACAAGGTAGCCGTACCGGAAGGTGCGGCTGGATCACCTCCTTTCTAAGGAGCACTTCTTACCGATCCCTTCGGGGTGAGGTCAGAGGCCAGTACATCAGCGAACGTCTGATGCTGGTTGCTCATGGGTGGAACGTTGACTACTCGGCACGGTCCAGGATGGATCAGGCGCTAGTACTGCCCTTCGGGGCGTGGAACGCTGATCTGGTCAACTGATCGTGTCGGGCACGCTGTTGGGTGTCTGAGGGAATGAACTTTCCTCAGCGCCGGCCCCGGTAAAGCACTGACGAAGTTGGTGTGTGACGGGTGGCTGGTCGTTGTTTGAGAACTGCACAGTGGACGCGAGCATCTGTGGCCAAGTTTTTAAGGGCGCACGGTGGATGCCTTGGCACCAGGAACCGATGAAGGACGTGGGAGGCCGCGATAGGCCCCGGGGAGCTGTCAACCGAGCTTTGATCCGGGGGTGTCCGAATGGGGAAACCCGGCAGTCGTCATGGGCTGTCACCCGCTGCTGAACACATAGGCAGTGTGGAGGGAACGCGGGGAAGTGAAACATCTCAGTACCCGCAGGAAGAGAAAACAACCGTGATTCCGGGAGTAGTGGCGAGCGAAACTGGATGAGGCCAAACCGTATGCGTGTGAGACCCGGCAGGGGTTGCGTATACGGGGTTGTGGGATCTCTCTTTCATGGTCTGCCGGCCATGAGACGAGTCAGAAACCGTTGATGTAGGCGAAGGACATGCGAAAGGTCCGGCGTAGAGGGTAAGACCCCCGTAGTCGAAACGTCAGCGGCTCGTTTGAGAGACACCCAAGTAGCACGGGGCCCGAGAAATCCCGTGTGAATCTGGCGGGACCACCCGCTAAGCCTAAATATTCCCTGGTGACCGATAGCGGATAGTACCGTGAGGGAATGGTGAAAAGTACCCCGGGAGGGGAGTGAAATAGTACCTGAAACCGTGTGCCTACAAGCCGTGGGAGCGTCGGAACAAGGCTTGCCTTGTTCTCGTGACTGCGTGCCTTTTGAAGAATGAGCCTGCGAGTTTGCGGTGTGTTGCGAGGTTAACCCGTGTGGGGAAGCCGTAGCGAAAGCGAGTCCGAATAGGGCGTTGGAGTAGCACGCTCAAGACCCGAAGCGGAGTGATCTAGCCATGGGCAGGTTGAAGCGGAGGTAAGACTTCGTGGAGGACCGAACCCACCAGGGTTGAAAACCTGGGGGATGACCTGTGGTTAGGGGTGAAAGGCCAATCAAACTCCGTGATAGCTGGTTCTCCCCGAAATGCATTTAGGTGCAGCGTCGTGTGTTTCTTGCCGGAGGTAGAGCACTGGATAGGCGATGGGCCCTACCGGGTTACTGACCTTAGCCAAACTCCGAATGCCGGTAAGTGAGAGCGCGGCAGTGAGACTGTGGGGGATAAGCTCCATGGTCGAGAGGGAAACAGCCCAGAGCATCGACTAAGGCCCCTAAGCGTACGCTAAGTGGGAAAGGATGTGGAGTCGCAGAGACAACCAGGAGGTTGGCTTAGAAGCAGCCACCCTTGAAAGAGTGCGTAATAGCTCACTGGTCTAGTGATTCCGCGCCGACAATGTAGCGGGGCTCAAGCGTACCGCCGAAGTCGTGTCATTGCGATATATACCCCCAACGGGTGTATGGATGGGTAGGGGAGCGTCGTCTGCCGGGTGAAGCAGCCGTGTAAGCGAGTTGTGGACGGTTGACGAGTGAGAATGCAGGCATGAGTAGCGATTCACACGTGAGAAACGTGTGCGCCGATTGACTAAGGGTTCCTGGGTCAAGCTGATCTGCCCAGGGTAAGTCGGGACCTAAGGCGAGGCCGACAGGCGTAGTCGATGGATAACCGGTTGATATTCCGGTACCCGCTGTGAAGCGTCAAACATCGAGCATCGTGATACTAAGCCGTAAAGCCGCCGGTGATCCCTTCGGGGAGTGATCCGGAGTGGTGGAACCGCCGAACCAAGCAGTTAATGGAGTGAGTGATGGGGTGACGGAAGGTAATCCAGCCCGGGCGGTGGTTGTCCGGGGTAAGGGTATAGGACGTCAGGTAGGCAAATCCGCCTGGCAATAGTCTGAGACCTGATGCCGAGCCGATTGTGGTGAAGTGGATGATCCTATGCTGTCGAGAAAAGCCTCTAGCGAGTTTCATGGCGGCCCGTACCCTAAACCGACTCAGGTGGTCAGGTAGAGAATACCGAGGCGTTCGGGTGAACTATGGTTAAGGAACTCGGCAAAATGCCCCCGTAACTTCGGGAGAAGGGGGGCCACATCCGGTGACGGGCTTTGCGCCCTGAGCTGGGGGTGGCCGCAGAGACCAGCGAGAAGCGACTGTTTACTAAAAACACAGGTCCGTGCGAAGCCGTAAGGCGATGTATACGGACTGACGCCTGCCCGGTGCTGGAACGTTAAGGGGACCGGTTAGCTCAGATTCGTCTGGGCGAAGCTGAGAACTTAAGCGCCAGTAAACGGCGGTGGTAACTATAACCATCCTAAGGTAGCGAAATTCCTTGTCGGGTAAGTTCCGACCTGCACGAATGGCGTAACGACTTCTCGACTGTCTCAACCATAGGCCCGGTGAAATTGCACTACGAGTAAAGATGCTCGTTTCGCGCAGCAGGACGGAAAGACCCCGGGACCTTTACTACAGTTTGATATTGGTGTTCGGTTCGGCTTGTGTAGGATAGCTGGGAGACTGTGAAGCGCTAACGCCAGTTAGTGTGGAGTCGTCGTTGAAATACCAGTCTGGTCGTGCTGGATGTCTAACCTGGGTCCGTGATCCGGATCAGGGACAGTGTCTGATGGGTAGTTTAACTGGGGCGGTTGCCTCCTAAAGGGTAACGGAGGCGCCCAAAGGTTCCCTCAGCCTGGTTGGCAATCAGGTGTTGAGTGTAAGTGCACAAGGGAGCTTGACTGTGAGACCGACGGGTCGAGCAGGGACGAAAGTCGGGACTAGTGATCCGGCGGTGGCTTGTGGAAGCGCCGTCGCTCAACGGATAAAAGGTACCCCGGGGATAACAGGCTGATCTTCCCCAAGAGTCCATATCGACGGGATGGTTTGGCACCTCGATGTCGGCTCGTCGCATCCTGGGGCTGGAGTCGGTCCCAAGGGTTGGGCTGTTCGCCCATTAAAGCGGTACGCGAGCTGGGTTTAGAACGTCGTGAGACAGTTCGGTCCCTATCCGCTGTGCGCGTAGGAGTCTTGAGAAGGGCTGTCCCTAGTACGAGAGGACCGGGACGGACGAACCTCTGGTGTGCCAGTTGTTCTGCCAAGGGCATGGCTGGTTGGCTACGTTCGGGAGGGATAACCGCTGAAAGCATCTAAGCGGGAAGCCTGCTTCGAGATGAGGACTCCCACCTCCTGGAGAGGGTAAGGCTCCCAGTAGACGACTGGGTTGATAGGCCGGATATGGAAGCACGGTAACGTGTGGAGTTGACCGGTACTAATAGGCCGAGGGCTTGTCCTCAGTTGCTCGCGTCCACTGTGTTGGTTCTGAAACCACGAACAGCCCCACATGCCACATGTGGTGCGGCTGACAGTTTCATAGTGTTTCGGTGGTTATAGCGTAGGGGAAACGCCCGGTTACATTCCGAACCCGGAAGCTAAGCCTTACAGCGCCGATGGTACTGCAGGGGGGACCCTGTGGGAGAGTAGGACGCCGCCGAACTCCTTTTAGAGCTCTGGCTCTTGGGTACTCAGCCCGAGAGCCAGAGCTTTTTTGTGTTGAGGTAAGGTCAGGGGGCATCGTTGGTACGTTTCCCACAGGAGGCCCCCGGGTGGAGGTTCAGGAGACTCGCGTCCAGACGGACCGTGTGCTCACCATCCCGAACATCCTCAGCATGGCGCGGCTCGTCGGTGTGCCGCTCTTCCTGTGGCTGATTTTGCGGCCCGAGTTCGGTGGACCCAAGAGTGACGGCTGGGCCCTCCTGGTGCTGGCCCTGAGCGGGGTCAGTGACTACCTGGACGGCAAGCTCGCGCGGCGCTGGAACCAGATCAGCAGCCTCGGCCGGCTTCTTGATCCCGCAGCGGACCGGCTCTACATTCTCTCGACATTGGTCGGTCTCACTTGGCGCGAGATTCTGCCCCTGTGGTTGACCGCCGTACTTCTGGCGCGAGAGCTGGTCCTGCTGGTGATGGTGGGCATCCTCCGCCGGCATGGCTATCCGCCGCCCCAGGTGAACTTCCTGGGCAAGGCCGCCACCTTCAACTTGATGTATGCCTTCCCCTTGCTCCTGCTCAGCGACGGAAGTGGTTGGATCTCGTCACTGGCTGCTATTTTCGGATGGGCGTTCGCCGGATGGGGTACAACGCTGTACTGGTGGGCAGGAGTCCTCTACGTGGTACAAGTCCGCCGCCTGGTCCGTGCGGACTCCATGGCCGATTGAACTCGCGGATTGACCCGCCCAGCGCGGTGCGATGGCCCGTGGTCGAAAAGTGCGGGACAATCCTCGCGGGTGAAGTCGGCTAGACCGTCGTCTCTTAGAGGAGGACGCTTCCGACATGAAGGCCGTCGTGATGGCCGGAGGCGAAGGCACGCGCCTTCGCCCCATGACCTCAAGCATGCCCAAGCCGCTCCTGCCTGTGGCCAACCGCCCGATCATGGAGCACGTTCTGAGGCTGCTCAAAAGGCATGGGCTCAACGAAACAGTCGTGACTGTCCAGTTCCTGGCCTCGCTCGTCAAGAACTACTTCGGTGACGGCGAAGAGCTCGGTATGGAGCTCACCTATGCCAATGAGGAGAAGCCACTCGGTACCGCCGGAAGCGTCAAGAACGCCGAAGAGGCGTTGAAGGACGATGCCTTCCTTGTCATCTCCGGCGATGCTCTGACGGACTTCGACCTCACAGAGCTGATCAATTTCCACAAGGAAAAGGGCGCGCTGGTCACGGTCTGTCTGACGCGTGTGCCCAATCCGCTGGAATTCGGCATCACCATTGTCGACGAGGAAGGCAAGGTGGAGCGCTTCCTCGAGAAGCCCACCTGGGGCCAGGTCTTCTCCGACACGGTGAACACCGGCATCTACGTGATGGAGCCCGAGGTCTTCGACTACGTCGAGCCCGATGTGCCCGTCGACTGGTCCGGCGATGTCTTCCCGCAGTTGATGAAGGAAGGCAAGCCGATCTACGGCTATGTCGCCGAGGGGTACTGGGAGGACGTCGGCACCCACGAGAGCTATGTGAAGGCGCAGGCCGACGTCCTGGAGGGCAAGGTCGACGTCGACATCGACGGCTTCGAGATCTCTCCGGGAGTGTGGGTCGCGGAAGGCGCCGAGGTGCACCCCGACGCCGTTCTCCGGGGTCCCGTCTATATCGGTGACTACGCCAAGGTCGAGGCCGGCGCCGAAATCCGTGAGCACACCGTCGTGGGCTCCAACGTGGTCGTCAAGAGCGGCGCTTTCCTGCACAAGGCCGTTGTTCACGACAACGTGTACGTGGGGCCGCACAGTAATCTGCGCGGCTGCGTGGTCGGAAAGAACACCGACATCATGCGCGCGGCGCGGATCGAGGACGGGGCGGTCATCGGTGATGAGTGCCTGATCGGTGAAGAATCGATCGTCCAGGGCAATGTGCGGGTCTACCCCTTCAAGACCATCGAGGCCGGCGCCTTCGTCAACACCTCGGTGATCTGGGAATCCAGGGGACAGGCGCACCTCTTCGGTGCCCGCGGTGTCTCCGGAATCCTCAACGTGGAGATCACGCCGGAACTGGCGGTGCGACTTGCCGGTGCGTACGCGACGACCCTCAAGAAGGGCTCGACCGTCACGACGGCCCGGGACCACTCGCGCGGTGCCCGAGCGCTGAAGCGGGCGGTGATCTCCGCGCTGCAGGCCAGTGCCATCGACGTACGGGACCTGGAGAACGTGCCGCTGCCCGTGGCGCGGCAGCAGACCGCGCGGGGCAGTGCCGGCGGGATCATGATCCGGACGACGCCCGGGGTGCCGGACTCCGTCGACATCATGTTCTTCGACGGCCAGGGCGCCGACCTGTCCCAGGGCAGCCAGCGGAAGCTGGACCGGGTCTTCGCGCGGCAGGAGTACCGGCGTGCCTTCCCCGGGGAGATCGGTGACCTGCACTTCCCCGCCAGCGTCTTCGACTCGTACACCGGGTCGCTGCTGCGGAACGTCGACACGACCGGGATCGCGGACTCCGGGCTGAAGGTCGTCGTGGACGCGTCCAACGGAAGTGCCGGTCTCGTGCTGCCGAGTCTGCTCGGGAAGCTCGGGGTCGACTCACTGACGATCAATCCCGGCCTGGACGAGTCCAGGCCCACCGAGACGGCCGACATGCGGCGGTCGGGCATGGTGCGGCTCGGGGAGATTGTGGCGTCCTCGGGCGCCGCGTTCGGTGTGCGATTCGACCCCGTCGGTGAGCGACTGTCGCTCGTCGACGAGAAGGGGCGCATCATCGAGGACGACCGCGCGCTGCTCGTCATGCTGGACCTCGTCGCCGCCGAGCGGCGCAGCGGGAGGGTCGCGCTTCCGGTGACCACGACCCGGATCGCCGAGCAGGTGGCGGCGTACCACGGGACCCAGGTCGAGTGGACGACCACCTCTCCCGACGACCTCACGCGCGTGGGCGGTGAGGAAGGGACGATCTTCGGCGGCGACGGCAAGGGCGGTTTCATCGTCCCCGAGTTCAGCAGCGTGTACGACGCCACCGCGGCTTTCGTACGGCTCATCGGGCTCGTGGCGCGGACGCAGCTCACGCTCAGCCAGATCGACGCGAGGATCCCGCGGGCGCACGTCCTGAAGCGGGATCTGGCGACGCCGTGGGCCGTCAAGGGCCTGGTGATGCGGCGGGTCGTCGAAGCGGCCGGAGATCGCTTCGTGGACACCACGGACGGCGTGCGTGTGGTGGAGACCGACGGGCGCTGGGTGATGGTGCTGCCGGACCCGGCGGAGGCTGTGACCCACCTGTGGGCCGAGGGGCCGGACGACGCCTCCGCGCAGGCCCTGCTCGACGAGTGGTCGGCGGTCGTGGACAGCGCCGGCCGGTAGGACGGGCTGCACGCGTGCGTGCCGGACAAGTGTCCCCAACGGGGCCTGTCCGGCACGCCGGTGGGGCCGTTCGGAGGTAGTGGCCGCGACGTGCGACGATGTGCGGCATGCCGCAGCAACCCCCCATTCGGAGCACACCCACGCGGCCCCGGCGCCCGGATGCGTCCATGTCGTTGATCACCAACGTCATGGACCACAGCCTCGACGACGGATACGCCGAGGCCGCCGCTCGGAAGAGGGCCGCGGGCGACGCCGGCATGCCGAAGACCCTCCGGGCGAAGCTGGGGCTCGCGGCCGGCCTGGTGCTCGCGGCCCTCGTCGTGACCGTCGGGGCGGCACAGGCGCGGGTCGCCGCTCCGGTCGTCGCCAAGGAGCGGGAGGAACTGGTCGACCGCATCGACCGGGAGACCGAGGCGGCGGACAAGCTGGAGGACTCCGTCGACAAGCTGCGCGAGGACGTGAGCGCGCGGCAGCGCGAGGCGCTGAAGCACAGCGGCGGCAGTGCCCGGTCGGAGCTGGTGGGCATCCTGTCGGGTGCCGTGGCGGTGCACGGTCCCGGCGTGAAGCTCGTGGTGAACGACGCCAAGGAAGCGGCCGCGGGAGGTGACGGTGATGCCCGTGAGAACTCCGGCTTCTCCGACACCGGACGCGTGCGGGACCGGGACATGCAGCGCGTGGTCAACGGGCTGTGGGAGTCGGGCGCCGAGGCGATCTCCATCAACGGGCAGCGGCTGACGGCGCTGTCCGCGATCAGGGCCGCGGGAGACGCGATACTGGTCGACAACAAGCCGCTGGTGCCGCCGTACACGGTGCTCGCGGTGGGGGACGGGCAGCGGCTGAGCACTCGGTTCCAGAACAGCGCCGACGGGTTGTATCTCAACGCGCTGCAGGAGAGCTACGGCATCAGGACAGCCATCTCCGCGGAGGACGACCTCCGGCTGCCTGCCGCACCGAGTGTGATCGTACGTACAGCACAGCCGAGCACTGAGAAGAGCGAGAAGGGCACATCGTGATCGCCGTACTGGGCCTCGTCGTGGGAGTCGTGGCCGGCCTGTTGGTCCGGCCTGAGGTTCCGGCGGTGGTCGAGCCTTATCTGCCGATCGCTGTCGTGGCGGCGCTCGACGCCGTCTTCGGCGGACTGCGGGCCATGCTCGACGGGATCTTCGACGACAAGGTCTTCGTGGTGTCGTTCCTGTCGAACGTCGTGGTGGCCGCGCTGATCGTGTTCCTGGGTGACAAGCTGGGCGTGGGCGCCCAGCTGTCGACCGGTGTGGTGGTCGTCCTCGGCATCCGGATCTTCTCCAACGCCGCGGCGATCCGCCGGCACGTGTTCCGGGCGTGAGGCCGATGAGCGAGCACGACGGCAAGCGCGCCGAGGAGCACGGCGACACGCGCGATGAGCAGCGCGAGGAGCGCGGCGAATCCGGGAACGGGCTGCGCAAGGAACTGCTCCAGGAGGTGTCCGCGCCCGCGTCGGTCCCCACCGCCCAGGACGCCCCGGAGCCCGACCCGGGGCCTGAACCGGAGGCGGAGGATCCAGAGCCGCGGCTGAGCGGTCGGCAGCGGCTGGTGCAGGGGCTGTGGCCGCCGCGTCTGTCACGGGCCCAACTCATCGTCGCGGTGCTGCTGTTCGGTCTCGGGTTCGGGCTGGCCGTGCAGGTGGCCTCGAACAGCGACAGCGACAGTGCCCTGCGCGGTGCGCGGCAGGAAGATCTCGTCCGGATCCTCGATGAACTGGATGACCGCACACAGCGTCTTGAAGACGAGAAGCAAGGTCTCGAGAAGCAGCGCGACGAGCTGGAGAACAGCTCGGACCAGGCCGAGGAGGCCCGGAAGCAGACGATCGAGAAGGAGAGGCAACTCGGCATCCTCGCGGGCACCGTGGCCGCGCAGGGTCCCGGCATCACCATGACCATCGAGGACACGAAGGGGACGGTCGAGGCGGACATGCTGCTCGACGCGATCCAGGAGCTGCGCGCGGCGGGCGCGGAGGCGATCCAGGTGAACGGCGTGCGGGTCGTCGCCGGCACCTATCTGACGGACTCGGGCAACGGTGTGAGCGTCGACGGGAACAAGATCACCGCGCCCTATCGTTTCAAGGTCATCGGCAAGCCGCAGGACCTCGAGCCGGCGCTCAACATCCCCGGAGGCGTGGTGCAGACTCTCGAGAAGGAACAGGCCACCGCCACGATCGAGCGGTCGACCAAGATCGTCGTGGACGCCTTGCGAGCGGCGAAGCGGCCTGACTACGCTCGGTCGTCCTCGCAGTGAACCGGGGGTGCATGGGCGGCGTCCGGCAAGGGCATGAGGTTGCGGGGGGTCGGCGCACCGAATGGGTGGTGCGTGGTGGAAACTGTCTGGTGCAGACGGACGTTGTCAGGATGTCCGGGTCGGTCAGAGTGTTCAGTCAGGGTTCGTCCTGCCCCACGGGCGGGTCTGTTTCGGTCAAGGGGAATCGCCCGTGAAGTTGTTTGCGAAGTTGTTCGGCAAGAGCGCGCGAGAGGGCAGCGACAACGCCACCGCTCGTCATCGCGCACAGCCTGACGCGGAAGGCCAGCGGCCGCTCTTCCGTGACCAGGTCGGTGGCCCGGGCGGGGACATTTCCGGAGGTCAGGGCGCGCCGTCGGTTGACCCTGCGCAGCCCGGCGGCATAGGTTTCGGCCAACCGTCAGCCTCAGGTGCGGGTGGAGGGTTCTCCGACCCGTATGCGTCCAATGCTCCTGGTGGGCAGCCGCGGCAGGAGGATCCGATGTCGGCCCTGGTGTGTACGAGGTGCGGTAACCGCAACGCGGAGAACAGCCGCTTCTGCTCGAACTGCGGCGCGCCGCTGCGGGCCGGGGCGGCGGCCGAGCGTCCGTCCGAGACGACGTCCACGATCTCCATCTCCGGCCTCGAGGCCTACGACAGTGAGACCACCGGCCAGACGCCGATGCCGACGCTGTCCCCCGAGGCGCAGGCGGCCGTCGACGCGCTGCCCCTGGGCTCCGCGCTCCTGGTCGTGCGTCGCGGGCCGAACTCGGGCAGCCGCTTCCTGCTGGACGGCGATCTGACCACGGCCGGCCGTCACCCGCAGAGCGACATCTTCCTGGACGACGTGACGGTCTCCCGGCGGCACGTGGAGTTCCGCCGCGGCCAGGACGGCTCGTTCACGGTGGCCGACGTGGGCAGCCTGAACGGCACGTACGTGAACCGCGAGCGGATCGACCAGGTTGCCCTGAACAACGGTGACGAGGTGCAGATCGGCAAGTACCGGCTGGTCTTCTACGCCAGCCAGCGGGGCTACTGACCCGGACGCGTTCCGGGGCGACCCCCAGCGAAGGTCCATCCGTCAGGGAAGGTCCATGCTTCGAACACCGAGCGGCGGTGCCGGGCACGGCGCCGCCGCCACGGACAGTGGGCTGATGAGCATCGGCACGGTGCTGAACGTGCTGCGCGACGAGTTTCCCGAAGTCACCATCTCCAAGATCCGCTTCCTGGAGTCGGAGGGGCTCATCGAGCCGCAGCGGACCCCCTCGGGGTACCGCAAGTTCAGCGCCCACGACGTCGAGCGCCTCGGTCACGTCCTGAGGATGCAGCGGGACCACTATCTGCCCCTGAAGGTGATCCGGGAGCACCTGGAGGCCGTGGAACGCGGTGAGGCCGTACCTCTGCCGGCGCTGGGCCGTCAGCGGGACGGCGACGCCGTGCCCGAACCGGCCGAGGGGCCCACGGCCGCCAGGATCGGGCGTGCCGAGCTGCTCGCCGCGGCCGGGGTCGAGGAGGAGGAGCTCAGGGAGTGGGAGTCGTACGGGCTCGTCACTCCACTGGAGGACGGGGCGTACGACGCCGAGGCGGTCACGGTGGCCTCGCTCGTCGCCGAACTGGGGCGGTTCGGGATCGAGCCGCGGCACCTGCGGGTGATGAAGGCCGCCGCCGACCGTGAGGCCGGGCTCGTGGACCAGGTCGTGGCCCCGCTGAGGCGGCACCGGAACCCGCAGACCAGGGCTCATGCCGAAGCCCGTGCGAAGGAACTCGCGGGGCTCACCGTGAAGCTGCACGCGGCGCTCGTGCAGACCGCGCTCGGGGTGCGGCTGCCATGAGGCGGCCGGCCTCGCGGGGGCCGGATCAGCCGCCCGATCCCGGCCCGACTACCCAAACGTCCCGAGCACGGCCTAGGGTTGCTGTGTGAACGAGCTCGATGTCGTAGGTGTCCGGGTCGAAATGCCCTCCAACCAACCGATCGTGCTGCTGCGTGAAGTGGGAGGCGACCGATACCTCCCCATTTGGATCGGACCGGGGGAGGCGACGGCGATCGCCTTCGCCCAGCAGGGCATGGCTCCCGCGCGGCCGCTGACCCACGACCTCTTCAAGGACGTGCTGGAGGCTGTCGGTCAGGAGCTCACGGAGGTGCGCATCACGGACCTGCGTGAGGGCGTCTTCTACGCGGAGCTGGTCTTCGCCAGTGGCGTCGAGGTGAGTGCCCGCCCGTCCGACGCCATAGCGCTCGCCCTGCGCACCGGGACGCCGATCTACGGCAGCGACACAGTGCTCGACGACGCCGGAATCGCGATCCCGGACGAGCAGGAGGACGAGGTGGAGAAGTTCCGCGAGTTCCTCGACCAGATCTCCCCGGAGGACTTCGGCAGCAGCAGCCAGTGACCCCGTCCGGTAAGTGCCGGGCGGGTCGGGAGCAGCAGCGGTCAGTGAGGTGTGTGGGCGGCCCGGCGGACGATGTGGTCCGCGGCGGGGCCGCCCGCCGCGTTGTCCGGGTGAAATGCCCGCATGTGCCGGTGGCGAGTGAGAGCGTCACACGGCCCATGCCGAACGCATTCGGCTAGCCTTTCCCCGCGGTGGGGCACGGGAAACCACTCCTAGGGTGATTATCACTCGGCGTGGCGAGTGTGGCGATCGTTGACGCACCCCTGGTGACTGCCTACCGTCGAGAAGGCAGGTCAAGGACGGAGGTCGGCGTGAGAAGCAGCGGCGACGGTACGGTTGGGGGCGGCCCCGAGCGCAGTCTCAGGGCGAGCGGTCCGTACCCTCCCCCCGGCTCTCGGCTCCGCTCGAGCGGGGGATACTCCCAGCCCGGCGGCGCGGCCGATCATGCTCCGCAGCGACCGACGGCCGTGCCGAGCAGCGGAGGGACGACGTCCATGGCGTCCGAGCAGATCGGCTATCGAGGTCCCACGGCGTGCGCCGCCGCCGGTATCACGTACCGGCAGCTGGATTACTGGGCCCGTACGGGTCTCGTCGAGCCGAGTGTGCGCCCCGCTTACGGGTCCGGGACTCAGCGGCTGTACAGCTTCCGGGACGTCGTCGTCCTGAAGATCGTCAAGCGGTTCCTCGACACCGGGGTGTCGCTGCAGAACATCCGCACAGCCGTCCAGCACCTGAGAGAACGCGGTTTCCGCGACCTGGAGCGGATGACGCTGATGAGCGACGGCGCGACGGTGTACGAGTGCACCTCGCCGGACGAAGTCCACGCCCTGCTCCAAGGGGGCCAGGGCGTCTTCGGGATCGCCGTGGGCGTGGTGTGGCGGGACGTCGAGAGCGCCCTGTCCCAGCTGCACGGGGAGCGGATCGACACCGGCGAGACGCTGGTCGGGCCCAACCCGGCGGACGAGCTGGCGCGACGGCGGAACCGGGCTGTCTGAGCCCTGGGCAGTGTGCGGCCGCAGTAGGCGGGACGTTTCCGCGCCGCGCGGCAAGCGCTTTCGTCCGGCGCGGACCGAGCGGTCCGAGTGGTCGCCGGGGCCGTTGTCAGTGGCGTAGGGCAGCATCGGAGATGTGAGAACCGCGCCCACGATCCTGCATCTCGACATGGATGCCTTCTTCGCCTCGGTGGAGCAGGCGTCCAAGCCGAGTCTGCGCGGGAAGGCCGTGGTCGTGGGCGGCCTCGGGCCCCGGGGTGTGGTGGCCACGGCGTCGTACGAGGCGCGGGTCTTCGGGGTGCATTCGGCGATGCCCATGGGGCAGGCCAGGCGGCTCGCGCCCAATGCGGCGTATCTCGTGCCGCGCTTCGGGTTCTACAAGGCGATCAGCGAGCGGGTCATGGAGCTGCTGCGGGCGCTGTCGCCGCTCGTGGAGCCGTTGAGCCTCGACGAGGCGTTCGTGGACCTGGAGGCCGGGGGAGCGGCCTGGGACGAGCAGTCGGCGCGCCTGGTCGGGGTGCAGCTGCGCGCCGACATCCGGGCCGTCACGGGGCTCACGGGGTCGGTGGGGCTCGCCGCCTCCAAGATGCTCGCGAAGATCGCCTCGGAGCAGGCCAAGCCCGACGGACTGGTGGTGATCGAGCCGGGGACCGAGCGGGCCATGCTCGGGCCGATGTCGGTGCGGACGCTGCCGGGGGTGGGGCCGGCGACGGGCGACCACCTTCGGCGGGCCGGGATCACCACGGTCGAGGAGATCGTCGAGGCGGGCGAGGACGAACTCGTCCGGCTGCTCGGGAAGGCGCACGGGCACGGCCTCTACGCGATGGCGCTGGCGAGGGACGACCGGCCCGTGGTGGCGGAGCGGGAGACGAAGTCGGTGTCGGTCGAGGACACGTACGACGTGGACATCCACGACCGGGTGCGGGTCGGGCTGGAGGTGCAGCGGCTCGCCGACCGGTGCGTGCGGCGGCTGCGCGGGGCCGGGCTGTCCGGGCGGACCATCGTGCTGAAGGTGCGGCGGTACGACTTCTCGACGCTCACCCGCTCCGAGACGCTGCGCGGGCCGACGGACGATCCCGCGGTGATACGTGAGGCGGCCGCCCGGCTGCTGGACTCGGTCGACACGACGGGCGGGGTGCGGCTGCTCGGGGTCGGCGTCAGCGGGCTCGCCGACTACACGCAGGAAGACCTCTTCGCGCAGGCGGCGGAGGAGCGGGCCGTCGCGGAGGGGCCGGTGGAGGAGCACGCCGCGGCGCAGGCCGAGGAGCAGCCGGAGCTCGCCGAGCGGCGCTGGCCCGCCGGGCACGATGTGCGGCACGCCGAGTTCGGGCACGGGTGGGTGCAGGGCAGCGGTCTGGGGCGGGTCACCGTGCGCTTCGAGACGCCCGGCTCGGCGCCCGGGCGGGTGCGGACCTTCCGGGTGGACGACCCTGATCTGGAGCCGGCGGAGCCGTTGCCTCTGGTGTTACGAAGACCCGAAGGGAGTGATGGCGTCGGTTCCGCTTCCCCGGTCGGTTCCGCTTCTTCTTCTTCTTCGGCTGAGGGTGGCGGCGGTGGTGAGGCCTGTGGGGTGGCCGGTTCTGGGGATGCGTAGTGCGTGGGGTCGGCAGTCGGCCGCGTGGGCAGGGGTTCAGGACGTCGGCTCGTCCGTGCCCGCCAGTTTGCCGAAGTTGTGGTCCGGGAGCGGGGGAGGAGCGGCGATGTCGAGACCGTAGTGGTGGTAGAGCTGGAGTTCCTGCTCCGGGGAGAGGTGGCGGCCGACGCCGAAGTCGGGGGCGTCCTTGATCAGGGCGCGGTCGAAGGGGACGTGGAGGGCGCCGTCGATCAGTTCGCTGGGCTCCAGGGGGACGAACGCGTCCCTGCTGAACAGGCCGGTCCGTATGGCCGCCCACTCCGGCTCGCCGGTGGCGTCGTCGAGGTAGACCTCGTCGATCGTGCCGATCCTGGTTCCGTTGCGGTCGAATGCCTTGCGGCCGATCAGGTTGCGCGGATCGATATCGGTTCGCACGGGCCCTCCACATGGTCGCAACTCATCCGTAAGCACAACAAAACGGCACAATCGGAGAGGTGGCCACTCGAAGGTTCGTGCGTTGACCTCGCTGGTACGCTGGCAGCGGCTGTTGACCCCGTGCGGGAGAGTCCTCCGGACACCACCGGAGGCGCCGAAGGAGCAAATCCTCCCCGGAATCTCTCAGGCCCACGTACCGCACGGACGAGGTCACTCTGGAAAGCAGAGCGGGTGTCGACGGCTTCCGCTCTCACCGACGGTGAAAGCCGGAGGCCTTCGGGCGATCCGGTGAAGCTCTCAGGTTGAGATGACAGAGGGGGAGGCCGTCCGGGTACCCGCGCCGTGGTGCCCCTCGAAGGTCGTGTGACCAGGAGGCCTCCGCAAATGACCGCCCACCGCATTCCGCTCTCCGAGCTCGAAGAGGCAGTCCCCTTCGAGCAGCGCCACATCGGCCCCGACCACGAGGCCTGCGCCAAGATGCTCGCGCAGGTCGGCTACGGCTCGCTGGACGAGCTGACGGCCGCTGCCGTCCCGGCCGTGATCAAGAGCACCGAGGCCCTCGATCTGCCGAGTGCGCGCAGTGAGGCCGAGGTGATCGCCGAGCTGCGCTCCCTCGCCGACCGCAACCAGGTCCTCGGTTCCATGATCGGGCTCGGCTACTACGGCACGTTCACCCCGCCGGTCATCCTGCGCAACGTCATGGAGAACCCGGCCTGGTACACGGCCTACACGCCGTACCAGCCGGAGATCTCGCAGGGGCGGCTGGAGGCGCTGCTCAACTTCCAGACCATGGTCGCCGACCTGACCGGACTGCCGACCTCCGGTGCCTCCCTGCTGGACGAGGGCACCGCGGCCGCCGAGGCCATGGCGCTGTCGCGCCGGATGGGCAAGAACAAGAAGGGCCTGTTCCTGGTCGACGCGGACGCGCTGCCGCAGACCATCGCCGTGATCCAGACCCGGGCCGAGCCGACCGGCGTCGAGGTCGTCGTCGCCGACCTCAGCGAGGGCATCCCGGCGGAGGTCGCCGAGCGCGAGATCAACGGCGTGCTGATCCAGTACCCGGGCGCCTCCGGTGCCGTACGGGACATCAAGCCGGTCATCGACCAGGCGCACGAACTCGGGGCGCTCGTCACCGTCGCCGCCGACCTGCTCGCGCTGACGCTGCTGAAGTCGCCCGGGGAGCTGGGCGCGGACATCGCGGTCGGGACGACCCAGCGCTTCGGTGTGCCGATGGGCTTCGGCGGGCCGCACGCCGGCTACATGGCCGTCCAGGAGAAGATGGCGCGCAGCCTGCCCGGGCGGCTGGTCGGCGTGTCCGTGGACGCCGACGGGAACAAGGCCTACCGGCTGGCGCTGCAGACCCGCGAGCAGCACATCCGCCGGGAGAAGGCGACCAGCAACATCTGCACGGCGCAGGTGCTGCTCGCCGTCATGGCCGGCATGTACGCCGTCTACCACGGGCCGGAGGGCCTGAAGGGCATCGCCCGGCGCACCCACCGGTACGCCACGGTCCTCGCCGCCGGGCTCGCGAACGGCGGCGTCGAGGTCGTGCACGGCTCCTACTTCGACACCCTGACCGTGCGCGTCGCGGGCCGGGCCGCCGAGGTCGTGGCCGCCGCGCGGGACAACGGGGTCAACCTGCGCATCGTCGACGCCGACCACGTCTCGATCGCCTGCGACGAGACCACCACGCGGGCACAGCTGCGGGCCGTGTGGGCCGCCTTCGGTGTCGAGGGCGTCATCGAGGCCCTGGACGCCGCCGCGGAGGACGGGCTTCCGGCCGGTCTGCTGCGCACCGACGACTACCTGACGCACCCGGTCTTCCACCAGCACCGCTCCGAGACCGCCATGCTGCGCTATCTGCGCCGGCTGGCCGACCGGGACTACGCGCTCGACCGCGGCATGATCCCGCTCGGCTCCTGCACCATGAAGCTCAACGCGACCACCGAGATGGAGCCGGTCACCTGGCCCGAGTTCGGGCAGCTGCACCCCTTCGCGCCCGCCGAGCAGGCCCAGGGCTACCTCACGCTCATCCACGAGCTGGAGGACCGGCTCGCCGAGGTCACCGGGTACGACAAGGTCTCTCTCCAGCCGAACGCCGGGTCGCAGGGCGAGCTGGCCGGTCTGCTCGCCGTACGCGGGTACCACCGGGCCAACGGTGACGAGCAGCGCACCGTGTGCCTGATCCCGTCGTCCGCGCACGGCACCAACGCCGCGAGCGCGGTCATGGCGGGCATGAAGGTCGTCGTCGTGAAGACCGCCGAGGACGGCGAGATCGACGTCGAGGACCTGCGGGCGAAGATCGAGCAGTACCGCGACGAGCTGGCGGTCCTGATGATCACGTACCCGTCGACGCACGGCGTGTTCGAGGAGCACGTCTCCGAGATCTGCGCGCAGGTGCACGAGGCGGGCGGTCGGGTCTACGTGGACGGGGCCAACCTCAACGCGCTCGTGGGGCTCGCCAAGCCCGGGCACTTCGGCGGGGACGTCTCGCACCTGAACCTGCACAAGACCTTCTGCATCCCGCACGGCGGCGGCGGCCCCGGCGTCGGTCCGGTCGCGGTGCGCGAGCACCTCGCGCCCTACCTGCCGAACCACCCGCTGCAGCCCGAGGCCGGGCCGGAGACGGGCGTCGGGCCCATCTCCGCGGCGCCCTGGGGCTCCGCCGGGATCCTGCCGATCTCCTGGGCCTACGTCCGGCTCATGGGCGGCGAGGGGCTGAGGCGGGCCACGCAGGTGGCGGTGCTCAGCGCCAACTACATCGCCAAGCGCCTGGAGCCGCACTACCCGGTGCTGTACACCGGCCCGGGCGGGCTCGTCGCGCACGAGTGCATCATCGACCTGCGGCCGTTGACCAAGGCGACCGGTGTGAGCGTCGACGACGTGGCCAAGCGGCTGATCGACTACGGCTTCCACGCGCCGACGATGTCGTTCCCGGTGGCCGGGACGCTGATGATCGAGCCGACCGAGTCGGAGGACCTGACCGAGCTGGACCGGTTCTGCGAGGCGATGATCGCCATCCGCGCCGAGATCGAGAAGGTCGGCTCGGGCGAGTGGCCCGCGGACGACAACCCGCTGCGGGGCGCGCCGCACACCGCCGGCGCGCTCGCCGGGGAGTGGGAGCACGCCTACAGCCGTGAGGAGGCCGTCTTCCCGGCCGGGGTCGCGGCGGCCGACAAGTACTGGCCGCCGGTGCGCCGCATCGACCAGGCGTTCGGCGACCGGAACCTGGTCTGCTCCTGCCCGCCGCTGGACGCGTACGAGGACTGATCCTCCGAGCGCCGGTCCGTGAAGGGGCTCCGCCGTGCGGGGCCCCTCCCGTCATGGGGCGGTGAGTGCTACCTCGGTCGACTTGATCAGGGCGACGACGGGGGTGCCGGGGGACAGGGAGAGGTCGTCCGCCGCGTCCTTGGTGATCGCGGCGGTCAGCGCGCCGTCCTCGACGGTGACGCGGACGGAGGCCATCGCGTCGCCGGTCGAGACGTCCTGGACCGTGCCCGGGAGCCGGTTGCGGATGGACAGGCCCTCGACGGGGGCGGTGGCCAGCGCGATCTCCGTCGACTTCACCAGGGCCCGTACAGCGGTGCCCGGCGCGAGGCGGAGTTCCTCGGCGGCCTCGCGGGTGATCGCCGCGGTGAGGTCCTGGCCGCCGGCGAGGCGGACCCTGACGTCGCCATGACCTCGCCGGGCGTGACGGCCGTGACGACGCCGGGGAGCTGGTTGCGGATGCTCAGGCTCATGGGGGCACGGTAGCCCGGTGCGTCCCCTATGCCGGGTATGCGTGTGTCTGCGTCGCCTTGACCGCCGCCCACACCGGTGCCCCGGGGTGCAGATCGAGTTCGGCGGCGGCGACCGTGGTGAGGTCGGCGGTCAGGGGCAGCTCACCGGTGAGGTCGGCGCGGATCTGGTCGCCGTGCGTCTCCAGGCCGGCGACCTCGCAGTGCCAGAGGTTCCGGGCGCTGGAGCCGGTCGGGCGGTCCCGGTGCAGCGTCACCGCGCCGGGCGGGAACGCCACGAAGACCGGGCCGGACAGTTCCTCCGTGGTCGTGATGTCCGGACCCGCGTCCAGCCGGACCGTGTGGCCCTCGGCCCGCCCCTTGTAGAGGTTGAGGCCGACGAGCCGGGCGATGTAGTCGGTGCGGGGATGGCGGGCGATGTCGGAAGGCGTGCCCTCCTGGACGACCCGGCCGTCCTCGACGACGACCAGGCGGTCGGCCAGCACCATGGCGTCCAGTGGGTCGTGCGTGACGAGGACGGCCACGGCCTCGAACGCGGCGAGGTGGCGCCGGAGCTGGGCGCGCACCTCCAGACGGGTACGGGCGTCGAGCGCGGCCAGCGGCTCGTCCAGGAGCAGCAGCCGGGGCCGGGTGGCCAGGGCACGGGCCAGGGCCACGCGCTGGGCCTGACCACCGGACAGCCGGCGGGGCTTGGCCCCGGCGTGGTCGGCGAGGCCCATGCGGTCGAGCCACTCGGCGGCCTGGGCACGGGCCTCGGCCTTCCCGGCGCCCCGGCAGCGCGGCCCGAAGGCGACGTTGTCCAGGGCCGTCAGATGCGGGAAGAGCAGATAGTCCTGGAAGACGACACCGACCGGGCGGGACTCGGGTGCCGTGCCGTCCAGCCGGGTGCCGTCCAGACGCAGATGGCCGGACGTGAGCGGGATCAGGCCCGACAGGGCGCGCAGGGCCGTGGTCTTGCCGGCGCCGTTGGGGCCGAGCAGGGCGACGACCTCGCCGGGCGCCGCGGTGAGCGTGATGTCGAGGCGGAACGCGCCCCGGTCGACGACGAGACGGGCGTCGAGGCCTTCGGGAAGGCGACCGGGGGGCGGTGCGCCGAGGTCGGTCGTCTCGGTCATGGGGATCACGTCCAGGGGGTCAGGGGCCGGGCCACGGCATCACGACGCCGTCATCCAGCGGTCCCGCAGGGCCGCCAGTACGGCGATGGACACGGCCAGCAGCACCAGGCTGAGGGCGATCGCCGCCGCCGGGTCGTTCTGGAGGGCGAGGTACACCGCGAGGGGCATGGTCTGCGTACGGCCCGGGAAGTTGCCCGCGAAGGTGATCGTCGCGCCGAACTCCCCCAGGGCCCGGGCCCAGGCCAGCACCGCACCGGCCGCGATGCCCGGCGCGATCAGCGGCAGGGTGACCCGGCGGAACGCGGTGAAGCGGGAGGCGCCCAGGGTGGTGGCGGCCTCCTCGTAGCGCGGGTCGGCGGCCCGCAGGGTGCCCTCGACGCTGATGACGAGGAACGGCATCGCCACGAAGGTCTCGGCGAGGACCACCCCCGTGGTGGTGAAGGGCAGCGTGATCCCGAACCAGGAGTCGAGCCACTGCCCGAGCACGCCGTTGCGCCCGAAGGCGAGCAGCAGGGCCACACCGCCCACGACCGGCGGCAGCACCAGTGGCAGCGTCACCAGGGCGCGCACGAACCCGCGGCCCGGGAAGCGTGTGCGGGCCAGCAGCCAGGCCAGGGGCACACCGACGACCAGGCTCAGCGCTGTGGCCGCCGTGGCGCAGACGAGGGACAGCCGGAGCGCCTCCCACACCTCGGCGCTGGTCAGCTGTTCGGGGAGGCTGCGCCAGGGCGCCCGGACGAGCAGGGCGAGCAGGGGCAGCAGCAGGAACGCCAGGCCGATGAGGGCGGGCACCAGCAGGGGGATGGGCGCCGCCCGGGACCGGCCGCGGTGGCGGTCGCGGCGGGGACGGCTCGCCACTGTGTCGGTCACGGCTTGAGGAATCCGGCCCGGGACAGCACCCTCTGGCCCTCGGCGGATCGGACCAGGGCGATGAAGGCCTTCGCCGTCTCGGGGTGGGGAGCGTTCTTGAGCTGGGCGATCGGATAGTCGTTGACGGCCTCGGCCGACTCGGGGAAGTCCACGCCCGTCACCTTGTCGCCCGCCGCGCGCACATCGGTCCGGTAGACGACGGCCGCGTCGGCCTCCTTCAGCTCGACCTTGGTCAGGGCGCTCTTGACGTCCTGTTCGTAGGAGACGGGGGTGAGCTTCAGGCCTCCTGCGTCCAGGGCCTTCCGGGCGGCGGCGCCGCAGGGAACGGTCCGGTCGCACAGGACGACCTTCAGGCCGGGCTTGCTGAGGTCCTTGAGGGAGGAGATCTTGTCGGGGTTGCCCGGCAGGGTGGCGATCTCCAGCCGGTTGCGGACGAAGGTGGCCGGCGTGCCCGCCGCGTCCCCCTTGTCCGTCACGATCGCCATGGTCTTGGTGCTGGCGGCGGCGAAGACGTCGGCGGGGGCACCGCCGGTGATGCTGGCGGCGAGGGTGTCGCTGCCGCCGAAGTTGAACGTGACCTTGGTGCCCGGGTGCTGCTGCTCGAAGGTCTTGCCCAGGGACTCGAAGCTCTCCTCCAGCGAGGCGGCGGCGAAGACGGTGACCGTGCCGGAGAGCTTCGACGAGGAGGAGCCCTTGTCCGAACCCGTGGCGGAGGAGGAACAGGCGCTCAGCGTCAGCAGCGCGGCGGCGGACACACCGGCGACCTGAAGCATCCGGCAGGTCGGGTGCGCGGAACGGGTCATCTCGGGGCCACTCCCTCTGTGTGCGGGAGGAAGAGCCCGCGGGGCCCTTCCCGTACGCCGATCATAATGACGCATCCGCCAGGCAGAAGTCTCCTGTCGCATCGCATGAGCGAGGCCAACGGAGGTGATGAGTGTGTATGTGCGGACCCACGACCGATCAGGTGCGGTCGATGTGGACGTTCGTCGACTTCACCCGGGCCGTCGCCTCCATGCCGACCTCCAGGCCCAGTTCCTCCACGGCCTCGCGGGTGAGCAGGGAGACGAGCCGGTGCGGGCCGGCCTGGATCTCGACCTGGGCGGCGACGTCGCCGAGCTTGATCGCGGTGACGATGCCGGGGAAGGCGTTGCGCGCCGACGTGTACGGGGTGTCCTCCTCGGCGGTGCCGGATCGGGCGACTTCCACGGAGAACGCGGCCAGGTCCCGTCCGTCGACGAGTCGCCGCCCGGTCTCGTCGCGGTGGGTGGTGAGGCGGCCGGCGTCCGCCCAGCGCCGGGCGGTGTCGGGGCTCACGCCGAGCAGCCGTGCTGCCTGGCCGATCGTGTAGGACTGCATGCCGGTCACGATAGGGGTCGGGGGAGGGGAACGGCGGTTGCGGGGTTGCTTGTGGCGTATGACGCGATATAGCGTAAGAGGTCGAATCGGATGGTGTGATCGGGGTGGGGTCGATGGTGGCTGAGGTGGCGAGGATCGGTGGATCGCCCGAGGTGAGGGCCTCGCACGCGGACCGGGACCGGATCGTGGACGTGCTGCGCGTCGCCGCTGGGGACGGCCGGCTGACCATGGCGGAGCTCGACGAGCGGGTGGAGGCCGCGCTGTCCGCCCGTACGGTGGGCGAGCTGGCGGTGCTGACGGCGGATCTGCCCGAGGCCGTGACCCCGGGCGCCGTCGAGGCCGACGACGTCGTGCGGATCGAGCAGGAGGGGTCCTCGACCCGCCGGGGCGACGCCTGGGTGGTGCCGCGCCGGCTGGAGGTCCGTTCGGCGTGGGGCGAGGTGACGCTCGACTTCACCGACGCGGTGATCACGCAGGACACGCTGCACATCGACCTCGACGTGCGCGGGGGCGCCCTGAAGCTGCTGACGCGGCCGGGGGTCGTGGTGGACACCGACGCGCTGGTGACGAACTACTCCAAGATCAAGGCGCGCCCGGCTGCCGAAGCTCCCGTCGTGCTGCGCGTACGGATCACCGGTGAGATCAACTTCGGGCAGGTCGTGGTGCGTCCGCCCCGCAGGGGATTCGGCAGACGCAGAGCGACGGCCTGACTCAGCCCACGTGCACCCTCGGCCGCCGCTCCCGGTCCGGTTCCGCCTCGCGCAGGACCTCGCGGGTCACCGGGGCGACCTCGCCCTGGCCGAACAGGAAGAAGCGCAGGAAGTTGGCGAAGGGCCCGCCCTCGGTCCACTCGAAGTAGATGTGCGGGGTGCGCCCGGTCGTGTCGCGGACGTGCAGGAGCAGGGCGGCCAGGGCGTTGGGAATGGAGGAGGACTCCAGGGTGAGGACGCGGTAGCGGCCGTGGAGGACCTCGCCGCGTACGGTCAGGCCCGCCTCGAACTCGGACGGGTCGGTGACCGTCACCTCGACGAAGACGAAGTCCTCGTGCCCGGGCACGTCGTTGTCGTGCCGGATCTGCTCGATCTTGTCGCGGTACTCCGCGATGTCGCGCCGGTCGGGCTCGTTGGCGATGAACCGCAACCGGCGGCTGGCCATGTCGCGGACGAAGCGTTCCGCCAAGTCGTCCAGGGTGACGCTGGTGACGCGGAGTTCGAACGCCCGGGCCAGTCGTGACAGCAAGGAGACCAGGATGATGCCGGCGATGAAGCAGGCGCCGATCTTCACACCGTCCGGACGCTCGATGACGTTGGCGACGGTCGTGTAGAGGAACACTGCGGAGATGACCGCGAAGGCGATGGTCCAGTTCCGCTGCCGGGCCTTGCGGGCGGCGATGGTCACGGCGATCGCGGCGGAGCTGATGAGGACCAGCACACCGGTGGCGTAGGCGCCGCCCTGGGCGTTGACGTCGGCGTCGAAGATCCAGGTGACCAGGAAGGCGATCAGCGTGAAGACGATGACCATGGGGCGCACGGCACGGGCCCAGTGCGGGGCCATGCCGTAGCGGGGCAGGTACCGCGGCATCAGGTTGAGCAGGCCGGCCATCGCGGAGGCGCCGGCGAACCACAGGATGGCGATGGTCGAGACGTCGTAGACGGTGCCGAAGGTGTTGCCCAGGTAGTCGTGCGCCAGGTAGGCCAGCGCGCGGCCGTTCGCCTGGCCGCCCGCCTCGAACTCCTTCTCGGGGATGAGGAGTGTGGTGATGAAGCTGGTCGTGATCAGGAAGACGCTCATGATCAGCGCGGCCGTGGTGAGCAGCTTCTTGGTGTCGCGGATGCGGCCGGTCGGCCGTGCCTCGGTGTCGTCCGGGTCGCCCTTGACGTGCGGCATCACGGCGACGCCGGTCTCGAACCCGGACAGGCCGAGGGCCAGCTTCGGAAAGACGAGCAGGGCGACGCCGAGCATGACGAAGACGTTGCCGTGCTGGGTGGTGAGGGCGCTCGACCAGTCCGTGATCACGTGGCCCGCGGTGATGACGTGGTAGAGCCCGACGACTACCACCACCGCGTTCAGTGCGAGGTAGGCGCCCACCAGGGCGACCGCGACGCCGATCGCCTCCAGGAAGCCCTTGAGGAAGACCGCCCCGAGCAGCGCGACGAGGATGAGGGTGATCAGCATCTGCCGGTCGTGCAGGACGCCGGTCAGATGCGGGTTCTCCACGAGGTGGGTGGAGGCGTCGGCGGCCGACAGCGTGATGGTGATGAGGAAGTCGGTGGCCGCGAAGCCCAGCAGGGTCAGCACGAACAGCTTGCCCTGCCAGAAGGACAGGAGCCGCTCCAGCATCGCGATCGAGCCCTCGC
Organism: Streptomyces sp. Go-475; assembly: GCF_003330845.1. Lineage (GTDB taxonomy): Bacteria > Actinomycetota > Actinomycetes > Streptomycetales > Streptomycetaceae > Streptomyces. Next base: position 1,202,202 of record NZ_CP026121.1, on the reverse strand, counting down.
CGTGGGGACTCTCCTCGGCCACACGCCGGTACACCGGCAGGGCGCCGGCCAGGGTGACGACGACCAGCACGATGGTCGCGACGGGGGAGAGCAGGCCGGCGGCGAGGGCGGCGATGCCCGGCTGGTAGCCGAGCGTGGAGAAGTAGTCGACGCCGGTCAGGCACATCACCCGCCACCAGGGCTGGCCCCGGTGCGGGGGCTCCGGTTCGGCGTGGGGCCCGGTGTGGCCGCCGCCCTTGCCCATGTCGGACAGGCCCTGCAGCATCCAGGCGCGCAGGCGACCGGGTGGGGCGGGCTCCGTGACGCCCGGTCCGGGGTGCTCAGTGGTGGCCATCGACGTGCTCCCGATGTGCGGCTCAGTGCGGTTTCCGGCCATCACTGGACGGCCAGATCAGCGTAAGCGGAGCGTGATGCCATGGCCGGTGGATGTGGGGGCTGTGTGCGTCAAGCTTCCGTTAAGACTGGCGTGCGGGGTGGCCCTGCGACTGAAAACGCCAGTTGGGGGCACGTACGGGGGCTCTGCCCGGTGGGGATGCGGTGCCGATCGTTCGGCTCGCGGGCGGGCACCCAGCGTGACCGTCGGATCCGTAAGGTTCGTCTCGCTGCTCGAATGTTTCGGCACCCTTCCGAGGTCCTCGTGTCGAGGAAAGATTCACCGTGTACAAGGGGTTGCCACTGTTTACCCCCTGTCTCTAGGGTGCGGCAGCAACGCATCTTTCTGAATCTCATTCGAAACTTTCGAGGAGCGCATGATGGGCGACCCGGCACTGTCCCGCCGCGGCTTCCTGGCGGCCTCCGCCGCCGCCGGTCTCGGAATGACGACACTGAGCGCATGCGGCGGGGACTCGGGCGGAGGGTCGTCGGGGACGACCACGATCGAGTGGTGGAACATCTCCACCACCGAGCCGGCCAAGACCGTCTGGGCCGCGCTCGCCCGGAAGTTCGAGGCGCAGAACCCCAAGGTCAAGATAAAGATCGTCCAGATGGAGAACGAGGCCTTCAAGTCGAAGATGACGGCCCTCACCTCCTCCGGGAAGCTCCCCGACATCTTCCACACCTGGGGCGGCGGCGTACTCAAGCAGCAGGTCGACGCCGGACTCGTCGAGGACCTCACGGACCGGACCAAGCCCTGGGGCGACGCCCTGCTCCCGGTCGCCAAGGAGCCGTACCTGATCGACGACAGGGTCTACGGCATCCCGTTCGACATCGGCATGATCGGCTTCTGGTACAACAAGGCGCTCTTCGCGAAGGCCGGCATCAGCGCGCCGCCGACCACCTGGAGCGGCTTCCTCGACGCCGTGCGCAAGCTGAAGTCCGCCGGTGTCACGCCCCTGGCGCTGGCCGGCAAGGAGAAGTGGCCCGGCATGTACTACTGGGCCTACCTGGCGATGCGCACCGCCGGTGCCGGGGCGCTGGAGAAGGCCTACGCCGACAAGGACTTCACCGGCGCCCCCTTCGTCGAGGCGGGCGAGCACCTCGAGGAACTCGTCGGCCTCCAGCCGTTCCAGAAGGGTTTCCTCGGCGCCGCCTACAGCAGCCCCACCGGCCAGGCCGCCGCCGTCGGCAACGGCAGGGCGGCCATGGAACTCATGGGCCAGTGGGCGCCCGTGGTACAGGCCGACGCGGGCAAGGGCCTCGGCAAGGACCTCGGGTTCTTCCCGTTCCCCGCGGTCGAGGGCGGCAAGGGCGCCATCACCGAGGTGTTCGGCGGCGGCGGCGGACACGCCCTGCGCCGGGGCGCCCCGCAGGAGGCCGTCGACTTCCTGAAGTTCTTCGCGTCCGAGGCCACCGACCTGGAACTGGTCAAGAAGACCGGCACCCTGCCCGTGGTCCCGGCGGCCGAGAGCGCCATAGTCGACCCCAACATCAAGGCCGTACAGGAGCAGCTGAAGAAGGCCACCGGCTTCCAGCTCTACCTCGACCAGGCGTACGCGCCCGCCGTCGGCCAGGAGGTCAACGACAGCGTCGCCGCGCTCATCTCCGGGTCGAAGTCGCCCGGGCAGGTCGCCCAGTCGATCACCAAGGTCACGAAGGAAGAGCAGTAGCCGGCGATGACCTCCACGTACCTGCCGGACAAACAGGCCGGCCACGACGCCGGCCCCCCGGCCCCGCCCGCCCGCCGGGACAGGGGCCGCGCCCGGCGGCGCCGACTGAACTGGCTGACCGCGACGGGCTTCCAGCTGCCCGCCCTGGTGCTGTTCATGGGGCTCGTCCTGCTGCCGATGCTGTTCGCGCTGTACGCCGCCTTCTTCCGCTGGGGCGGCTTCGGCATGCCCTCCGACTACGTCGGCGGCGAGAACTTCACCCGGCTCTTCCAGGACGAGGTCTTCCTCGGCGACCTGTGGCGCTGCCTGGTCCTGGTGGTGCTGTCGCTGGTCGTCCAGCTGCCGTTCGCGCTCGCCATGGCCGTCCTGCTCAACCAGCGGCTGCGCGGCCGGGCGGTGTACCGGATGCTGTTCTTCGCGCCGTACGTCCTGTCCGAGGCGATCACCGGAATCCTGTTCGGCATGATCTTCGCCCCGGACGACGGCTTCGCCGACCAGGTCCTCGGCAAGGTCGGCCTGGACGGGCTGGGCGGGGAGTGGTTCGCCGATCCGTCCACCGTCATGGCGACCCTGTTCCTGGTCATGACCTGGAAGTACTTCGGCTTCCACATGATGCTGTACCTGGCCGGGCTCCAGGCCGTCCCCCGGGAGCTGACCGAGGCGGCGCTCATCGACGGGGCCGGCCCCTGGCAGCGCTTCCGCAACGTGACGCTGCCGCTGCTGGCGCCCACCCTGCGCATCAGCGTGTTCCTGTCGGTCATCGGGGCGATCCAGCTCTTCGACCTGGTGTGGGTCACCACCGCCGGCGGTCCCGACCACCACTCCGAGACGATGGCCGTGACCATGTTCCAGTACGGCTTCAAGCGCTACCAGGTCGGCTACGCCAGCGCGATCAGCGTGGTCATGTTCGCCATCAGCCTCGTCTTCGCCCTCGCCTACCAGCGGTTCGTGCTCCGGCGCGACCTGGAAGGGGCCACCACGACCATGCGGGGTGACGGAAAGTGACAGCCAGTCAGAAGACGCGCAGGGGCAGGACCCTTCCGCTGCACCTCGTCCTGGTCGTCGTCGGCGCGGTCATGGCCGTGCCCCTGCTCTACGCCGCGCTGTCCGGCTTCAAGTCCACCGACGAGCTGTCCCGCAACCCGGTCGGTCTGCCCGAGTCGTGGGTGACCTCCAACTACACCGGGATCCTCGGCTCGGGCGACTTCTGGCGGCTGATCGGCAACAGCACGCTCATCGCGGTCGGCACGACCGTCCTGGTCGTCGCCGTCTCCGCGCTGTCGGCCTTCTCCTTCGCGCGGTTCGCCTTCCGCGGCAGGGAAGCGCTGTTCACGCTGTTCACGATGGGGCTGATGTTCCCGTTCGCCGTGGCGGCCCTGCCGCTGTTCCTGCTGCTGCGGTCCCTGGACCTGCTGGACAACCCGCTCGGCGTGATCCTCCCGCAGGCGGCCTTCGGACTGCCGATGACCATCATCATCCTGCGGGGCTTCTTCCGGCAGATCCCCGGCGAGCTGGAGGAGGCGGCCACCCTCGACGGGTGCAGCCCCTTCGGCTTCTTCTGGCGGGTGCTGCTGCCCATGGCGCGGCCCGCGCTCGGCACGGTCTCGGTGCTGGCCGTCGTCACCAGCTGGAACAACTTCTTCCTGCCGCTGCTGGTGTTCACCGACGCGCAGTGGTGGACGCTGCCGATCGGCGTCCAGCAGTTCCAGGGGCAGTACTCGGCGGAGTACGCCAAGGTCTTCGCCTATCTGGTGCTGGCCATGGTCCCCGCCCTCGCCTTCTACTCGGTCGCCGAGCGCCAGCTCGTCGGCGGCCTCACCGCGGGCGCCACGAAGGGCTGACCCGCCCGCGGACGTACGGCTCACCCACCCGTTGACCGTGAGGAGTCGCACCATGCGCACCACCGCTACCCGGCTCAGACTCGCCGGGGCGCTCGCCGCCGCGCTGATGCTCGGAGGCATCGCCACCGGCCCGTCGGCACAGGCGGAAGAACGGCACGGCAAGGAACGGACCCTCGCCGAACTCGCCCAGCGGCACGGCCGCTACTTCGGCAGCGCGACCGACAACCCCGAGCTCGTCGACGAGCCGTACAAGGCGCTGCTCGGCCGCGAGTTCGACCAGATCACCCCCGGCAACGGCATGAAGTGGTACGCGACCGAGCCCCAGCAGGGCGTGTTCGACTTCTCCCAGGGCGACGAGATCGTGGACCTCGCCCGTGCCAACCGGCAGAAGGTGCGCGGCCACACGCTCGTCTGGCACAGCCAGCTGCCCGGCTGGCTCACGGAGCGGGAGTGGACGGCCCCCGAGCTGCGGGCCGTGCTGAAGAAGCACATCCAGACGGAGGTACGGCACTACCGGGGCAAGGTCTTCGCCTGGGACGTCGTCAACGAGGCGTTCAACGAGGACGGCACGTACCGCGAGACGATCTTCTACAAGACGCTCGGGCCCGGGTACATCGCCGACGCGCTGCGCTGGGCCCACCAGGCCGATCCGCGCGTCAAGCTGTACCTCAACGACTACAACATCGAGGCGATCGGCCCGAAGAGCGACGCGTACTACCAGCTGGCCAAGGAGCTGAAGGCCGACCGCGTCCCGCTGCACGGCATCGGTCTCCAGGCCCATCTGGCGCTCCAGTACGGCTATCCCACCACGCTGGAGGACAACCTCCGCCGCTTCTCCCGGCTCGGCCTCGACACCGCGCTCACCGAGGTCGACATCCGGATGCAGCTGCCCGCGACCGAGGAGAAGCTGGCCCAGCAGGCCGAGTGGTACGGCGACCTGACCGAGGCGTGCCTGGCGGTCCGCCGGTGCGTGGGCATCACCCTGTGGGACTACACCGACAAGTACTCCTGGATCCCCGCGTTCTTCCCGGGCGAGGGCGCGGCCCTGCCGTGGGACGAGGAACTGCGGCGGAAGCCGGCGTACTTCGCGCTGCGTGAGGCGCTCGGGGGGAGGTAGCGGGGCTGGTGGCGCCCTGCCGTCGGGGGGCGGCGGGGCGCCGTCGCAGGGCTGCCGACCGTGCGGGTGCGGGGCGGTGCCGGTCTTGGCCTGGCTGTGGTGTGTGGGCCGTTCAGGTGCGTGTCGCCGGGGGTGCCGTGCTGGCCCGGATCACCAGGTCGGTGCCCAACTCCACCCGTGGCGAGTCCGGCTGCTCGTCGCGGGTGAGGCGCAGGACCGTGCGGACGGCCAGTTTGCCCATGTCGGCCAGGGGCTGGCGGACCGTCGTCAGCGGCGGAGCCGACCAGCGGACTTCCGGGAGGTCGTCGAAACCCACCACGCTCATGTCCTGCGGCACCCGAAGCCCGCGCCGGCGCAGTGCCTCGATCGCGCCGAGGGCCATCTGGTCGCTGGCCGCGAACACGGCGGTCGGCGGCTCGGGCAGGTCGAGCAGGGTGTTGCAGGCGGCGAAGCCGGACTCGGGGCGGAAGTCGCCGGGGACGACGAGGGAGGCGTCCATCGCGATGCCGGCCCCCTCCAGCGCGGCGCGGTAGCCGTCCAGCCTCGCCCGGGAGCAGAGGAGACGCGGCGGGCCCGCGATGAGGCCGATCCGACGGTGGCCCAGCGACAGCAGGTGCGCGGTGGCCGCCATGCCGCCCGACCAGTTGGCGGCGCCGATCGTGGGCGCGTCCAGGGCGGGGGAGCCCGCCGGGTCGACGACCACCAGTGGCACACCGAGGAACCGCAGCTCCTCGTGCAGCATCGGCTCCAACGCCGACGTGACCAGGATGACGCCGTCCGAGGCCCGGGCCCGGAGGTTGCGCATCCACTCGCGGGCGTCGCCCGACCGCCCGTGGATGGCCGACACCACCGTGCCGACGCCGGCCGCGTGCGCGACCTCCTCCACCCCGCGGATGATCTCCACGGCCCAGGGGCTGTCCAGGTTGTTGAAGACCAGGTCGAGCAGGGCGGCCCGGGTGCCGGGGGCCGCGGGGCGCCTGCGGTAGCCGTGCCGGCGCAGCAGGTCCTCGACGCGGGCCCGGGTCTGCGGCGACACGTCCGACCGGCCGTTGACGACGCGGGACACGGTCGGGACGGACACGCCGGCCTGCCGGGCGATCTCCGTGATCGTGACCCTGCCCTCCGCGTCGGCCTCACGTGCTGCCACTTGCCCCACCTCCGCCGACGGGTGACCGCGAAACTTCCAGGAGTCTTCCGGAAAACGGGCATCCGTGGGAAGGCGTACGAGCCGGGAACGCGGCGTCGCGGGGAATGACAGGGAACGACGGCCATGACGGGGAGGGGCAGGGACAACTGCGAATGACGGGGAATGACGGCGAGTGACGGGAGTGACGGTCCCCGGACGCGCGTCGGGGCCGGTGCGCAGGAGGTCCTGCGGCCGGCCCCTCATGTCTGTCTGCGGACGGAGCGGCACCCCGCCCGCGGCCCTCAGGCTGCCGTCATCACCTGGCTGCCGGCCAGCGGGCGGTGCGGGGCGATGATCCGGCCGTCGGGCAGGAGCTCACCGGTGTCCTCGAAGAGCACCACGCCGTTGCACAGCAGGCTCCACCCCTGCTCCGGGTGGTGCGCCACGAGGCGGGCGGATTCCCGGTCGGCGGAGTCGGCGGAAGGGCACGGTGTCTGGTGCTGGCACATGGGTGGGATCTTTCGGTTTGTCGTGACGGATGAGGTGACTGAGTCTGCTGTCGTGTTCGTTCCGCGGCTGGAAGTCTCGTTCATGGCCGCCCCCCGTGAAAAGTCGTCGGAACCCAGTGTTGCCCCACGGGCGTCAATCCGCAGGGATTTCGCAGCACCGCTACTCACTGGTTCAGGACGCGTCACCCGCCCGGACGGTTCATCCCAACTGGACTGTCACTTCGGGTGGTTCTCGGTGGCCGGATGGGGCTAGTCAGATCGGGGAGGCCGCCTCTCCGGGCTCGTACGAGCTATTAGGTGCTCTTACGAGCGAGAGAGAAGAAAAGCGCCCCCGCCGCCGGCGAATTTCCGGCGGCGGGGTGCGGGGAAACGACCGGGTGCGAGGGAACTTCGCGGCGCTCGGGTCAGGCGGGTGAGCCGAGCAGGCGCGTGGGAGTCGCCCGGTGGGTCAGCACGGGGAGGAGTTCGGCGACGCGGTGCGGGCGGTGGGCCGCGATGCCGGGAGGCGCGGGGGCCAGCGGCACGAGCAGGTCGGTGGCGGCGGGGTGGCCGACGGCACCGTCCGCGGTGCAGTCCTCGTGCAGCCAGAGCGTCAGCATGTACAGGCCGGGCACCGACAGCAGGCGGGGCTGGTAGGGCTGGGCCATCGTCTCGGCCTGGCGCAGGGCGCGCTCGGTCGAGGTGATGTACGGGCCCTCGAAGAAGTGGGAGAAGGCCCAGCCGTCGGCCGTCAGCATGGTCTCCGCCGCGGCCAGGGCGCGGTCGCCGCAGCGGATCAGGAAGCGCCACCCGGCCAGCCGCGTGACCGGCACGCCCTCGGCCGTGACCGCGTCGAGGACGTGGACGGGCAGGGGCAGCTCGGGCGTGGCGGGCCCCTGGGCGCCGAGCAGGGCGGGAGTTCGGGCTTCGCGGACCGCGGTGGGAGAGGAGAGGGCAGTCAGGACGGAACGGAGTGCGGGCGCGGGAGCCGGGGGGACATGCAGCGGCATGGTGGGTCGCCTCTCATTCAAAGGCACGGTGGCGCGAGGGCGGGGGCGGACGGCGCTGTCTGCTCACGGGAGGTCAGAGAGGCAGGGGCCGGGGTCTTGAACGAGAGGGGGTGGGGTCCGCCGTGCATCGCCTCGACGGCATGACCCATCGACCGTGGGCGCCAACCTTCTGCCTTGTTCGCGGAGTTTATACGACACGGGTTCAGACTGTGTTTCGTCTAGCCGTTTCCGGTGAGTAGAACAAGGGTACATTCGGTCGGCGGTACGCGAGAATTATCCCGATTCCATGCGGGGGTGTACGGCGATGACCTCGGCGAATGTCCGCGACCCGGTCGGCCCATTCTCGTCGGCGTTTTTCACGAGTCCGCACACGAGTCCGCACCACCCGAAACCGGTGCCCCGCTTCATGCCGAGTGAATGTGCCACCGGTCACACGTGACCAGCGTAGCGGCCGGCGGCCCCGACCGGGACGTTATCGATCGCTTTCGCTGGGCATCCTCCACCTGACCGGGACCCCGGCAACCGGGTCTTCGGCCCGCACCATCCGAGGAGGGACGCATCGATGGGGGAGAAGGTCGTGGCAGGCCGGTTCGACCTGTCCGATCGCCAGCGCTACCGCGACAAGCTCCGCCGGTGCCTGACGGGCTTGGAGCGGCTCCTGGCGGAGAAGCGGTTCGATCGCCCGAAGAACCTCATGGGGCTGGAGATCGAATTGAATCTCGCGGGCTCCGACGGCCTGCCGAAAATGTTGAATGGGCAAGTCCTGGAACGCATCGCGAGCCGAGACTTCCAAACAGAACTCGCCATGTTCAACCTGGAAGTCAACATTCCCCCACATCGTCTCGGCGGCCGCGTATTCGATCGGCTCGCGGAGGAACTCCGCACGTCACTGGCATATGCCGACCGAAAAGCCGGTGAAGTCGACGCGGGAATCGTGATGATCGGTATTCTGCCGACGCTCGACCGGGACGACCTGGTGTCGTCGAACCTCTCCGACGTCGACCGGTACACCCTCCTCAACGACCAGATCGTGGCGGCCCGCGGTGAGGAGTTCACGCTCGACATCGCCGGCGTGGAGCACCTCTCCTGCACGTCGAAGTCCATCGCCCCGGAGGCCGCCTGCACCTCCGTGCAGCTGCACCTCCAGGTCACCCCGGCCCGGTTCGCCGACGTGTGGAACGCGGCCCAGGCGGTCGCCGCCGCGCAGATCGCCGTCGGCGCCAACTCGCCCTTCCTGTTCGGCCGCGAGCTGTGGCGCGAGTCGCGGCCCCCGCTCTTCCAGCAGTCCACCGACACCCGCCCGCCCGAACTCCAGGCCCAGGGCGTCCGGCCGCGCACCTGGTTCGGGGAGCGCTGGGTGACCTCGGCGTACGACCTCTTCGAGGAGAACCTGCGCTACTACCCGGCGCTGCTGCCGATCTGCGACGACGAGGACCCGCTCGAGGTGCTCGACCGGGGCGGCACCCCGACGCTCGCCGAGCTCGTCCTGCACAACGGCACGATCTACCGCTGGAACCGTCCCGTCTACGGCATCGCCGACGGCGTCCCGCACCTGCGCGTGGAGAACCGCGTCCTGCCCGCCGGGCCCACCGTCACCGACGTCATCGCCAACGCGGCGTTCTACTACGGCGTCGTCCGCGCCCTCGCCGAGGAGGCCAGGCCGGTCTGGACCCGGCTGCCGTTCGAGGCGGCGGCCGCCAACTTCGACGCCGCGTGCAAGGACGGCATCGACGCCCGCTTCACCTGGCCCCGGCGCGGCCGGTACGGCGGCACCGTCGAGGTCGACGCGGTGAGCCTGGTCCGCGACGAGCTGCTTCCGCTCGCCGAGGCCGGACTGGACGCCTGGGGCGTCGAACCCGCCGACCGCGACCTGTACCTGGGCGTGATCGAGGAACGCTGCAGGCGCCGGGTGAACGGGGCGAGCTGGCAGGCCGCGACCTTCCACAAGGCCCTGGACACGGGCCTCACCAGGGAGGACGCACTGGCCGCCACGACCCGGCGCTACCGCGAGCTGATGCACAAGGGGGACCCGGTGCACAGCTGGCCGGTGGGGCTGCCGGAGCCGGCTTCGCTGGGCTGAGGCGCGGTGGGAGTGCGGGGCCCGTGTCACTGAGCCGAGGCGTGGTCGGGCTGCCGGATCGTGTCGCTGTGCACTGACGTGCGGTCGGAGTGCCGGGCCGGCGTCGCTGGGTTGAGGCGCGGTGGGAGTACCGGGCCGGTGTCGTGGGCTGACGTGCGGTCCGAGTGCCGGGCCGGTGTCGCCGGACGTGGGAGTGCCGGGCCGGTTTCGCTGTGCCTGACGCGCCTGTGGGGTGGCCCGCCGCTGCCGCCATACTGATCCGACACGTCGGTGAAGTGGAGGCAGGTGTGCAGGCGGAGGCGAGCCCGGTGGGCGATTCCATTCCCCAGCAGGGGCTCTCACGGCGGATGCTCCGCGACGAGACGCTGCTCGTCCTCGCGCTGTCGCTGGGGGCGAGCGGGGTGTCCGCGCTGATCAGCTTCATCGGGTCGGTCACCAAGCCGGGCGGGCTCAAGGACCAGGCGGCCACGATGAACGCCTCGGCCGCGCCCGGCCGCCCCTGGCTCGACCTCGCCTGGCAGCTCTTCGGGATCACCACGGCGCTCGTGCCCGTCCTGCTCGTCGCGCACTTCCTGCTGCGCGAGGGCGCGAGCCTGCGCACCCTCGGCTTCGACCGCACCCGCCCCTGGCCCGACCTCGGCCGGGGAGCGGCGATCGCGGCGGTCATCGGCAGCACGGGCATCGCCTTCTACCTGGCGGCGCGCGGCCTCGGCTTCAACCTCACCGTGGTGCCCGAGGCGCTGCCGGCAGTGTGGTGGAAGTACCCGGTGCTGATCCTCTCGGCGATCCAGAACGCCGTACTGGAGGAAGTGATCGTCGTCGGCTACCTGCTGCGCCGACTGGATCGGCTGGGCTGGACGCCGACGGCCGCGCTGCTGGGCAGCTCCGTGCTGCGTGGCTCGTACCACCTCTACCAGGGCATCGGCGGCTTCATCGGCAACATGGTCATGGGCGTCGTCTTCGTCTACCTCTACCGCCGCTGGGGCCGCGTCGGCCCGCTCGTCGTGGCCCACTCGCTGCTCGACATCGGGGCGTTCGTGGGCTACGCGCTGCTGGCGGGCAAGGTGGGGTGGCTGCCGACGGCGTGACGAGACGCGGGAGGGGCGTACAGCGGTGTCGTACGCCCCTCCTCCCGTCTCAGGCGAGCAGCTCGCCCTCGATGACGGTGACCGCCCTGCCGATCAGCAGGGTGCGCTCGCCGCGCAGCTCCGTGCGGACGCGGCCGGAGCGGGGGGAGGCCTGGAGGCCGGTGAGGCCTGTGCGGCCCAGGCGCTCGGACCAGAACGGGGCGAGGGCGGTGTGGGCGCTGCCGGTCACGGGGTCCTCGTCGATGCCGACGTTCGGGAAGAAGCAGCGCGAGACGAAGTCGTAGCCCCCGACCGGGTCCTCCGCGCGGGCGGTGGCGATGACGCCGCGCTCGGAGTGGGCGGCGAGGGCCTTCAGGTCGGGGCCGAGGGAGCGCACCGTCTTCTCGTCGGCGACCTCGACCAGCAGGTCGCCGACGTTCGGGCCGGTGTCGAGGACCGTCAGCGGCTCGGCGCCCAGGGCCTCGGCGAGACCGGCGGGCGGGTCGATCCGGGTGAGCGGGGCCGTCGGGAAGTCCAGCGTGACGGAGCCGTCCGCGCCGGGCGTCGCGACCAGGACGCCGCTGCGGGTGGCGAACCGCACCGGGCCCTCATGGACGCCGGTGGTGTGCAGGACGTGGGCGGTGGCCAGGGTCGCGTGGCCGCACATCGCGACCTCGGCGGCCGGGGTGAACCAGCGCAGGGCCCAGTCGGCCTCGCCGCCCTCGGGGAGCGGGTGGGCGAAGGCCGTCTCGGCGTGGTTGACCTCCAGGGCGACGTTCTGCAGCCAGGTGTCGTCCGGGAAGGCGTCCGCGCCGTTCAGGAGCAGGACACCGGCCGGGTTGCCGGAGAAGGGGCGATCGGTGAAGGCGTCGACGATTCGGATCCGCATGCCCCGACGCTAGGGGCTCCGCCAAGCCGCGGACCAAGGCCAATTCACGAGTGCTGGCCCGGTTCCGCCGGGATCAGCCTTGTCCCGACGTCGTGAGGGCGAGGCCGATCGCGGAGGCGACGTCGTCGGCGACATGGGTGGGGCGGTAGGAGTCCTCGGTCCAGGCACGTCCGTCCGCCACCCACACGCTCCGGAGCCCGAGCGCGCCGGCGCCCGCGATGTCGGCGTGGGGAGAATCGCCGATGACCCACGCGCCCGGAAGGGGGAGACCGGCGGCGTCGGCCGCCGCCCGGAAGATCTCCGGGGCCGGCTTCTTGTGGCCGACGGCTTGGGAGACGACCCAGCCCTGGACGAGTCGGTCGAGCCCGGTGGTACGGATCTTCGCCTCCTGCTGGGTGACGCGGCCGTTGGTGACGATGACGCACGTCCAGCCGTCCGCCCGGGCCGCGCCCAGTGCCTCGCGGGTGGAGGGCGCCAGGACGACGTGCTCGGCGGCGCCGCGGTCGAGAAAGGCACGGATGGCCGCGGCGGGCACCCTGTCGCCGTACCGGCCGGTCAGGGCCTCGGCGACTTCGTGCCGCGGGGTGTAGCCGCTCGCGTCGATGGCCATCACCGGTGCCAGGTCGGAGGCGGGCAGGCCGTGCTCGGCGAGGAAGGCGGCGACGGCGGTGCGGAAGGCCGCGTCGCGGTCGACGAGGGTGTTGTCGAGGTCGAGCAGCAGCAACGGCATGACCGGCAGTACACCACGTGACCTGTCCGCGCAGGTGGTCGCCTGTCGGTCGCCCAGACGGCCAGGGCGCAGGCCGCGAATCCGGCCCCGAGGAGACTGGAGCCCGCCCAGCCGCAGGCGGTGAAGGTGGCGGTGGTCGCGGCTGCGCCGAGGGCGGAGCCGAGTGAGTAGAAGACCATGTAGCCGCCGATGACGCTGCTGACGCGATCCGGATGCGCGGCCGTGAGCAGGTGCTGGTTGCTCACATGGACGGCCTGGACCGCGAAGTCGAGAACCACGATTCCGGCGATGAGGAGCCACAGTGACCACGGCAACCGCGCGATCGCCGCCCACGAGACGATGAGCAGGATGAGGGCGAGACCGGTGACCGGGGCCGCCCGTCCCGCGTCCGCCCACCGTCCCGCGCGTGCCGCGCCGAGCGCGCCGGCGAGTCCGGCGATGCCGAACAGTCCGATCTGGCTCTCGCTCAGCTGCCACGGCGTGTCCGCCAGGGGCAGGGAGAGTCCACTCCACAGGGTTCCGAACGATGCGAACAAGAAGAACGCGATGAGCCCGCGCGTCAGGAAGAGGCGCTGCCCGAACAGTCCGCCGAGCGAGACGACGAGCTGCCCGTACCGCGCGGTCGGGCCGGGGCGCTCCTCCGACGGCAGTGCGACGAGGACGAGGGCTGCGAGCCCCAGTGACAGCACCGCGAGTACGGCATAGACGCTGCGCCAGCCCCAGACCTCGGCGAGGGTGCCGGTGACGACCCGGGCGCCCAGGATGCCGACCACGACGCCCGAGGTGACGACACCGATGTTCCGTCCGCGTTCGGCAGCCGGCGAGACCGAGGCGGCGTAGGCCACCGTCGTCTGGACCACGACCGCGAACGCTCCCGCCGTCGCGAGCCCCGCGAAAGCCACCCATGCGGCTGATGCCGAGCCTGTCAGGGTCATGCCCGCCGCCGTGATCGTCAGATGCACGGCGATGAGTCGGCGCCTGTCGACCACATCACCGAGCGGCACCAGCAGCAATAGCCCTGCGAGATAGCCGAACTGGCCGGTCGCGACGATCCACCCCGTGCGTTCCGCCGGCAGACCGAGATCGCGTCCCATCGGCTCGAGCACCGGCTGCGCGGCATAGATGCTCGCCACAGCGACACCACACACCACCGCGAGCAGTAATCGCCGCCATGCGTTCATCGGACCCCCTCCAATCAGTAGCAGATTGCAACCAATTTTGACCGTACGGCATGATGGTTTCAATCCGCAACTCATTGGGAGGCGTCATGTCGCGCACGGCCATGCGCACACCGGACCTCGACTGGACCGACCCCGACTGCCCCGTCGCCCGGGCGCTCGACCTCGTCGGCGACAGGTGGAGCCTTCTCGTCGTCCGCGACGCGATGGACGGGGCGCGATCGTTCACCGAGTTCCAGCGACGGACGGGCATCGCCCGCAATATCCTCACCGACCGCCTCCGCAAGCTCACCGCTCACGGGCTCCTCGCGCGGCGCACCGCACCATCGGGCCGCCGCCAGGAATACGTGCTCACCGATGCCGGCCGCGCCCTCTTCCCCGTCATCCTCACCCTGCGGCAGTGGGGGGAACGGCACGCCTTCGCCCCCGGCGAGGCCCACTCCGTCCTTGTCGACCAGCACGGCACCCCTGTGCCGGAAGTCGTACCGACCGGCTCCGACGGCACCCCCCTCGACGCCGACACCACCCAGGTGCGGAAGGTCCGGTAGGGGGCGGGCTCTCGGCCGGACGGGTCGGGTCTTGTCATGCGAACTGTTCCGATATATCGTTGAGGCATCGCGACAGATCAACGATGGAATGGAGAGTGGTTGCGATGCGTACCCATGGTTTTGAGCACGGGCATGGCCATGGCGGACCGCGTCACGGTCGGGGCGGTTTCGAGGGACTGCGCGCGGCCTTCGGTCCCTTCGGCCCGGGTGGCCCCGGCTGGGGCGGGCCCGGTGGTCCGGGCTTCGGCCCTGGCCCCTGGGGTGGTCGAGGGCGCGGCGGACCGAGGGGGAGGGCGCGGCGCGGTGACGTACGGGCCTCGATCCTGGCCCTGCTGAAGGACCGGCCGATGCACGGCTACGAGATGATCCAGGAGATCGCCGAGCGCAGCGGCGGGGCGTGGAAGCCCAGCCCCGGCTCGGTGTACCCCACCCTCCAGTTGCTGGAGGACGAGGGGCTGATCGCGAGTGAGTCCGAGGGCGGCAAGAAGCTGTTCTCACTCACCGAGGCGGGCCGTGCCGCGGCCGACGACGGGCCCGAGGCGCCCTGGGAGGAGGCCTCCCGCGGAGTCGACTGGGAGGCCCTCGGCGAGATCCGCCAGGCCGGCTTCGGTCTGATGGAGGCCTTCGGCCAGGTCTGGAAGACCGGCAGCAAGGAGCAGCGGGAGAAGGCGCTCGGCGTCATCAACGAAGCGCGCAAGAAGCTGTACCTGATCCTTGCCGACGAGGACTGAACCTCACGGCGGAGGCGCCCCCGGAGTGGTCCGGGGGCGCTTCGGTGTTTCCGGGTGCCGGGTGGGGCAGGTCTCAGGCCCCATGTCTGAGGCCTCATGTCTCAGGCCTCGGACATGAGGCTTCCCGTAGTGGGTCTCAAGTCACCAGCCCGTCCAGCCTGCGCAGCGACTCGTTGAGGGCCGCCGTGGCCGAGTCCTTGAGCTTTCCCGTCATCAGGGACACCGTCGCGCCCGTGAACGTGCCGTCGATCCGGACCCTCGTCGCGTCGCCGTCGGGCGTGAGCGTGTAGCGCGTCGCCACGGTCACGGCCATCGGGCCCTTGCCGCGGATGGCGAGGACCCGGGCCGGTTCCAGCTCCTCGACGGTCCACTCCACCTCCGCCGGGAAGTTCATCAGCCGCATGTTCTCCTGGAAGGTCGCGCCCACTTCGAGGGGTTCGGGGCCGCCCGACGGGAAACCGGTGTGGGTCGTGTTCCACTCGCCGTACGCGGACCAGTCCGTGAGCCGGGCCCACACCTTCTCGGCCGGCGCCCCGATGCGTGACTCCGCGCTGACTTCGGCCATGCGACCACCTCTCCGAGCCGTGCTGGATGTCGCGGAACGTAGCCGGGGCGGCTGCAATGTTCAATACTGACGAACTGTCAGAACTGGTGCGTCCTCCGTATGAAACAGCCTGATGTCCTCCGCAAGGAGGAGATTCCGGTCGGCGGTGTCCACTTCCCGTGGGAGCCGAGAATGCTTCGCTCCGGGGATGACCCGGCCCGGCGAGGCTGATGGGGTAGGGGATGTGCAACCCCGTATCCCCCGGCAGTCGGCCCACGAGCACGGCGTCCACCGCGCAGAGCACGATGCCAGGTTCAGTGACGAACTGGCCTCGATGATCGCCGGTGCCCGCCGCCGGGCGGTCCGGGACGGGGACCGGCAGATCGACACGGCCCATCTGCTCCACTCGCTGCTGGAGTCCGACCCCGAGGCACGCGCCGCCTTCGGGGACGGACCCCGGATCGCCCGGCTGCTCGGCTACCTGGTCCAGCGCAGCATCGGCTACGGCCTGCGCTGGCAGAGCGGCGTCGAGGACTCCGGCGCCGTCCCCGTGGTCACCGAGGCCGCGGGTTTCTCGCCGCTGGCCGCGGCCTCGATGGAGTACGCCTGCGCACGCGCCGTGCGGCACGGCGGACCGGCCCGCGGCACCGATCTGCTCGCGGCGATCGTCGTGGACCCGCAGGCGCGCGCGGTCGAGGTGCTCGAACGCGCCGGGATCGACGCGCACGAGGTGCTCGCCCGGCTCGAGAGCCGGTCCGGCCGGCCTCAGGAGTGCGTCGGCGGCGGCGAAACCGCTCCATGACGGGGCCCGCGCGTCCCGTCCAGGCAGTGAGACAGGTGCCAAGGAGGGTGACGCTCCTGTCAGGGCCTGTCATCATGTGCCGGTGCGTACGTCTGACAGCAGTCCGAGCAGGCGCGGCAAGGGCGTGGGGCTCGGCCTCGCGATCCTGTCCGCGGTCGCCTTCGGCGGCTCCGGGGTGGCCGCCAAACCACTGATCGAGGCCGGCCTGGACCCGCTGCACGTGGTGTGGCTGCGGGTGGCCGGGGCGGCCGTGGTGATGCTGCCGCTCGCCGTCCGCCACCGCGCGCTGCTGCGCCGCCGCCCCGGACTGCTCGCCGGCTTCGGCCTGCTGGCCGTCGCCGGTGTCCAGGCCTGCTACTTCGCCGCGCTCTCCCGTATCCCGGTCGGCGTGGCCCTGCTCATCGAGTACCTGGCACCCGCCCTCGTGCTCGGCTGGGTGCGGTTCGTGCAGCGGCGGCCCGTGACCCGCGCGGCGGCCGTCGGCGTCGTCCTCGCCGTCGGCGGACTCGCGTGTGTCGTCGAGGTGTGGTCGGGCCTCGGCTTCGACGCCCTGGGCCTGCTGCTCGCGCTCGGCGCGGCCTGCTGCCAGGTCGGCTACTTCGTCCTCTCCGACCAGGGCAGCGACGCCGGCCAGGAGGCGCCCGACCCGCTCGGCGTCATCGCCTACGGCCTGCTCGTCGGCGCGGCCGTGCTGACCGTCGTCGCCCGGCCCTGGAACATGGACTGGTCGGTGCTCACGGGCACCGCGCACCTGGACGGCACACCCGTCGCCGCCGTCGTCCTGCTGGGGTGGATCGTCCTCGTCGCCACGGTCGTCGCGTACATCACCGGCGTGCTCGCCGTGCGCCGGCTCTCCCCGCAGGTCGCCGGGGTGGTGGCCTGCCTCGAAGCGGTCATCGCCACCGTCCTGGCCTGGGTGCTGCTCGGCGAGCACCTGTCGGCGCCGCAGATCGCCGGGGGCGTGATCGTGCTGCTGGGCGCGTTCATCGCGCAGTCCTCGACGCCCGCGAAGGGCTCGGACCGGCCGGTGGCCGGCGGCGGCCCGGAAAGGGAATTGTCGACCCCCGGGACGACCGCATAGGGTGCCGATCATGCCTTCGAACACGCTCGTTCTTCCGCCTCCGGCCGCCTGAGGCGGGCCCTCCGGAAACCGCGCCCGGCGCTTTCGCCGCCGGGCCGAACGGTGCTGCCCGCAGACGAAGTCCGTGGACCCCGCCGATCCCGACTGATCCGGGGCCCTTCCCGAACTTCCGCGCACCCGCGAACGCCCCTCGGGCGCGGTTCGCCGTGCGCGTCTGCGGAGAGAACACGTGTCGAACACTGCCTCCGGCCTGCCCCTCGGGCGAGGCCTCCTCTATCTGATCGTCGCCGGTGCCGCCTGGGGCACCGCGGGCGCGGCGGCCTCCCTGGTCTACCGGGCCAGTGACATGGGGCCGATCGCCCTCTCCTTCTGGCGCTGCGCCGCCGGCCTGGTCCTGCTGCTCGCCGTGCGCCTGCTCCGGCCACGCGCCGGCAGTCCCGTCCGCGAGCCGCTGCGCCGCAGGGCGCTGCGGGCCGGCGTCACCGGGATCGGCCTCGCCGTCTTCCAGACGGCCTACTTCGCGGCCGTCTCCGCCACCGGACTCGCCGTGGCCACCGTCGTCACGCTGGGCGCCGGGCCCGTGCTCATCGCGCTCGGCGCGCGACTGACGCTGGCCGAACGCCTGGGCCGGGGCGGCGTGGCCGCGGTCGTGGGCGCCCTCGCCGGCCTCGCGGTCCTCGTCCTCGGCGGCGGGGGAACGACGGTACGCCCCGGGGGCGTGCTGCTGGCGCTGCTGTCCGCGGCCGGGTACAGCGTGATGACGCTGCTCACCCGGCGCTGGGGGCGCGACGGTACGGCCGACGCCTCCCGCACGACCGTCGAGGCGTTCGCCGTCACGAGCCTGTGCCTGCTGCCGCTCGCGCTGGCGGAGGGGCTGGTGCCGCACACCGTCGAGCCCGTGCGGCTGCTGGTCCTGCTGGCGTACGTCGCCGCCGTGCCCACGGCCCTCGCCTACGGCCTCTACTTCGCGGGCGCGGCCGTCGTACGGTCCGCCACCGTCTCGGTGATCATGCTGCTGGAACCGGTGAGTGCGGCGGTGCTGGCCGTTGTGCTGCTCGGCGAGCGGCTGACGGTGGCGACGGTCGCCGGAACCTTGTTGTTGCTGGGATCGGTGGCGGGACTCGCCGTAGGGGAGGCGCGGACGCCCGGCGGGCGGGTGGTGCTCGTCCGGCGGCGTCCGCAGGCCGTCACCGGCTGGTCGCGCAGTTCCCCGCGCCCCTAGGGGCTACCTCCGGGGCAGGTAGCCCCTATGGCCTAGCTGCCCCGGAGGTAGTCGGGAAGTGCCGTGTCCTCGGCCAGGGCGGGGTCGGGGATCGGGGTGCCGTAGGTCTTCCGGACCGGGACGACTCCTGCCCAGTGGGGGAGGGCGAGGTCCTCGGGCTCGTCGTTCACGCCGCCGGTGCGGAGCTTGGCGGAGACCTCGTCCAGGTCCAGGCGGATCACGGCCGTGGCGGCCAGCTCCTTCTTGTTGGCCGGCCGGGAGTCGGCGGCGCGGCCCGGTACGACGTGGTCGACCAGCGCGTCCAGGGCCCGCCGCTTCTCCTCGGGGTCCGTGACGTCACGGGCGACCCCGTGCACCACCACCGAGCGGTAGTTGATCGAGTGGTGGAAGGCCGACCGGGCCAGGACCAGACCGTCGACGTGCGTGACGGTCAGGCAGACCGGCAGGCCCGGGTCGGCCTGGCCGGCCGCCCGCAGCGGGCGCGAGCCCGTCGAGCCGTGCACGTAGAGCCGCTCGCCGACCCGGGCGTACAGCGTGGGCAGCACCACCGGCGCGCCGTCGCGGACGAAGCCGAGGTGGCAGACGTAGGCCTCGTCGAGTATCGCGTGCACCAGCTCCCTGTCGTACGAGGCCCGGCCCGGCGAGCGCGTGGGGACGGTGCGGTCGGTCGGTGTGTAGGCGGCGGGCTGCGACGGCGTCCGCGTGCTCCCCTGCATGGCGATCTCCATTGCACTAGTGCATAATCTGCTTTGTGCTAGGAGAGTATCCGATCAGTGGGCGCCGTGCTGCGGACATTTCCGCGAGCGTCGAGCGGGCGGTGGGTGCCGGTGAGCTGCGCCCGGGTCAGCTGCTGCCGCCCATGCGGGAGTTGGCGGAGCGGCTGGGAGTGAACCCGAACACGGTCGCGGCCGCGTACCGGACCCTGCGCGAGCGCGGGGTCATCGAGACCGCGGGCCGGCGCGGCAGCCGGGTACGGCCGGCGCCGGCCACGACCGGGCGGGACCACATCCGGGTGGACGTCCCCGAGGGCGTGCGGGACGTGGCGACCGGCAATCCGGACCCGGCGCTGCTGCCGCCGCTCGCGGGCGCGTTCGCGGCGGCCGCCGCCGAGGGCGACCGGGCGCCCGTGATGTACGGGGACACCCCCGTGGAGCCGGAACTGGCCCGGACCGCCCGCGCCGGCCTCGACGCCGACGGGGTGCCGGACGGGCCGCTCGCCGTGGTCTCCGGGGCGCTCGACGGCGTCGAGCGGGTGCTGGCGGCCCATCTCAAGCCCGGCGACACCGTCGCCGTGGAGGACCCCGGCTGGGGTTCCACCCTGGACCTCGTGGCCGCGCTCGGACTGCGGACCGCCCCCGTCGGCGTCGACGACGAGGGCCCGTCCGCCGAGGACGTGCGCCGGGCGCTGGGGGCCGGGGCGCGTGCCCTGATCGTGACCGACCGGGCGCAGAACCCCACCGGCGCCGCGGTGAGCGCCGCCCGCGCGCGTGCCCTGCGGTCCGTGCTCCGGGAGCACCCGGAGACCCTGCTGATCGAGGACGACCACGGCCACGGCATCGTCGACGTGCCGCTCCACCCGCTGGCCGGGGCGACCCGGCACTGGGCCTTCGTCCGGTCGGCCGCCAAGGCCTACGGGCCCGATCTGCGCCTCGCCCTGCTCACGGGCGACGCGATCACCGTCGACCGGGTCCGCGGCCGGCAGCGGCTCGGGCCCGGCTGGGTGAGCCTGCTGACGCAGCGGGCCCTAGTGCGGCTGTGGGCCGACGGCGCGGTCGACACGGCCGAGGTGGCGGCGGCGTACGGGCGGCGCCGGGGCGCGCTGATCGCCGCGCTCGGCCGGCGCGGTGTGGCGGCGTACGGGCGCAGCGGCATGAACGTCTGGGTGCCCGTGCCGGACGAGACCGGTGCCGTCGCCCGGCTGCTGCACGCCGGGTGGGCCGTCGCCCCCGGCGCCCGCTTCCGCGTGAGCGCGCCGCCCGGCATCCGCGTCACCGTCTCGACGCTCACCGAGGGCGAGACCGAGGCGCTGGCCGAGGCGATCGCCTCGGCCCTCGGCCCGGCCCCGGCGCGGAGTTACGGCTGAGGCGTCCGCCGGGGCTTCGGCCGCGCCTGCGTGAGCGCCGCCCCCGTCAGCACGATCGCCGCGCCGACCGGTGTCGACCAGGTGAGCGACTCGCCGAGGAGTGCGACGCCCGCGGCCGTGGCGATGACGGGGATGAAGTACGTGACCATCTGCGCGGTCGTCGGGCCGACTTCGGCGACCAGGCCGTACTGGAGCAGCACGGCGAGGCCCGTGCCCAGGGCGCCCAGGGCGGCGATCGCCAGCAGCGGCACGACGGACACGCGGGTGGGCAGCGTCGTGAACAGCGGGGTGACGACGGCCAGTTGGACCGTGGCGAGCAGCAGTTGCGCGCCGGTCATCGACAGGTGCGAACGGCCGGTGCCGGCCAGAGTGCGGCGGACGTAGATCCAGCCGATCGGGTAGCTGAGGGAGGCGAGCAGGGCCAGTGCCGTGCCCGTGGCGTCCAGGCCGTGGAAGCCCTGCCAGGCGCCCAGCACCGTGAGCACTCCGAGGAAGCCCAGTCCGAGCCCGGCGACCCGCACCCGGGTCGGACGGTCCTCCGACAGGGCGACCAGGGACAGCGCCATGCCCCACAGCGGCGAGGTCGCGTTGCAGATGCCCGCCAGCGTGGACGGGATGGTCAGCTCGGCGTAGGCGAACAGCGAGAACGGCAGGGCGTTGAGCAGGAACGCGGCGACCGTCAGATGGGCCCAGGTGCGCGCCCCGCGCGGCAGTCGCTCACGGCGCACCGCCATCGCGGCGGCCAGCACGGCGGTGCCGAACACCAGGCGGCCGAGGGTGACTTGGAAGGGCGCGTAGCCCTCGGTGCCCACCTTGATGAGCAGGAAGCTGAAGCCCCAGATCAGCGAGAGGGCGGCGAACCGGAGCCGCCAGTCGAGGCGGGGCCGGGGGCGGTCGGGCGAGGCGGCGGTGATCCACCTGGAGGCGGTGGTGGCGGTGCTCATGGACGTCACGATGCTGGAGGGGAACCTCGTAGCACAATCGAGATTTCGCGCTCGGTATTGCGTAGCATTGCTTACATGTTGAATCTGGAGCGCCTGCGCACCCTCGACGCCCTCGCCCGGCACGGCTCGGTCAGCGGCGCCGCCGAGGGTCTGCACATCACGACCTCCGCCGTCTCGCAGCAGCTGTCCAAGCTGGAACGGGAGGTCGGCCAGCAGCTCCTCGCCAAGAACGGCCGGGGCGTGCGGCTCACCGACGCCGGGCGGCTGCTCGCCGAGCACGCCGCGCGCATCCTGTCCCAGGTCGAACTGGCCCAGTCGGACCTGGAGGCGCAGCGCGGGCAGGTCGTCGGCGAGCTGAGACTGTCGGCGTTCCCGACGGCCGCCCGCGGGCTGTTCCCGCACGCGCTGGCCGCCCTGCGCGCGGCGCACCCCGCGCTCCGGCTGCGCTCCTGCGAGCTGGAACCGGAGCACGGCATCGCCGGGGTCGTACGCGGTGACCTCGACCTCGCCGTGGTGCTCGACTGGTACAACAAGCCGATGGCCCTGCCCGACGGCCTGGTCAAGGCGTCGATCCTCGACGACCCGGCCGAGGTCGCCATGCCGGTGGACCACCGGCTGGCCGGGCGCGACGAAGTGGACCTCACGGAGTTCGCCGAGGACGAGTGGATCACCTGGGGCGAGGGCGAGTTCTGCCACGAGTGGCTCATGTTCACGCTCCGCTCCAAGGGCGTCGAGCCGATCGTCGGCCACCGCGCCGCGGAGAACCACACGCAGCTCGCGCTGGTCGCCGCGGGCCTCGGGGTGTGCGTCGCCCCGCTGCTCGGCCGCCATCCCGTGCCGGCCGGAGTCGTGACCGTCCCGCTCAAACAGCGGGTACGGCGGCACGTCTACGTCGTCTGGCGCGCGGACGCCGACCGCCGCCCGTCGATCCGCGCCGCGGTGAAGGCCCTCCGGGCAGCGGGGGAGAACGTCGGCTGAGCCCGCCCGGGCGAGCCGGCGCCCCGACCACTGACGGCCGCCCCCCCGGGGCTCCGGCGCGGGAGGCTGTCTGCGTCCTGGCGGTTGGGGGCCGCCGGCGCCTCTTGGCGGTCTGCTGCCCGTGCCCGGGCGGTCGGACGAGGGCCGCGTACTGTCCGAAGGCCCTACCGCGCCCCCAGCTTGCGGAAGTCCCAGGAGACGATCTTCTCCGGGGTCAGCCGGATCCAGGCGTGCCGGCCGTCGTGCGGCATCTCCTCCAGGCCGAAGTTCTTCCGGGCGAACAGCGTCTCCGGCACGTCGAGTTCGGCGCGCAGCTCGCCCGTGCGCGGGATCTCGCCCACGAACTCGACGGTGCCCGACAGCTCGGCACCCCGCAGCTCGTCGTACTCCTCGCCCGTGTCGACCACGATCGCCACCCGCGGGTCGCGCCGCAGGTCGGTCCACCGCTTGCTGCGCACGACCGAGTACAGCCACATCGAGGTGCCGTCCCAGGCGAACCACAGCGTGCTCACGTGCGGCGCGCCGCCCGCCGAGACCGTGGCGACCCGGCAGGTGCGCTGCGTGGTCAGGAAATCGTCCAGCTCGCCCGGCGTCATCATGATCTTCCGGCCCCGGCGCTGCTGCGTGACGGTCATGCTCCCCCTCTTTCTTCTCCCACGTCGTGTCAGAGGAGATCCTCTGACATCACGTCAGAAAAGAATGGTTTCTCTTCCGTCCGTGCGCAACGGTGGCTACGCTCGCCGCCCGGCCGCCGGCGACAGGGGGAAGTCGTGCCCTCGTACGAAGAGCTCAGCGCACTCCTCGATCCGGACACCACCGTGCTGCTCACCGTCGAATGCCAGGAGGGTGTCGTCGGGGAGGGCGGCGCGCTGCCCGAGCTCGCCGAAGCGGCCCGCTCCAGCGGCATGCTCGCCCACGTGGCCCGCCTGGTGGCCGCCGCCCACGCGTGCGGTGTCCAGGTCGTGCACGCCGTCGCCGAGCGCCGGCCCGACGGCCGCGGTTCCAGCCGCAACGCCCGTCTCTTCCGCGCCGCCGCCCGCCTGCCCGTCCAGCAGCTGACCGGCACGCCGGCGGTGCGCGTGGCCGCCCCGATCGAGGTCACGGAGGAGGACCTCGTCGTACGGCGCCTGCACGGCCTGTCGCCCCTCCAGGGCACCGACCTCGACCCGCTGCTGCGCAACCTGGGCTGCCGCACGCTGATCGTCACCGGCGTCTCGGCCAACGTGGCGATACCCAACGCCGTGTTCGACGCGGTGAACCGCGGCTACACGGTCGTCGTCCCGGCCGACGCCATCGCGGGGGTGCCCTCGGACTACACCCCCGCGATGATCCGCCACACCCTCGCGTTGGTCGCCACGGTCGCGACCACGGACGAGGTGCTGGCGTCTCTGGGGCGTCGGGGCGGGGTCAGGCGAGCGTGATGGAGTCGCCCTTCACGGTCACCTGCTTCGCCTCCAGCGGCTTGACCGCGGGGCCCTTCTTGACGCTGCCGTCGAGCACGGAGAACTGACTGCCGTGGCAGGTGCAGGAGATGATGTCGTCCTTGAGGTCCACCATGGGGCAGTTCTGGTGGGTGCAGATCGTCGAGAAGGCCTTGAAGTCGCCCGCGGCCGGCTGGGAGACGACGACCTTCTCGTCCTTGAAGATCTTGCCGCTGCCCTCGGGGATGTCGGCGGTCTTCGCGAGCGCCGCGCCACCGGCTCCCGCCCCGGCGGACGAGCCGCCCTCGGAGTTCGTCGCGCCGCCGCCCCCGGCGCCCTGTTCGGTGGACGAGTCGGACGCCTTGTCGTCCGAGCCGCACGCCGTCAGCGCCACGGAGAGCCCCGCCGCGCCGACCGCCGCCACGACGGCACGGCGGTTCGGTCCCGACACCGGCTGAACTGATTCGCTGGTCATGCTGACGTTCCTTCCGGGGATTCGTGATCTGCGCAGAGGTACGGTCCTTCGGGACCGGCTGTTCAGACAACGTCGAAATCCTGACCCGTTCGCCGAGCGCCGTGGGTAAAACGGAGCTGTCGGTTCGCTGTCGGGTTCCGGGCCGGGAAGACGAGTTCGCTACGGCGTGCATCTCCAGATGGAGGCCGGAGAGTCCGTCGTGACCTTCGCGCGGTGGCTCGGGCGCTCCTCGCCGGTGATCACCCTTGGTTACTATGCTCACTTCATGCCGGAGGCCGGGAGCTGTTGACGGGCGTTCCTCGCTGCTGCGCCCCTCCGAAGTTGGTCGTGGATCGCAAGGCTGAAGAAACGGGTGGCCTGGGAAAATGTTGAAAGAGGTCACCGCGACCCGCTACATCACGCCCTTGCGTGAGGGCGGTTCGCTGCCGGGGCTGGTCGAGGCCGACGACTTCGGCACGTACGTCCTGAAGTTCACCGGCGCGGGACAGGGCCGCAAGACGCTCGTCGCCGAGGTGGTCTGCGGGGAACTGGCCCGCCGGCTCGGACTGCGCGCGCCGCGGCTGGTCACGGTCCGGCTCGACGCGGAGCTGGGACTCGGCGAGCCCGACGAGCAGGTCCAGGGCCTGCTCAGGTCCAGCGGCGGCACCAACCTCGGCATGGACTTCCTCTCCGGCGCGCTCGGCTTCGACCCGCTGGCCTTCCGGGTGAGCCCGCAGGAGGCCGGGCGGATCGTCTGGTTCGACGCGCTGGTCAACAACGTCGACCGGTCCTGGCGCAACCCCAACCTGCTGATGTGGCGGGGCGAGCTGTGGCTCGTCGACCACGGCGCGACCATGATCTGGCACCACAACTGGCCCGGCGCCGAGGCCTCGGCGGCCCGCCCCTACGACGCCTCCGACCACGCGCTGGCGCCCTTCGCACCCGACATCGACTCCGCGGCGGCCGAGTTGGCACCCCGCATCACCGAGCGGCTCCTCGCGGAGGTCACCGCCCGGATCCCCGACGCCTGGCTGACCGACGAGCCCGGCTTCGACACACCGGACGACCTCAGGCGGGCCTACGCGGGGCCGCTGCTCGCCCGGGCCGCCGTCATCCACGACCGCATCCAGGGGATCAAGTGAGCGACCGGCACATCATCAAGGGCGGGCCCCGGGACCGCCAGATCTACGAGTACGCCGTCCTGCGCGTGGTCCCGCGCGTCGAGCGCGGCGAGTGCATCAACGCCGGGGTGCTCCTCTACTGCCGCGCCGAGCCCTACGTCGGCGCGCGCACCCACCTGGACGAGGCACGCCTGCTGGCCCTCGACCCCCGGGCGGACGTGGCCGGTGTCCGGGCCGCACTGGACGCCGTGGAGAGGCTCTGCGCGGGCGGCACCGCGGCCGGCCAGGCCGCGGCCGACGACCCCGGCCGCCGCTTCCGCTGGCTGGTCGCCCCCCGCTCCACGATCGTCCAGCCCGGACCCGTCCACACGGGCCTGACCACGGATCCGGCGGCGGAGACGGAGCGGTTGCTGGACCTGCTGGTGCGGTAACCGATCACGGGCAGCGTTCCGGCCACGAGTGGCTCGCGCTCCGGCGGCAGGGCGGCGGGGCAGGCGGCGGCCTGCGGTCCTGGGCCGTTCGGGTGTTCCGGAGCACCTCGCCGGGCAGGTCGGGCCGGGTAATGGATCACATGCCGCGCCCGGCCGTTGACACCGCGTGCCAGGGCTTCTAGCGTCACACCCACGGAAGGTACTAAGCGGTCGCTCACCTGAGGAGAAGCAGCCATGTCCACCACTGAGCAGCGGGTCGCCGTCGTCACCGGTGCCGCGCGCGGCATCGGCGCCGCCACCGCCGTACGACTGGCCGCCGAGGGCCGCGCGGTCGCCGTGCTCGACCTCGACGAAGCCGCCTGCAAGGACACCGTCGAGAAGATCACCGCCGCCGGTGGCAAGGCCGTCGCGGTCGGCTGCGACGTCTCCGACGAGGCGCAGGTCGAGGCGGCCGTCGCGCGGATCGTCGAGGAGCTCGGCGCGCCGACGATCCTGGTCAACAACGCCGGCGTGCTGCGCGACAACCTGCTGTTCAAGATGAGCGTCTCCGACTGGGACACCGTCATGAACGTGCACCTGCGCGGCGCCTTCCTGATGTCCAAGGCCTGCCAGAAGCACATGGTGGACGCGGGCTTCGGCCGGATCGTCAACCTCTCGTCGTCCTCGGCGCTGGGCAACCGCGGCCAGGTCAACTACTCGGCCGCCAAGGCGGGCCTGCAGGGCTTCACCAAGACCCTCGCCAAGGAGCTCGGCAAGTTCGGCGTCACCGCCAACGCCGTCGCCCCCGGCTTCATCGCGACCGAGATGACCAAGGCCACCGCCGAGCGCGTCGGCATGGGCTTCGAGGACTTCAAGGCCGCCGCCGCCACGCAGATCCCGGT
Source organism: Streptomyces sp. Go-475 (assembly GCF_003330845.1). GTDB lineage: Bacteria > Actinomycetota > Actinomycetes > Streptomycetales > Streptomycetaceae > Streptomyces. The sequence goes on along the minus strand of NZ_CP026121.1, from coordinate 1,175,390 downwards.
GGCGCGCGTCGGCGAGCCGGAGGACATCGCCAACGCCATCGCCTTCTTCACGGGCGAGGCGGCCGGGTTCGTCTCCGGCCAGGTGCTGTACGTGGCCGGCGGACCGCTCGACTAAGGGACGAAGAACATGACTTCCGTGGAACTCTCCGGCAAGGTCGCCCTCGTCACGGGCGCCAGCCGCGGCATCGGCTACGGCGTCGCCGAGGCGCTGATCGCACGCGGCGACCGGGTCGTCATCACCGGCCGCAACGAGGACGCCCTCAAGGAGGCCGTCGAGCAGCTCGGCGCCGACCGCGCCGTCTACGTGGCGGGCAAGGCGCACGACGAGGCCCACCAGGCCGTCGCCGTCGAGCGCGCGATGGAGGCCTTCGGCCGCATCGACTTCCTGGTCAACAACGCCGGCACCAACCCGGTGTTCGGGCCGATCGCCGACCTCGACCTGAACGTCGCCCGCAAGGTCTTCGAGACCAACGTCGTCTCGGCGCTCGGCTTCGCCCAGAAGACCTGGCACGCCTGGCAGAAGGACAACGGCGGCGCGATCGTCAACATCGCCTCCGTCGCCGGCCTCTCGCCCTCGCCGTTCATCGGCGCGTACGGCGTCAGCAAGGCGGCGATGATCAACCTGACGGTGCAGCTCGCCCACGAGTTCGCGCCCAAGGTGCGGGTCAACGCGATCGCCCCGGCCGTCGTGAAGACCAAGTTCGCCCAGGCCCTGTACGAGGGCCGGGAGGAGGAGGCCGCCGCGGCCTACCCGCTCGGCCGGCTCGGCGTGCCCTCCGACATCGGCGGCGCGGCCGCGTTCCTCACCTCCGAGCAGTCCGACTGGGTCACCGGCCAGACGCTCGTCGTGGACGGCGGCATCTTCCTCAACGCCGGCACCGGCTGACACCGGCGTACGCCCACGTGACACGGGCGCTCCTCGACGTGAGGGGCGCCCGTGTCGGCGTAAAGACAGCGCAAAGGGCGATGACAACGTAGTCAAAGGTTTATCGATCAAGGAGTCATGTCCGAGGGAGGGCCAGCGGCCACAGCACTGCGGTATGGTCTGCCGACCCTTGGTATGGCAGATCGAGGAGCGTGCGCGTGTTCAACCGGAACCGATGCCTGCGGCGGGTGGCGGCCATCGCGTCCATATCGTCCCTGGTAGGCGGGTGCGGAGTGCTGTCGTCCGACACCCCGGAGGACGATGGGCCGATCGTCGTCGGCACCACCAGTGCCCCCAGCACGCTCGACCCTGCCGCCTCCTGGGACAGCTCCTGGGAGCTGTTCCGCAACATCTACCAGACGCTCCTGAGCTATCCGACGGGCGCGACCGAGCCCCAGCCGGACGCCGCCGAGAGTTGCGGCTTCAGCGACTCCTCGAACCAGGTCTACCGCTGCGAACTGCGCGAGGGCCTGAAGTTCTCCAACGGCGACGCGCTCGACGCCCGGGCCGTCAAGTACTCGTTCGACCGGATCCGCAAGATCAACGTCAACGGTGGCCCCGCCGGTCTGCTGGGCAGCCTCGAACGCGTCCAGGCGCCGAACGACCGCGAGGTGATCTTCCACCTCAACAAGCCCGACGCCACGTTCCCGTTCGTGCTCGCCACACCCGCCATGTCCATCGTCTCCCCGCAGGCCTACCCGGAGGGCTCCCTGCGCGAGGGCGAGGACGTCGTCGGCTCCGGGCCGTACACGCTCGACTCCTACGACGAGGGCAAGGAGGCCGTCCTCGTCCGCAACGACTCCTACAAGGGCTTCGCGGAGCGCCGGAACGACGCGGTGACCGTCCGCTACTTCCAGGACTCGGCCGCCATGGTCAAGGCCCTGCGCGACCAGCGGATCGACGTCACCTACCGCGGTCTGGCCGCCGGCGACGTCGTCGACCTCCAGAGCAAGACCTCCAAGGAGGAGGAGATCCAGCTCGTCGAGGGCACCGGCACCGACATCAACTACCTGGTGTTCAACCCGAAGGACTCCTGGGCCAGCAAGAAGGCCGTGCGCCAGGCCATCGCGCAGGTCGTCGACCGGGCGGCGATCGCCCACAAGGTCTACAAGGACACCGTCGACCCGCTGTACTCCATGGTCCCCAAGGGCCTCACCGGCCACACCACGGGCTTCTTCGACGACTACGGCGACCCGGACGTCGGCAAGGCCCGCAAGATCCTCACGCAAGCGGGCATCAACCAGAAGGTCCCGCTCACCTTCTGGTACACGAGCGACCGCTACGGCTCCGAGACCGCCGCGGAGTTCAAGGAGCTGGAGCGCCAGCTGGAGGACTCCGGCCTGTTCACGATCAGCCTCAAGAGCCGCCCCTGGAAGACCTACGTGGAGGGCTACCAGAAGGGCGAGTACCCGGTGTTCGGGCGTGGCTGGTTCCCCGACTTCCCGGACGCCGAGAACTTCATCGCGCCGTTCGTCGGTGAGCAGAACGCCCTCGGTACGCCGTACCCGGCCCCCGAGATCACCGGCGAGCTGCTGCCCCGGTCGCGCCGGGAGAGCGACCGCGCGAGCGTGGAGAAGGAGTTCGAGGAGGCCCAGCGGATCCTCGTGGACGACGCGCGGCTGCTGCCGCTGTGGCAGGGCCGGCAGTACGTGGCGGCCAGCCGGGACGTCTCGGGCGCCGAGCGGGCCCTGGACCCGTCGACGATCATGATGATGTGGGAGCTGCACCGCAAGACGGCCTGGTAGGCGGCGGACATCCGGCTTTCCCTCCGGCTTCCCGGAGCGCGTTGTCAGTGGTCGCCGGTAGGTTCTGAGGCCTGAAGTGACCGCACATCGTGAGGACGTTGACGTGACCGACATCGCCATGCTGCCCGAGTCCTGGCGCGGGGTTCTGGGTGACGAGCTACAACAGCCCTGGTTCAAGGAGCTGACGGAGTTCGTCGAGGAGGAGCGGGCGAAGGGTCCCGTCTACCCGCCGCGCGAGGAGGTCTTCGCGGCGCTGGACGCCACGCCGTACGACCGGGTGAAGGTCCTGATCCTCGGCCAGGACCCGTACCACGGCGAGGGCCAGGGCCACGGGCTGTGCTTCTCGGTCCGGCCCGGGGTGCGCATCCCGCCGTCCCTGCGCAACATCTACAAGGAGATGCACGAGGAGCTGGGCACACCGATCCCGGACAACGGCTATCTGATGCCCTGGGCGCGGCAGGGCGTGCTGCTGCTCAACGCGGTGCTCACGGTCCGGGCCGGGGAGGCCAACTCCCACAAGGGCCGGGGCTGGGAGAAGTTCACCGACGCCGTGATCCGGGCCGTGGCCGAGCGGCCCGACCCGGCGGTGTTCGTGCTGTGGGGGAACTACGCGCAGAAGAAGCTCCCGCTGATCGACGAGTCGCGGCACGTGGTGGTCAAGGGCGCACACCCCTCGCCCCTGTCGGCGAAGAAGTTCTTCGGTTCCCGCCCGTTCACGCAGATCAACGCGGCGGTGGCGGCGCAGGGACACGAGCCGATCGACTGGACGATCCCGGACCTGGGCTGACGGACGATCCCGATCCCGAACCCGGGCTGACGGCGACGGCCGGTGGCCGGCGGCCGGGGCGACACGGCGGCAGGCCCGCCGACCGGCGTCGGACACCGGACGAACGGCCCGAACACCGGCCGTACGGCCCCGAACAGCCCGGTGGCGCGCGGAGCGGCCTGAGCCGGATCGCCCCCGCCTGCCGTTAGCGTCGGGGAGGACAGCGGGCGAGGGCGCGGAGGGCGTGGTGGTCGAGCGACAGGGGCAGGCGGCGCCGGACGCCGTGCTGACGCGGATCGGGCAGGTCGTGATGCTGCACCACGCGGGGGACCGGGAGGAGGCCCGGCACCGGTTCCTGGACCTGTGGGCGGAGATCGGGGAGCACGGCGACCCGCTGCACCGCTGCACCCTGGCCCACTACCTGGCCGACACCCAGGACGACCCCGCGGACGAACTGGCCTGGGACCTGCGCGCGTTGACGGCGGCGGAGGAGATCACCCAGGACGGGCCCGCGGGCGGGGCAGGGGCGGTCGCGGTGCGCGCCTTCTACCCCTCCCTGCACATGAGTCTGGCGGCCGACTACGCCGCGCTCGGCGACCGCGACGCCGCCCGGACCCATCTGCGGCGGGCCAGGGGAGCGGCCGCCGCCCTCACCGACGACGGCTACGCGGCGGGTGTGTGGGCGGCGATCCGGCGGCTGGAGTCCCGGCTGGGAGAAGGCGGCGGGGAGTCCGGCGGAGGGACGTGCGGGAGGCCGCCGAGGCAGCGGCCCTGACGGAGCCGTTCACCGCCCGTAGGTGTCCTGGCAGATGGTCGCCTCCGGGCTGTCGGCCCGCCACCCCCCGTAGCGCCTGCCCAGCGCGCACACGTCCGTGCCGCCCGGGACGTTCTGGTGGACGTCCTGCCGTGCCGACTCCGGGACGTCGGGGAGGCCGGGGCGTGGCCGCTGCGGGCCGCGCGGGGCGGGTTCCGGGCGGTCCGGGCGTTCCGGCCGGGCGGGACGCGGACGGTCGTCGCGGGGGCCGGCCGGCGGCCGGCCCCGCTCGGGCGAGGCCGCCGCGGGGGTGCTCACACGGGATTCGGACGGGGTCGGCTCCGGGCGGCGGGACTCCTCGATGAGCTGCAGGGCCTCCTGGGCCGGGGCCTGCACGATCTGGCTCTCCGCCTGCCCCGCCGGCTGCGGCGCCGACGGCATGGACGGTCCCGTCGGCGGCCCGGGGACGGGAGGACGCTGGACGGTCACGCAGCCGGTCAGGGCCGAGACAGCCACGGTCACCAGGAGCGTCGCGGTGGTCGTCGTTCGATGCACCCGCGCCACTCTGGTCCGTCCGGCCGGGGGCGGTACGGCGGACAGGCGGAGGATGCCCCGCACGGGTGATGTCCCGCCCCGTACGGAGGGCGTCGGCGGGCCGTGGGTGACGTCAGTCGCCGGTCGAGCCGTCGACGCGCTCGCGGATCAGGTCGGCGTGGCCGTTGTGCCGGGCGTACTCCTCGATCATGTGGGTGTAGATCCACCGCAGGTTGAACTTCTCTCCGGTGCGCCGGTGCCCGCCCCGGGAGAGGTCGTCCAGGCCGAAGCGGGCCGCGTTGCGCCGGGCCGTCTCGATCTCGGACTGCCAGGTGGCGTACGCCTCCTGGTAGGTGTCCGCCTCGGTCAGGTGGAACTCGCCGTCGCGGTCCTCGTCGCTCCAGTAGAGGGGCGCCGCGTCCTCGTCCATCAGCACCCGGCGGAACCAGCTCCGCTCCACGTCCGCCATGTGCCGCACCAGCCCCAGCAGGGACAGGTCGGAGGGCTCCACGGCGGCGGACCTGAGCTGTTCGTCGCTCAGGCCCTCGCACTTCCACGCGAGGGTCTGCCGGTGGAACTCCAGCCAGCCCTCCAGCATGGTGCGTTCGTCGGCGGTCGTGTCAGGCATACGGCGTTCGGTCGTCATGGCTGCCATCCTTCCCCCGTGACCCCTGCCGGACCACCGGATTTCAGGGGCCGAGCATGCCGTCCAGCAGTTCCCGCAGCCCGGCCCGCACCTCCTCCAGGCTCGGCGCCTCGGCGCTGAACGACCCGGCCACGCAGCTGAACATCAGCCCGTCCGCCCAGGCGATCAGGGACAGGGTGTGCCGGGATGGGTCCGTCGAGCCCAACCCGGTGACCAGGGCGGCCAGTTGCTCGCGGAAGCGGGCGCCCGTCGCGTCGAAGTACGCCCGCAGCTCGGGGCGGCGCGTCGCCTCCAGCGCCAGTTCGTAGCGGGCGAGGGTCAGTTCGCGGTGGCGCGTCAGGGCGCGGTGGGCGGCCAGGGCCAAGGCGTCCGCCAGGGAACCGGCGCCGGCCTGCGGGTCCGGCATCTCGTGCAGCGCCAGCACCCTCGCCTCGCGGTCGGCCAGGCGGCGCACCGCCAGCTCCAGCAGGGCCTGCCGGGTCCGCGCGAGGTTCGACGTGGAGCCCTGGGGGAGTCCGGCCGCCTCGTCCACCGCCCGGTGCGTCAGGCCGCGCATCCCGCGCTCGGCGAGCAGGGCGAGGGCGGTGTCGGCGACGAGGTCGGAGCGGGAGGGACCGGCGGTGCGTACGGACATGCCGCTCACGCTACCCGCATCACTACGGCTGTAGTAACCTCGAACGGGTCACTACGGCTGTAGTGACGATGGCCGGACCGAGGAGGAGCCATGGCACAGTCGGGCAACGTCGTCGTGATCGGCGGCGGAATCGGAGGCCTGACCGCGGCGGCCGCCCTGCACCTGCGCGGCCGGCAGGTCACCGTGCTGGAGCGCGCCCCCTCGCTGGAGCCGGTCGGCGCGGCCATCTCCCTCGCCCCCAACGCCCTGCGCGCGCTGGACGTCATCGGCCTCGGCGACGAGATCCGCGATCTCGCCGCCTGGACCGGGGACGGCGGCCTGCGCACACCGTCCGGGCGGTGGCTCGCGCGCTCCTCCGCCGACACCGCCGCCGAGCGCTTCGGCGGCCCGCTCGTGCTGCTGCACCGCGCCACCCTCATCGCGCGCCTGGCCGCCCTCCTCCCGCCCGGCGCCGTCCGCACGGACACCGCCGCCACTCTCGCCGACTGCGGAGACCGCGACCGGCCGGCCCGCGTCAGCACCGCCGACGGCGAACTGGAGGCCGACCTGGTGGTGGGCGCCGACGGTGTCCGGTCCGCCGTACGCCCCGCGCTCTTCCCCGCCCACCCGGGCCCCGTCTACTCCGGCTTCACGACGTGGCGGGTCGTGATCCCGGTCCCCGGCGCCGACTTCGCCTCGCACGAGACCTGGGGCCGGGGCCGTATCTGGGGCACGCACCCGCTCAAGGACGGCCGTGTCTACGCCTACGCCGCCGCCGTGGCCCCGGCCGGCGGACGGGCGGCGGACGACGAGCGGGCGGAGCTGCTGCGCCGCTTCGGCGACTGGCACGACCCCATCCCCGCCGTCCTCGCCGCCGCCCGCCCCGAGGACGTCCTGCGCCACGACGTCCACCACATCGCCGAGCCCCTGCCCGCCTACCACCGGGGCCGGGTCGCCCTGGTCGGCGACGCCGCGCACGCCATGCCCCCGACCCTCGGCCAGGGCGGCAACCAGGCCATCGAGGACGCGATCGTCCTCGCCCACCACCACGACGACCTCCCCGCCTACACCGCCGGCCGGCTGCCCCGTACGACCACCATCGCGCGCCAGGCCGTCAGGGTCGCCCGCCTCAACCTCATGACCAGCCGCGTCGGCACCGCCGTCCGCGACACGGCCATGGCCGCGCTGTCGAAGGCCGGGCCCGCGCTGTTCCTGCGGAGCTTCGACGGCATCGCCGACTGGCGGCCGCCGCGGCCGCCGTATGCTTCCGAGCAGACCCCGGCAGGCAACCACCCAAGGAGCGCACGACGTGAAGGTCGGCTGCATCGGACTCGGTGACATCGCGCAGAAGGCCTACCTTCCGGTCCTCGCCTTCCAGCCGGGGGTCGAGCTGCACCTGCAGACCCGCACCCCCGCCACGCTCGACCGGGTCGCCGACGGGCTGCACCTCCCGCCGGAGCGGCGGCACACCACCCTCGACTCCCTCCTCGCGGCGCACCTCGACGCCGCCTTCGTGCACGCGCCCACCCTCGTCCACCCGGAGATCGTGACGCGGCTGCTTCAGGCGGGCGTCCCGACGTACGTCGACAAGCCGCTCGCCTACGAACTCGACGACTCGGCGCGGCTGGTGAGGCTCGCCGAGGAGCGGGGCGTGAGCCTGGCCGTCGGCTTCAACCGGCGCTTCGCCCCCGGCTACACGCAGTGCGCCGACCATCCGCGCGAGCTGATCCTGATGCAGAAGAACCGCATCGGGCTGCCGGAGGAACCGCGCGCGATGATCCTCGACGACTTCATCCACGTCGTCGACACCCTGAGGTTCCTGGCGCCCGGCGCGATCGACGACGTCACCGTGCGCGCCCGCGTCCGGGACGGCCTGCTGCACCACGTGGTGCTCCAGCTCGCCGGGGACGGCTTCACCGCGCTCGGCGTGATGAACCGGCTCAGCGGTTCGGCCGAGGAGATCCTGGAGGTGTCCGGGCAGGACACCAAGCGGCAGGTGGTCAACCTCGCCGAGGTCGTCGACCACAAGGGGCAGCCGACCGTGCGGCGGCGCGGGGACTGGGTCCCGGTGGCCCGGCAGCGCGGCATCGAGCAGGCGGTGCTCGCGTTCCTGGACGCCGTGCGGGCGGGCAAGGTGCTCAGCGCCCGGGACGCGCTGGAGACCCATGAGCTGTGCGAGCGGGTCGTACGCGCGGTCCAGGAGCCGACCGCCTGAGCCGCAGGGTCCGTACGCCCTCACCGGCGGCCCAGGCGGCGAGGATCAGCAGAGCCGCGTGCACGGTCCAGTCGCCGAGGCGGACGTAGGGCGTGGTGCCGTGGGCGAGGGGGATCTCGTAGACCTGCGCGGCGGACGCGTCCGTCCCGAGCCACGGCCCGACGCGCTGTCCGCCCGGGCCGTAGACCGCGGAGACGCCCGTCAGGGTCGAGTGCACCATCGGGCGGCCGGTCTCGGCGGCGCGCAGCGCGGCGAGCGTGGCGTGCTGCTCGGGGGCCCAGCTGCCCTGGAACGTGGACGTCGACGACTGGCCGATCAGCACGTCCACGCCCTCCTTGGCGAGGTGGCGGGTCATGTCGGGGAAGGCGGTCTCGAAACACACCATGGGGCCCGCGCGCAGACCGCCGTCGCCGACGTTCATCACGACCGGCTGGGAGCCGCGCCTGCGATCCTCGCCGGCGGCCTTGCCGACGGAGGTGGCCCAGCCGAGCAGGGAGCGGGCCGGGACGTACTCGCCGAAGGGCACGAGCCGCATCTTGTCGTAGCGCTGACCGGTCAGGCCGTCCGGCCCGACCAGGACGGAGCTCTTGTAGATGCCGGGCTTGTCGGAGCGCCGGGCGTCCACGTTGACCAGGATGTCGGCGTTCGTCGCGCGGGACAGGTCCGCGAGCCGCCGGGCGAGGTCGGGACGGTCCCCGAGGTCGAAACCGACGCTGCTCTCGCCCCAGACGATCAGGTCGACGTCCTGTCCGGCGAGCCGCCGGGTGAGCTGCTCCTCGCGGGCGAACCGGCGGTCCCCGCTGTCAGGGCCCCCGATGACGCCCGGCTGGACGACGGCGATCCTGACCTGGCCGTCGACGGCGGGGCGGGGCGCGAAGGCCCAGGCGGCGGAGGTGACGACGGCCGTGGCGACGAGCCCCGTCACGGCGGTCACCCGGGCCCGCCGGACCGCGACGAGGACGGCGACCGCGACGTTGAGGGCCACCAGCAGGAAACTGATCAGCCACACCCCGCCGACGGAGGCGAGCCGCAGCGCCGGTTCGACCTGCCACTGACTGCTGCCGAGCATGCCCCAGGGCCCGCCCAGGCCCTGCCAGGAGCGGACCAGCTCGACGGCCAGCCAGCCCGACGGCAGCACCACGAGCGCGGCCGCGATCCGGCCGAGCGGGGGCGCTCCGGCCAGCAGACGGCGCACCAGCCAGCCCCAGGGGCCCCACAGCGCGCCGAGCAGCGCGGCGATGACGAACGTGAACACGTGCAGGAACGGCATCAGCCAGTGGTGCATGGCCAGCATGAAGCCGAAGCCGCCGCACCAGCCCTCGTACAGCGCCCGTTTCCCGGTGGGGGCGGTCCGCAGCAGCAGGAGCCACGGCACCAGGGCGACGTAGGCCCACCACCACAGGGACGGGGCGGGAAAGGCAAGGACGGGCAGGGCGCCCGCGACCGCCGCGGCGGCCGAGCGCCGCCAGGGGGAGGCGAGCCAGTGGCCGAGCGTCTTCATAGGCGCCTCCTACCCGCGGATGCCTCCAGTGTGCGTCCTGCGGACGATCTAGGACAGAGGACGCCGGGTCAGTTGACCACAGGTGCCGCCCGCCGCTCGGGAAGGCGTCGCCACTTCTCCCGGACGACCACCTCGCTCAGCCGCCGGCCGACCGGTAGGCACGGGAGGGGCCGAGCGAAGAGCCGTGCGGTGATATTCGGTGGCCGCCGAGGGGCACCCGGGCCGAACCTGTCCCTCATGAACGACCAGAACGAACCGAGATTCCGGGTCCGCGCCCGCCACACCGAGTCCACGCTCACCGTGTACCAGGCCTACCGCCCGGAGATCGGCGGGCCCGCGGCCCGCGACGGCCGCTTCCCGCCGACCTGGAAGCGGGAGCGCATGACGTGGATCAAGCCGTCGTTCCTGTGGATGATGTACCGCTGCGGCTGGGGCACGAAGGAGGGCCAGGAGACGGTCCTGGCGATCGAGATCAGCCGCGAGGGCTTCCACTGGGCGCTGCGCCACGCCTGCCTGTCCCACTACGTGCCCGCCCTGCACGGCGACCGGGCCGACTGGAAGCGGCAGTTGAGGCTGGCGCCGGCCCGGGTGCAGTGGGATCCGGAGCGGGATCTGCGGCTGAATCCGCTGCCGCACCGGTCGCTCCAGCTGGGGCTCGCGGGGGAGGCGGCGGCCCGGTACGCGGACGAGTGGATCGTGGGGATCGAGGACGTCACGCCGCTCGCGGCGGAGGTCCGGGGGCGGGTGCGGGCGGGTGAACTCGACGCGGCTGCCGCGCTGTTGCCCGGGGAGCGGCCCTACGACCTCGACGACGAGGTGCTGGCGCCTCTGCGCGCCTGAGGGCCGGGACGGCGGTCGCCGGTCAGGCCGCCTTGACGACGCCGCCGCGGATCGCGGCGGCCCACTCGACGACCAGCAGCTCGTACTCCGCGCGCTCCTCGGCGGACAGGGTGCCGCCCGTGCGCAGCCAGAGCGCACGGATCTCGTCGTTCACCTCGGCAGCGGACCGCACGGAACCAGGGTTCACGTCATCGGGGGACATGCCGACAAGCCTAGGGGCAGCCACTGACAGGCCGCTACCGGACGGCTACCCGATCGGTATGCGGTTGGTCACGAGACCCCGGTCACAGGGGGCCGGGTCAGCCCGCCGACTCGGCCGCGTGCGGGCTCAGGGCACCCATGCTGACCAGGGCGATGATGACGATGCCGAGCGCGATGCGGTAGTAGACGAACGGCATGAAGCTCTTGGTCGAGATGAACTTCATGAACCAGGCGATCACCGCGTAGCCGACCGCGAAGGCGATGACCGTGGCGAAGATCGTCGGACCCCAGGAGACGTGTCCGCCCTCCGTCGCGTCCTTGAGCTCGAACAGGCCGGAGGCGAGCACCGCGGGGATGGCGAGCAGGAAGGAGTAGCGGGCCGCGGCCTCGCGCTTGTAGCCCATGAACAGGCCGCCGCTGATGGTGGCGCCGGAGCGGGAGACGCCCGGGATGAGCGCCATGGCCTGGCAGACGCCGTAGATGAGGCCGTCGCGGACGCCCAGGTCCTCCAGGGCCTTGCGCTGCTTGGGGGCGCGGTGGCGGCCGCCGCTCTCGTCACGTGCCGCGAGCCGGTCGGCGACGCCGAGGACGATGCCCATGCCGATCAGCATCGTCGCGGTGATCCGCAGGTCGCGGAAGGGCCCCTCGATCTGGTCCTTCAGCGTCACGCCGAGCACGCCGATCGGGATCGAGCCGACGATCACGAGCCAGCCCATCCGCGCGTCGGGGTCGCTGCGCAGCGCCTTGTTCGTGAGCGAGCGCGTCCAGGCCGAGATGATCCGTCCGATGTCCTTGCGGAAGTAGATCAGCACGGCGGCCTCCGTGCCGATCTGCGTGATCGCCGTGAAGGCAGCGCCCGGGTCCTCCCAGCCCGAGAAGGCCGCCGTCAGACGCAGATGGGCGCTGGAGGAGACGGGCAGGAACTCGGTCAGCCCCTGGACGAGTCCGAGGATGAGTGATTCGAACCAAGACATGAGGTAGCGGAGTCCAAGTGCCGATCGTGGGACGGACGACGGGCACACCGGGCCGCCGTTGCGACGAACGGGGGATCATGTGTGCCGATGGGGAAGCGTAGCGCCCTTCGGAGGCCGCCCCGACACAGGGGTTTGGAAGCGGCCACGGAGCGGCGGGGATCAGGCCGCCGTCGGTCCGGTGACGGTCCAGCCGGGTGCCTGCGGGCGGGCCGTGAGGTCCTCGTGGCGCACCTCGTCGCCGCAGGCCCGGCAGGTGACGGCCGGGGCGAGCGGCCGGCCGCAGGAGTGCTCCACGACCATCGGGCGGTCGCCGTCCGTGCGGAGGTGGCGGTCTCCCCAGGCCATGAGGGTCAGCAGCACCGGCTCCAGCTCCAGGCCCGCCTGCGTCGGCCGGTACTCGAAGCGCTGCGGGCGCTCGCTGTAGGGCCGCTTGGTCAGGATCCCGGCGTCCACGAGCCGGCGCAGCCGCGTGGCGAGGATGTCGCGCGGGGCGCCGATGTTGCGCACCAGTTGGTCGAACCGGCCGTTGCCGAGGCACACCTCCCGCAGCACGAGCAGGGAGTACTTCTCCCCGACGAGCGCCAGGGTGTCGGCGATGGAGCAGGGGCGCGGATCTTTGCTGGCGGCCATGAAGCCCAGTCTAGGAGAGGGTTGGATTTTCCAACCCTACGGGATACCGTGAGTTTGGATTTCCTACTCGCTGGTAGCCGTGGAGGCCCGCTCATGCGTGACGCAGTGATCGTCGAAGCCGTACGCACCCCGATCGGCAAGGGCAAGCCGGGCGGCGCCCTCGCGCACGTCCACCCCGTGGAACTGCTCGCCCACACCCTGCGCGCGCTCGTCGAGCGCTCCGGCGTCGACCCGGCGCTGATCGACGACGTCATCGGCGGCACCGTCGACCAGGTCGGCGAGCAGGCCATGAACACCACCCGCTACGCCGTCCTGTCCGCGGGCTTCCCGGAGTCGGTGCCCGCGACCACCGTCGACCGCCAGTGCGGCTCCTCCCAGCAGGCCGTGCACTTCGCGGCGCAGGGTGTCCTCTCGGGCGCGTACGACCTCGTCGTGGCGTGCGGGGTGGAGTCGATGAGCCGGGTGCCGATGTGGTCGAACGTGCCGGAAGGCAAGGACCCCTTCGGCCCCGGGGTCGCCCAGCGCTACCCGGAGGGGCTCGTCCCACAGGGCGTCAGCGCCGAGCTGATCGCCGCCAAGTGGTCGATCGGCCGCGAGCAGCTGGACGCCTTCGCGGTCTCCTCCCACCAGAAGGCCGTCGCGGCCTGGGAGAACGGGCTCTTCGACGCCGAGGTCGCGCCCCTGGAAGGCGTCACGCGCGACGAGTGCGTACGGCCCGGCAGCTCCACCGACGTCCTCGCCGGGCTCAAGCCCGCCTACTACGACCCCGGCTTCGCCGAGCGCTTCCCGCAGATCGAGTGGAACATCACGGCCGGCAACGCCAGCCCCCTCAACGACGGCGCCTCGGCGGTGCTCGTCACCTCCAGCGAGACGGCGGCCCGGCTCGGGCTGCGCCCCCTCGCCCGGCTGCACAGCTTCGCCGTCACCGGCTCCGACCCGCTGCTGATGCTCACGGGCGTCGTCCCGGCGACCGAGAAGGTGCTGCGCCGGGCGTCACTGACCCTGGACGACATCGACCTGTTCGAGGTCAACGAGGCGTTCTCCAGCGTCGTCCTGGCCTGGCAGCAGGAGACCGGCGCCGACCTCGGCCGGGTCAACGTGCACGGCGGCGCCATCGCGCTCGGCCATCCGCTGGGCGCGAGCGGCACCCGGCTGACGACGACCCTCGTGCACGCCATGCGGGAACGGGGCGCCCGGTACGCGCTCCAGACCATGTGCGAGGCGGGCGGGCTCGCCAACGCCATGGTGCTGGAACGGGTGTGAGCGGTGGGCGGGTGTAACGGTTCGTCAGAGGCGGCGCAGCTGGTGCCGCTTGCGCCAGGCCACCACCACGCCCGCCAGCGCCGGCAGGGCGATGCAGGCCAGGGCGATCAGGAAGGCCGGTGACGTCGGCGTCGAGGCACGGGCGCCGGCGACCGCGTAGGCGGCGGTGTTCGGGATCGAACCGAGGCCGGTGGCCAGCAGGAAGGGCAGCAGGCCCATGCGGGAGACGGCGGCACAGTAGTTCGCGGCCCAGAACGGCACTCCGGGGAACAGCCGCACCGCCAGCATCGAGCGGAAGCCGTGCCGGCTGAGCTGGCCGTCCGCCGCCTTCAGCCAGCGCCCGCGCAGCAGCGGCCGCAGGGCCTCCTGACCCAGCGCCCGGCCCAGGCAGAAGGCGATCCCGGCGCCCAGCACCGTGCCCGCCAGGGCCACGCCGAGGCCGACCTGCGAACCGAACAGGGCACCCCCCGCGAGGTTCAGCAGCGGCCTCGGTACGAACGCCACGGTGCACACCCCGTAGGCCACCGCGAACACCAGCGCCGCGGCGGCTCCGCTCAGCTGGGGCGGCCAGCCCTGCGTCAGCAGCCGCTGGGGCTCGAACAGCAGCATCGTGCAGGCGGCCCCGGCGAGCAGGGCGACGAGCAGCGACAGCCGCGACCACGGCGAGAGCAGAACTCTCGTGCAGCGGGCGGCGAAACCGGTGGGTGCGGCGGGCGAGGCGGTCGTCGCCGGGGAAGCGGCGACGGCGAGCTCCGCGGTGGCGGCCCGGGGAGAGGCCGTGGCGGTGCCCCCAGAGCGGGTGGTGGCATCGAGCATCCGGTGACACTAACCGACAAATGGGTGTGATCGCCGTATGGTTCGTCTCACCAGCGGCACGGGAACCCGGCCGCACCCCCTGTACGCAGGGCGGACGAAAACCATTCGACGTGCGGTAAAGCGTCGGCAATGATCGGCGTCATGTTCCGGCACGCCTTCGCCCTCGCAGCATCCGTGGTCACGGATGCCCCGAAGGCTGCCGTCGTCGTTCTCACGGCCGTCGCGGACGGCGCCCGAAGCTGACCCTCTCCGGTTCGTCCGGCGGACCCCGCAAGGGGAGGGTCGGGCAGTTCCTCGGGGTCCCACTTCCTTCTTCCGTCGACCAGACGCTTCGAGGTACAGCCATGTCCAAGACGGCCTACGTCCGTACGAAACCGCATCTCAACATCGGCACCATGGGTCATGTCGACCACGGCAAGACCACCCTGACCGCCGCCATCACCAAGGTCCTCGCCGACCGCGGCACCGGCGCGTTCGTGCCGTTCGACCGGATCGACCGGGCGCCCGAGGAGGCGGCGCGCGGCATCACCATCAACATCGCGCACGTCGAGTACGAGACCGACACCCGGCACTACGCGCACGTAGACATGCCGGGCCACGCCGACTACGTCAAGAACATGGTCACCGGCGCCGCGCAGCTGGACGGGGCGATCCTCGTCGTCTCCGCGCTGGACGGGATCATGCCGCAGACCGCCGAACACGTCCTGCTCGCCCGGCAGGTGGGCGTCGACCACATCGTGGTCGCCCTCAACAAGGCCGACGCGGGCGACGAGGAGCTGACCGACCTGGTCGAGCTGGAGGTGCGCGACCTGCTCACCGCGCACGGCTACGGCGGTGACTCCGTGCCCGTCGTACGCGTCTCGGGGCTGAAGGCGCTGGAGGGGGACCCGCGGTGGACGGCGTCGATCGAGGCGCTGCTCGACGCGGTGGACACCTACGTGCCGATGCCGGAGCGGTATGTGGACGCGCCGTTCCTGCTGCCGGTGGAGAACGTGCTGACCATCACCGGCCGGGGGACCGTGGTCACCGGTGCGGTGGAGCGGGGCGTGGTGCGGGTCGGGGACAAGGTCGAGGTGCTCGGGGCCTCGGTCGAGACGGTGGTCACGGGACTGGAGACCTTCGGCAAGCCGATGGAGGAGGCGCAGGCCGGGGACAACGTGGCGCTGCTGCTGCGGGGGGTTCCCCGGGACGCCGTCCGGCGGGGGCATGTCGTGGCCGCGCCGGGGAGCGTGGTGCCGAGCCGTCGCTTCACCGCGCAGGTGTATGTGCTGTCCGCGCGGGAGGGCGGTCGTACGACGGCTGTCTCCAGTGGGTACCGGCCGCAGTTCTACATCCGTACGGCGGATGTGGTGGGGGTCGTCGACCTCGGTGAGGCGGCGGTGGCCCGGCCTGGTGACACGGTGGTCATGGCCGTGGAGCTGGGGCGGGACGTGCCGTTGGAGGCGGGGCTCGGGTTCGCCATCCGTGAGGGTGGGCGGACTGTGGGCGCCGGGACCGTGACCGTGGTGGGCTGAGGTCGTCGGGGGCTGCCGGCCGTCTGGGCCGGTCGCGCAGTGCCCCGCGCCCCTCGACGGCGTCGTCCCCCGCACAATGGAGGGGTGAAGGAAGCCATCCCCGTCGCCCGGACCGTCGATCACGGGTTCGCCAAGCTCATGCCCGACATCGACCGGGACCGGGCCTGGCTGCTGACGGTCGACGGGGCGCCGCAGTCGTACGTCGATCTGGACGACCCGACGCACCTGGAGTTCGAGTACGCGCGGCGGCTCGGGCACGTGCTGGACGTCGTGGCCGAGCCGGGGCGGGCGCTGGACGTGGTGCACCTCGGGGGCGGGGCGCTCACGCTGCCCCGGTACGTGGCCGTGACGCGGCCGGGCTCCCGGCAGGACGTCGTGGAGGCCGACCGGGGGCTGCTGGAGCTGGTGGCCGAGCGACTGCCGCTGCCCGAGGAGGCCCGCGTCGCGCTGCACGCGGCGGACGCCCGGGCCTGGGTGGAAGGCGCGGCCGCCCGGTCCGCCGACGTCGTCGTCGCCGACGTCTTCGGCGGGTCCCGGGTGCCCGCCCACCTCACGTCCGTCGCCTACGTGGAACAGGCCGCGCGGGTGCTGCGGGGGAGCGGGGTGTACCTCGCGAATCTTCCCGACGCCGCGCCGTTCGCCTTTCTGCGGTCGCAACTCGCCACCCTCGCGACCGCGTTCGAGGAACTCGTGCTGATCGCCGAGCCGGGGGTGCTGCGGGGGCGGCGGTTCGGCAACGCCGTGCTCGTCGCCGGGCACCGGCCCGTCGACGTCGCCGCCCTGACCCGCCTCATGGCCGCCGACGCCTTCCCGGCCCGGGTCGAACACGGCGCCGCACTGCGGGAGTTCATCGGCGGGGCGCGTCCGGTGCGGGACGAGGAGGCGGTGCCGTCACCCGAGCCCCCCGACGGGGCGTTCGGCATCGGCTGAGGGGCGCTCGGCGACGCCCTTCGCCACCCTTCCGGTTCAGCCGCCGGTCGGCTCCCCGTGCAGCCGGACCGTGCTGAGGATCTTCAGGATGGTCTCCTTGGGCACTTCCTCCTTGACGCCCTTGGCGCCGAAGAAGCTCCACGCGACGAAGTCACCGGCCGAGTTCTTGAAGCCGAAGGTGACCGCCTTGCCGTCGCTCGCGCACTTGCCCTTGTCGGGCGTGTTCTCCGACCAGGCCCAGGCGACGCTGCCCTTCACGCCCGAGGCGGTGGTGTAGGGCTTGGCCTTCTCGTCGGTCTTGACGCTCTTCTTGTCCGGCTGCGTGTAACCGCCGTACACCCACCAGGCCACCTGGTTGAGCGCGACCTCGTCGGTGTTCTTGGCGCCGTCGGCGCCCTTGGTGCCCGCGCCGGCCAGGGACTCGCTCTCGGTCCTGCCGTCCTTGTTGTCGTCGCTCGTGCACCACTTGGACTTGTAGAACGCCGGTGCCGACATGATGATGAGCGGCTTGCCGTCGTCGGACTTCTCGTCCTCGAAGAAGACGGACGACTTCGGGGACGCCACCTCCCAGTCCGCCGGGACGTCGAAGGCCGTGCCCCACTTGGGGTTGACGACGACCTTCCAGCCCTTGACCGTGGGCTGCTCCTCCTCGCCGCCGCGGGGGTTGTCGCCCGTGGCGGGTGGGCTGGGCTCCGGGGCCGAGGGGCTCGCCGACGCCTTGGCGTCCTTGCCGCCGCCGTTCGCGGTGTCGTCCTTGTCCCCGCCGAGCACCAGGAAGCCCGTGACGCCGGCCGCCACGACCACCGCCGTGGCGGCGATGATCGCGACCAGCTTCGTCCGGTTGCCGCCGCCACCGCCCTGCGGCGGCTGCGGCGCGCCGGCCGGCGCGGGGGCGCCCCACTGCGGCTGCGGGGGTTGCGGGGGCTGCGGCGGTTGCTGCCCGTAGGGGTTGGGCTGCTGGTATCCCGGCTGCTGGTTCTGCTGGTATCCCGGCTGCTGATACGGATTCGGCTGCTGGTACCCCGGCTGCTGGTACGGGTTGTTCGCTTGCGGGTTCTGCTCGCCCCCGGGCGGCTGCTGTCCTGGCCACATGGGCAGCAACCCTAGCCGCGCTCCGGACACGATTCGGTCACCGCCCGTGGACGGTGGGGTAGCGACACGGGGACGGCCGGGAGCGGACCGGTACGCGGCGGGTCGGTGCGGCGGTCGTCACACGGGCCTGGTCAGCCGTCTCTACTCGTGAGTAACATGCCGCCATGAGCGCAGACCAGATGTCCATCGGCGAGATGCTCGCCGCCACGGTGCCGATGGCCCGGACCCTGAACCTCGAGTTCCTCGAGACCACGCCGGAGCGGGCCGTGGTGTCGCTGCCGGACCAGAGCGAGTACCACAACCACGTGGGCGGCCCGCACGCCGGTGCGATGTTCACGCTGGGCGAGTCCGCGAGCGGGGCGATCGTGCTGGCCGCGTTCGGGGACCAGCTCTCGCGTGCCGTGCCGCTCGCCGTCAGCGCCGAGATCGCCTACAAGAAGCTGGCGATGGGCGCCGTCACCGCCACCGCCACCCTCGGCCGCCCGGCCGCCGAGGTCGTCGCGGAACTGGACGCCGGTGAGCGTCCGGAGTTCCCGGTGGCCGTCGCCATCCAGCGTGCCGATGGTGCCGTGACGGGGGAGATGACGGTGGTGTGGACGCTGCGGCCCAACGGCTGATCCGCTGTCGCGGGTGCGGAGCCCCGGCCGGGTGCCGGGGCTTCACGCGTCTCAGGCCGCGATGTCCCGCCGCGCCGGGCACGCGTCGTCCAGCCCGGCGACGAACCCCTTGAGCCACGCCGTGAACTCCGGCCTCAGGTCGGGCCGTTCGCAGGCCACCCGGACCACCGTGCGCAGATGGTCGGCCTTGTCGCCGGTGTCGTAGCGCTGCCCCCTGAAGACGTCCGGGGCGAGCACGTAGCGCCCGATCACGGCGTAGGGGCTCGGCGCGCTGTGGGGGGCCGGCTTCTCGACCAGGCCGGTGACGCGGACGACGTCCTCCTCGCCGGCCGGTTCCACGGCGGCGCAGCCGTAGAGGTGGACCTGCTCCGGCGGCATCTCCAGCAGGGCGACCACGCTGCCGAGCCGGCCGTCGCGGACGTCGAGCATGCGGCCGAGCAGGGTGTCGCGCGGGTCGATCAGATCGTCGCCGAGAGAGCGCGCCGAGAGGCATCTGGGAGAGCGCTGTGGGTGGGAGATTTCGTGGACCAATCGCCCTTGCATGCACACAACTCGAAGCCCTGACCGGTGGCGTTTTCGAAAGCCGGTGCGGATACCGGCGGTAACATATCTGAATTCGCCGCGTTTTGAACTTGGGTCATCCGAACTCCTTGTTACCTGTCAGTCGTATGTGCGAAAGTGAGCCGCCTCACAGCCGAGTCCGCAGCTGACGCGGCACAGGTATGCACCAATCACCCACCTGCTTTCCGACGGACGCGCAATTCGCCTGCCGTCCTGCGGCTGGAAGGAAATGGTTCCGTGCAATCCCCCTACCCCCCACGCCCGCCGTACCCGCCGCGCCCCGGAGCGAGGCCCGCGGAGTCCGACCGCAATCTCCTCGCCCGGGTGGGCGAGCCCGGTGAGGGCCCGCGCGCCGTCGCGCTGTTGCTGGCGCGGCACTGGCGGGCGGTCTACGAGTACGCCGTCATCTGTCTGGCCTCCTCGGCGGATTCCGCGTCGATGGCGGCCGCCGCCGCGTTCCGCCGGGAACTCGCCCTGCCGGGCGGCGGCGCACTGCGCCCGCGCCTGCTCGCGGCCGTGCGGGACACCGTCGGGGAGTGGGCGGCCGACGACGGCATTTCCGGAGTACTGCCGGAACTCCGCAAAACCGTCGGCGCCCGTGGTCTGCGCGCCGCCCGGTCCGTGACACCCGAAAGGCGGCGCCTCGCCGAGCGCGCATTCCGGGCCCTTCCGGGAGCGTCCCAATGCCTGCTCTGGCACACGGAGGTGGAGGCCGAGCCCATATCCGTACCGGCCGGTCTGCTGGGCGTGGACGCCGGTACCGCCTCGGCCGCGCTGGAGCAGGCGCGCGAGCAATTCCGGGCGGGATGCGTGCGGGCGCACCGGGAACTCGCGCCGACGCGGGAATGCCGCTACTACAACCGGCTGCTGGACGTTCCGATGCGCCGCGGCGGGGCCTTGCTGCCGGATGTGCAACGCCATCTCATGGCCTGCCGCTACTGCCGGCACGCCGCCGAGCAACTCAGCCATTTCGAGGGCGGTTTGGAGGACCTGCTCGTCGAGACCGTGCTCGGCTGGGGCGCCCGCCGCTACCTCGCGTCACGGCCCGGCCGCGACGGGGGCCAGGGCGCCCTGACGGCCGGTGGCCGCCATCGCCTCCGGGCCCGTGCGCTGCCGGCCGGCGGACGCCCCGGGACGCCGAGACGGCACACGAAGGCGCTGGCCGCCGCGATCGGGGTGACCTCCCTCGTGCTGCTCGCGACGCTGCTCGCCGCGCGGGGCTGGTCGGAGGAGGGCGGCACGGCCGGCCCGCAGGCCACCTGGGGAGCGGTCAGCGGCCACTCCGTCGAGCCGGACACCGGGGGTCCCTCGTCCGCGGAGCCGTCCTCGGCCGACGCGCCCTCGAACGCCTCCGCGGGCAGCCCCGCCGAAGTGGCCCGCGGGCGGCTGCGCAACCTCGACGCCGGCCTGTGCCTCGACGTCCGGGGCGGCCGGGGCCGGGCCGACACCCGCGTCGTGCTGGCCGCCTGCTCCACCGAGTCCCCGCAGTGGTCGTACCAGGAAGACGGCCTGCTGCGCAGTGCCGCCGACCCCACCCGCTGCCTCGACTCCGACCCGGCGGCGGGCTCGGTCGTCCTGGCCGGTTGCCTGGTGCACGCCGGAGTCG
Source organism: Streptomyces sp. Go-475 (assembly GCF_003330845.1). Classification (GTDB taxonomy): domain Bacteria; phylum Actinomycetota; class Actinomycetes; order Streptomycetales; family Streptomycetaceae; genus Streptomyces. The sequence goes on along the minus strand of NZ_CP026121.1, from coordinate 1,154,647 downwards.
TGCGCTACGACCTGACCGTGCGCGGCGAACTCCTGCCCCGCGCCGGCAAGGGGCTGGCCGTCGCCCCCGGCAAGGGCCGGAGCGTGATCGTCACCGGGCGCGACGGCTCCGCCGCCCAACGCTGGGCGCTGGAACCGGCGATCGCCCCCGAGGACACGGGACCGTCCCGGAAGAACCGCGCCCAGGACGCCCCTCCGAAGACACGGCCGGAGCAGAGCCCCCCGTACGCCGACGCCCCGCCCGGGCAGCGTCCCGAACCGCCGCGGACCACGCCCGAGGGACCGCCGCCCAAGCGGTACGAGACGCGTGTCGCACAGGTGGGGTGCTGCGGTGAGGCGGAGCCGGAACCGGCCCCCGACGCCGCGGGCGGGCCCGGCACCGACGTACTCGGCGCCGCACCGGCCACCGTGACCGACACCGTGACGACGCTCCACTCGGCTGTGCTGCGGTAGGGCGGGCCGCAGGGCGGGAGCGGCGCGCCGGGCCCGAGCCTCTGCCGTGCTGCGGTCGTCGCGCGGGCCCGCCCACCGTCGGCCGCCCGCGCGACCTCTTCGGGCCGCAGGGCGGGAGCGGCGCGCGCCGGGCCCGCGCCCCTGCCGGGCTGCGGTCGTCGCGCGGGCCCGCCCACCGTCGGCCGCTCGCGCGACCTCTACGGGCCGCAGGGCGGGAGCGGCGCGCCGGGCTTTCGCCTCACCCGTCCGGGTGAGGCGCCGCCTCTTCCCGGGGCGAGGTTCACCCGCCCCGCCGGTGGTGTCCGGCGGGGCGGCGCGTCGGCCTGGCCCATAGTGCGTGGCATGACCGACACCGTCCCCCGAATCCCCCGGCGTTCCGCCCTGCGCCTGCTCGGTGGTGCGATCGCCGTCGCCGCGGCGGCCACCGGTGGTCCCACCGCGCCGCCCCGTGCCCACGCGCGGGACGGCGACGCCCCGGGCGCGGGCGCCCGCGTCGACGCGCTGCTCGCCCGGCTCACCCTCGACGAGAAGATCTCCCTGCTGCACGGCGCCACCGACCCGCGCCCGCTCGGCCAGGCCGGCTACCTGCCCGGAGTGGAGCGCCTCGGCATCCCGCCGCTGCGCCTCGCCGACGGACCGGCCGGTGTCCGCGTCACCCGGCACGCCACGGCCCTGCCCGCCCCCGTGATGCTGGCCTCCGCCTTCGACCCCGAACTGGCCCGGCGCTACGGTCAGGTCATCGGACGGGAGGGCCGCGCCCTCGGCCAGGACGTGCTGCTCTCCCCGATGGTCAACCTCATCCGCACCCCGTACGCCGGCCGCAACTTCGAGACCTTCAGCGAGGATCCGCTGCTGTCGGCCCACCTGGTCGCCGCCGAGATCGAGGGCATCCAGGGCGAGGGACTCATCGCGACCGTCAAGCACTTCGCGCTGAACAACCAGGAGCACGACCGCATGTCGGTCGACGTGCGCGTCGACGAGCGGACCCTGCACGAGACGGAGCTGCGCGGCTTCGAGGCGGCCGTCGCGGCCGGCGCAGGCGCGGTGATGGGCGCGTACAACAAGGTCAACGGCACGTTCGCCTGCGAGAACGCGGCCCTGCTCACCGGCGTCCTGCGTGAGCGGTGGGGCTTCACCGGCTGGGTCATGAGCGACTGGTCCGCCGTCCACAGCACGCGCGAGGCCCTCCTGGCGGGCCTCGACATGGAGATGCCCGACGGCACCCACTTCGGCACGCCACTCGCCTCGGCCGTGCGCGACGGCGACGTGCCCGCGTCGTACGTCGACCGGGCCGCCCGCCGCGTCCTGGGCGTCATGGACCGGTTCGGGCTGCTCGACGGCACCGCCCCGCCCCGCCCGGACCCCGACGCGCGGGCGGGCGCGGCCGTCGCCCGCGAGGTCGCCGAGGCCGGTGCCGTCCTCCTGCGCAACGAGCACGGGACGCTGCCCCTGGCCGGCGGCACGAGCGTGGCGGTGATCGGGCCGACCGGTGCCCGGCCCCTGGTCAGCGGCGGAGGCAGCGCCCACGTCGTGCCCGAGCACGCCGACAGCCCCCTGGACGCCCTGCGGCCGCGCGCCGCACGGGTGACCTACGCGCTCGGCGAGGACGTCTTCGGCCGACCGGTCCCCGCGAGCGCGCTCGACCCCGGCTTCGACACCGAGGCACAGCGCGTCGAGGCCGGCCGGACCTGGACGTACGACGGCACCCTCACCGTCACGGACCCCGAGGAGTGGACCTTCGTCCTGCACTACTCCGGCACGCCCCCGCTCCGCCCGAAGGTCCGGCTCGACGGCGAGGAACTGTTCCCTCTGACGCCCGGCTGGAACGAGTACTTCACGGGCGGCCTGCTCACCCACGCCGACGACGGCCTCTCCGTGCGCCGCAAGGCCCTGAAACTCACCAGGGGCGCGCACCGGCTGACGATCACCGCCCCGGGCGGGGACACCGGCCAGCTGTTCCGGCTGCGCCGCGTCACCGCCGCGACCCGGGCCGACGACGTCGCCCAGGCCGTACGGGCCGCCCGAGCCGCCCGGGACGTCGTCCTCTTCGCCTACGAGGACGCCATCGAGGGCCAGGACCGCAGCACCATCGCCCTGCCCGGCAACCAGGAGCGGCTGATCGAGGCCGTGACGGCGGCCAACCCGCGCACCACCGTCGTCCTCAACACCTCGTCCGCCACGTCGATGCCCTGGCTGGAGCGCACCGGGGCCGTGCTCCAGATGTACTACCCGGGCCAGGAGGGCGCCGCCGCCACCGCCGCCCTCCTGTACGGCGACCGCGACCCCGGCGGCCGCCTCACCCAGAGCTTCCCGGCCGACGACGACCACCACCCGGTGGCCGGCGACCCGCGCCGCTACCCGGGCGTCGACGGCACCGAGGCCTACGCGGAGGGCATCCACGTCGGCCACCGCTGGTACGACGCCGAGGACGTGCGGCCGCTGTTCCCCTTCGGTCACGGACTGTCCTACACGACCTTCGCCTACGCGGACCCGGACGCGCGCTGGAGGGCCGACGGCCTCGACGTCGCCTTCACGGTCCGCAACACCGGGCGGCGCGACGGCGTGGACGTGCCGCAGGTGTACGCGGGGCCCTCCCCGGACCTCCCGCTCGACCAGCCCGTACGCGTGCTGGCCGGGTACCGGCGGCTCGCGCTGCGGGCGGGGGAGGAGCGGCGCGTCACCGTGCACGTCGAGCCGCGCGCGCTGTCCTCATGGGACGCGGATGCCCACGACTGGGTGCTCGGCACCGGAGTGCGCACCCTGTGGATCGGGGCGTCCTCACGGGACCCGCGGCTGCGGACGAGCGTACGGGTGGGCGGCTGACCCGGGCGGCCGCCGAACAGCGGCGCGGCGCACGGCCGGGAGGCGCCGGGCATCGAACCGGAACAGACTGGTACTCCTCCTGAGGCCGTCGCAGAACCCAGGGAGTCAGCCATGCCCGAGGCCCCGCGCCAGCACAGCCCGACCGCACCGACCGACGAGGAACTGCGCACGCTGGACGCGCACTGGCGGGCCGCCAACTTCTTGGCGGCCGGTCAGATCTATTTGCTGGCGAACCCGCTGCTCACCGAGCCGTTGCGGCCCGAGCACATCAAGCCGCGGCTGCTGGGGCACTGGGGCACCTCGCCCGGCCTGAACCTCGTGTACACCCACCTCAACCGGGTGATCAGGAACCGGGGACTGGACGCCCTGTGCGTCTGGGGCCCGGGCCACGGCGGGCCGTCGGTGCTCGCCAACTCCTGGCTGGAGGGCAGCTACAGCGAGAAGTACCCCGACGTGTCGCGGGACGCGCGGGGCATGGAACTGCTGTTCCGCCAGTTCTCGTTCCCCGGCGGGGTGCCGAGCCATGTCGCCCCGGAGGTCCCGGGCTCGATCCACGAGGGCGGCGAACTCGGCTACTCCCTCGCCCACGCCTACGGAGCCGCCCTGGACAACCCCGGCCTGCTGGTCGCCTGCGTGATCGGGGACGGCGAGGCGGAGACCGGCCCGCTCGCCGGGTCCTGGCACGCCAACAAGTTCCTCGACCCCGTCCACGACGGCGCCGTCCTGCCGATCCTGCACCTGAACGGGTACAAGATCGCCAACCCGACCGTGCTGTCCCGCCTGCCCGAGCAGGAGCTCGACGCGCTGCTGCGCGGCTACGGCCACGAGCCGGTCCACGTCTCCGGCGACGACCCGGCCGCCGTCCACCGCGCCATGGCCGAGGCGTTGGACACCGCCCTCGACCGCATCGCCGAGGCCCAGCGCGCCGCCCGCGAGCAGGGCGTGACCGAACGCCCGCGCTGGCCGGTGATCGTGCTGCGCACCCCGAAGGGCTGGACCGGCCCCGCCGAGGTGGACGGGCAGCCGGTGGAGAACACCTGGCGCTCCCACCAGGTGCCGCTCGCCGGAGTACACGACAACCCGGACCACCTGCGGCAGCTGGAGGCCTGGCTGCGCTCCTACCGGCCCGAGGAACTGTTCGACGCCGACGGCCGCCCGGTCGCCGACGTGCTCGCGCCGATCCCCGAGGGCACGCGCAGGCTGGGCGCCACCCCGCACGCCAACGGCGGACTGCTCGTGCGCGACCTGCCGGTCCCGTCCCTGGACGACTTCGCCGTGCCCGTCGACAAGCCCGGCACGACGCTGCACGAACCCACCCGCGTCCTGGGCGACCTGCTGGCCCGGGTCATGCGGGACACCGCCGGCCGCCGCGACTTCCGCCTGGTCGGACCCGACGAGACCGCCTCCAACCGGCTCCAGGCCGTCTTCGACGCCAGCGGCAAGACCTGGCAGGCCGAGACCCTGCCGGTGGACGAGCACCTGGACCGGCACGGACGTGTGATGGAGGTGCTGTCCGAGCACCTCTGCCAGGGCTGGCTGGAGGGCTACCTCCTGACCGGCCGCCACGGGCTGTTCTCCTGCTACGAGGCGTTCGTGCACATCGTCGACTCCATGGTCAACCAGCACATCAAGTGGCTGCGCACCTCGCGCCGGCTGCCCTGGCGCGCCCCCATCGCCTCCCTCAACTACCTGCTGACCTCCCACGTGTGGCGGCAGGACCACAACGGCTTCTCCCACCAGGACCCCGGCTTCGTCGACCACGTCCTCAACAAGAGCCCCGAGGTCGTACGGGTCTACCTGCCGCCGGACGCCAACACCCTGCTGTCCGTCGCCGACCACGCTCTGCGCAGCCGCGACTACGTCAACGTGATCGTGGCCGGCAAGCAGCCCTGCTTCGACTGGCTGTCCATGGACGAGGCCCGGGTGCACTGCGCCCGCGGCGCCGGCATCTGGGAGTGGGCAGGCACCGAGAACGGCGGCGAACCCGACGTCGTCCTGGCCTGCGCCGGTGATGTCCCCACCCAGGAGACCCTGGCCGCCGCCCACCTGCTCCGCCGCCACCTGCCCGAGTTGTCCGTCCGCGTGGTGAACGTCATCGACCTGGCCCGGCTGCTGCCCCGCGAGGAACACCCGCACGGCATGAACGACTTCGAGTACGACGGCCTCTTCACCACCGACAAGCCGGTGATCTTCGCCTACCACGGCTACCCCTGGCTGATCCACCGCCTCGCCTACCGCCGCACCGGCCACCAGCACCTGCACGTACGCGGCTACAAGGAGGCCGGCACCACCACCACGCCGTTCGACATGGTCGTCCGCAACGACCTGGACCGCTACCGCCTGGTCATGGACGTCATCGACCGCGTCCCCGGCCTGGCGGTGCGAGCCACGGCCGTACGCCAGCGGATGGCCGACGCCCGCACCCGCCACCACGCCTGGATCCGCGAGCACGGCACCGATCTGCCCGAGGTCGCCGAGTGGAGCTGGAACGCCTGAGCCGCGAGGGACGTCCTAGGAGCCGGTAGGCTTCCCGGGGCACGCAGGGAAGCACAGGGAAAGGATCCGGCGTTGCACGTCCAGGAATGGCTCGAAACCGTACCCGCGGTCGCCGTCTACGCACTCGTGGGAGTGGTCATCGGCCTGGAGAGCCTGGGCATCCCGCTGCCGGGCGAGATCATCCTCGTCTCCTCCGCGCTGCTCGCCTCCCAGCACGGCGACATCGACCCCGTCGTCCTCGGCGCCAGCGCCACGGCCGGCGCGATCATCGGCGACTCCATCGGCTACGCCATCGGCCGCAAGGGCGGGCGGCCCCTGCTGGCCTGGCTGGGCAAGAAGTTCCCCAAGCACTTCAGCGAGGGCCACATCGCCACCGCCGAGCGCTCCTTCGAGAAGTGGGGCATGTGGGCGGTCTTCTTCGGCCGCTTCGTCGCCCTGCTCCGCATCTTCGCGGGCCCCCTCGCCGGTGTGCTCCGCATGCCGTACTGGAAGTTCCTCATCGCCAACGTCCTCGGCGGCATCCTCTGGGCCGGCGGCACGACAGCGGTCATCTACTACGTCGGCATCGTCGCCGAGTCCTGGCTGAAGCGCTTCTCGTGGCTGGGCCTGGTGGCGGCGGTCCTGATCGGTCTGACGTCCATGCTGGTGCTCAAGCGCAAGGCGAAGAAGGCGAACCAGAACGTGGAAGCGGCGGAACCGCAGGCGCTGTGACAGGCGCTCGCGGGCATCCCGACCGGCTGGGCCACCAGGCCGGTCAGCCCGGTGAGTCCTGATCGGCGCTGTGCGGCGAACGCAGGGTGAAGAGGTAGATGCCGCCAGTGCCGACCGCCACCAGGTGAGTCCCTGTCGGCGACCAAGCGCACCTCCTCAGGAAGCCGTCCACCCGCAGGGCGGTCACGCAGTCGCTCCGGCCGGTGGCCCAGACGCGCAGCGTCCCGTCCGCGTGCGCGCTCGCCAGGAGACGGTTGTCCGGCGAGAAGCACAAGCCGCGCACGTGAGACAGGGAAGCGCCGTGGCGTTGGGGCGGCAGATCATGCGAGGCCAGGTCGAACACCTTGATGGAGGAGCTGTGCCGCGTGAACGCGGCGAGCCGTCTGCCGTCCTTCGAGACGGCGAGCGCGTCCGAGCCCCAGTCGCCGTCTTGGGTGCCTTCGGGGTCTCGGAGGTCGTGCGTAGGGGCAGGCGTCCAGTCCCGGGTGTGCCAACCGATGACGAGGCCGTTCGAGTTCGCGGCGAGCAGCCGCCCGTCGCCGGTGAAAGCCAGCTGCTGTTCGTCGGCGTCCGTCGGGCCGGTGCCCAGAGTGGTGAGGGGCGACGCTGTGCCCAGCGCCCCGCGGCGGCTGTCCCAGATGTGGAGGGACCCGTCGATGTCGCCCGTGGCCAGGAGAGAGCCGTCCGGTGAGATCGCCACGGCGCAGACGGTGGCCGCGTGACCGGTCAGTGTGCCGCGAAGCGAACCGTCGGGCGCCCACAGCCGTACGGTGTGGTCGTCGCCGCCGCCGGCGAGCCAACTGCCGTCCGGGGCGACGGCGACGGCCCACACCGCGCCCGTGTGTCCGCTGAAGGAGCACAGGTCACCGCCGTCGATCGCCCGGGCCTTGACGTGGTGGTCGGCTCCGGCCATGACCAGCCAGGAACCATCCGGCGAGAAGGCGGCGTCGGTGACGAAGGGGTTGCCCGACTCGCCCGTCTCCGCTGTCGAGCCGGCCCGCGGAGACGCGGAACCCATCAGATCCGGCAGGTGCCACACCCGTACGTGCGAGGTCAGATGGGCGGACAGCAGGTCCTGGCCGTCCGGGGTGAATGTCACGTCGGACACGACGGCGGCCAGCCCGCCGAGGCGTGCTCGCTGGATGCCGTCCGCGACTCGCCACACCCGCAGTTCGCCGCCGCTGCCGCACGCGACCCACCGTCCGTCAGCGGAGAACGCCACCGAGGGCGCGGGGATGAGGGTGGGGGGGACCTGAACCTTCTGTGTCACGTGGAGTCGGCGGGTGCGGATGTTCCACAGCCGGAACACGCCCCGCGTGCCCGCCTGGGCCACCCAGCCGTTGTCCGCGCTGATCGCGACGGCGCCCCACTGGTCGGGACTTCCTTGGTCAGGACTCGTCGAGAAGGACGCTCTGAGCCGGCCCTTCACCGGCTCCCACAGCCGTACGGTCCGGTCCAGCGAACCGGCAGTGGCCAGCAGCGACCCGTCCGGGGAGAGGGCGACGGCGTAGACGGCTTCCGCGTACTCGGCGAGGTTGGGTGACCGACGTGACCAGGGCTGGCGCAGCATGATCAGCGCCACGGTGAACGCGAACGCCACGAGCAGGGCGACGGGGATCGCCGGGCGCGGAACCAGCACGGGGCTCAGCCCCATGAGCACCATGCCGGCAAGACCGGGGTTGGACTGGGGCCACAAAAGCCGTCCCCAAGTAGGGCGGAGACGGCGTGGCCGGCCGTCCTCGTCGAAGAACCGGACACCCAACTCGCCCGCGGACGTCGCGATACGCACGCTCCGCTGGTCATCTGCCCTTCGTGGGCCGGTCGTGACGTCACCCGCGCGTCGCGATCCCGGCAAGCTCTTCACCACACCGCCCTGCCACTCCCAGAGGAAACCGGAGCCCGCGACCGTGGTGCCGACCACGCGGTTGCCGTCGGCTGTGATGTCGATGGACATCACGCACCCTGTGTGGAGCCTGGTACGGCACAGCTCACGGTCCCCCGCCGTGTCCCATACGCGAACTGTTCCGTCCCGGTGGCCGGTGGCCATCCGCGTGCCGTCCGGCGTGACGGCGAAGACCGCCGTGTCGAGTGTGGCCCGGGTTCCCCGGAAGGCCCGGGGCGGCTGATCGGGGAGCGGCCAGGCCGGGGCCAGCCAGGGACCTGGGGCATGGCGCTCGTAGAGTTCGACGACCTCGGCCAGAGCCTCGACGCCGTGCAGCCGCCCGGCCATGGTGGCCATCAGGACCGACGGCTGATCGACGGGAACGAGCAGGTGCGTGGACCGGGTCAGCGTCTCGCACAGCAGTCGCAGCACGCGGTCCTCGGCGGTGGCGTGGGCGAAATCCCGTCCGATGACACCTGGGCCGGAGTTCCGTACGCGGGCCTCGATCCACCGGAGGTCGCGGAGCAGCGGGTCGGCTCCGCCGTCGGCGGCCTCGCTGAGGTGGTAGGCGAGCCAGTCCCAGAGATACGGCTCGGTCGAAGCCAGTTCCCACCACCGGACGGGGGCCGAAGCGTGCAGGAGACCATGAGCGGCGGCATGGGTGTCGAGCAGCTGTCTGTGCAGCTCACGTCGGCGGCCCTGGGTGCGGTGGGCGAGGTAGTGGTGGATGACGTCGTGCAGGCGGACGGAGGCCGGTTGCGCGAGTTCCAGCCGCTGGAGCAGGGAGAGGTCGGCCAGTTCCAGGCAGAGCGTCTCTGTCTCGCCCTGGGTGATCCCCAGGTAGGTGGCCAAGGTGGTCACCGGGATGGCGACGCCTTTGGGGAAGACGGCCAGGTCCGCGAAGAACTCGGGCCATCGCGCGTCCGTCGCCCCGAGCAGCCGCAGGCTGGCCTCGACGGTGTGGAAGACGGCCTGTTGCCGGTGCTCCGGCTTGGCATAGTCGAGTGCGGTGGGGCCGCCGACGGTGAGGTTCTCCTCGGCGAACCGGAGCGCGTCCGCGAGTGGTAGACCGTTGCGGGTCCGCCGGACCAGCGCACGGTTGGCGAGGCCGACGAGAATCGGCCAGCCGCCGGTCAGCCGGAGCAGCGGCTGCCAGCGGGCCTCGCCGCCCTGCTCCAGGTCACGGGTGAGCAACTCCAGCGTCTGGCTGCCGTCCAGGACGCCGACGTCCAGGGTGAAGGCATCGCGGACGAGACCGCGCGTCCGTGTGGTGACCAGCCGGGTGCAGGCGCCTTCGAGGAACGGGGCGAGCTGCTCAGGACGCCAGACGTCGTCGATCACCAGGAGAACCGGTCCGTGGACGCGCTCTGTGCCCAGCAGTCGTCCCAGCTCGCCCTTGGCCTGCCCCAAGGTGCCGAAGCGGGTGGATGTCCCGGACAGGGCGGCAATGAGGTCATTGACCTTCGGCAGGATGTCCGTGTCCTGGTCCCCCTCGCTGAGGGTGACCCAGTAGACCCTCGTGCCGAAGCGGGCGTGGACCCGGGGGTCATCGCAGGCGAGGGCGGCCAGGGTGGTCTTGCCGAAGCCGCCGGGACCCTCCAGCACGGCGCTCACCCGTCCCGCCTCGGGCACGCGGCCGGAGGGGGAGACGAGACGCTCTACGAGGGGCTCGCACAGCTCGGGACGGGCCACCGTGTGGCCCGTGACGGCGGGGCGCGGTGAGGGTTCGATGACAGTGACGGGCAGAGCCGGGCGCTCGAGTGGTCCCAGCAGGTGCCGAAGGCGCGCCTTCGCCGTCGGGTCGGAGTCCTCCAGGACACGGTCCAGTCGGACCGCTGTCAGCCGGCCGCCTTCTTGCCCGTGGTGGTGCGTGACGACCCCGATGATGCGGTCTCCCCGCCAGAGCGCCGCACCGGACATCCCTTTCCACGAGCCCATGGGCGGAGAGGGCAATTCCAGTTCCAGGGTTCCCTCGCGGGAATTCGAAATAGATGCCACGCGCCCCACCGCATGGTGGTAGTCCCGGTAAAAGGTCTGCCCACTGTCCCGAACGGGCGGTACGGCCGCGACCGGTGTGGCGCCGTCATCGCTGCGCAGTTTCCACAACGGGAATCCCACAGCCTGCGCTTCGAACACGGTGGGCTGTGCGCCCACCTCGGCACAGCGGGCCGCGACGATCGACGGCTCACCGGGCCGAGGGTCGATGAGCACCACCGCGATGTCCCAGCCGGGAACGCCCCACCAGGTCTTCCCCGGGGTGCTCCACTCACCCGGGAGATCGGCTTCGAACCGCACGCGGACCGAGACCGAGCCCTCCACCACATGTGCCGCGGTCAGCACCGCGTTCCGGCTGACGCGGTACCCCGAGCCCCGGTACGGCCCGTCGGCGCGCGTCACGATCAATTCCGCCACCCGGGCCCTCTCGAGCCCACCGGAGGTCATCGCTCTCCCGGAACCTCACCCGCATTCATCGCGGTGGTCGGTTCGTCCCCCAACTGGTTGATCAATTCCGCAAGCCCCACGCGCATCTGTGTCCTCCCCCGGCACGCCCCTCGGCAAGCTTTCTGGCTCACTTTCCCGAAAGTATGGAAAGCAACCCGCATCAGCCGGTGTTCGAATTCACCCGCTTGCGGGGCTGGAGCGCGAGTGAGGGTTCCTGTCGACCACACGCTTGATGCCGATCAAGACCCGGTAGCGCTGCCGTGTTGCGAACTCCGTCATCCCCCAGACCGCCGGTCGTCCTACCTCCGCACACAGATGCAACACTCGTCCCTCGTTCACCCAGACTCCGACGCGGGCGCCGTAAGCATCGTCAGTGGCGTTGAACAACAGCAGGTCAAGCGGCTGGGCTTCCGGGAGCCCACAGGGGCAGGGCGCTCCACCCACCCGCGCACGCCGCCTCGCCGGCAGGGCAGTCACGGGACAGCCCTTAGGCATGCACCTCCCGATGCGCCTTCGCCAACTCGGCGTACATCGTGCCGTTGAGGGTGACCCCCTGCCGTTCCTCCTCCGACAGCTCCCGACGGACCTTCGCGGGCACCCCCGCGACCAGCGACCCGGGCGGCACGACCATCCCCTGCGGCACCAACGCCTGCGCGGCGACCAGCGACCCGGCCCCGATCACGGCGCCGTTCAGCACGGTCGCCCCCATGCCGATCAGGCAGTCGTCCTCGACCGTCGCCCCGTGCACCACCGCGTTGTGGCCGATGGACACCCGCTCACCCACCGTCACCGGGAAACCCGGGTCGGCATGGAGGGTGCAGTTGTCCTGCACGTTGCTGCTGGCCCCGACCGTGATCGACTCGACGTCACCGCGCAGCACCGCCCCGTACCAGACACTCGCGCCGGACCGCAGCGTCACGCCCCCGATCACCGACGCCGTGGGCGCCACGAACGCCGTCTCGTCGATCTCCGGCTCACGGCCGCCGATCCCCGTGATCATCGCCCGCTGACCCATGCCCGCCTCCAGAAACGTCGTCGACAACGCGCAAACCGTACGCCACTCGATGGGGCGAAGATCACAGGCCTCCGACGCCACGGGGTGAGCTACCGCTGAGTACGGTGAGCGGGTGCCGAAGCGCAAGAACACGTTCTCATCCTGGCGACGGGGCCTCGCGCAGCGCGCCGTCCACGCCGGCTGGGCCTGGTTGCAACGGACCGGGTCCGTCACGGCCGAGCACCCCGGGCGCTACCGGTTCGGCGCGATGGGAACAGGTACCAGACTCGCCTTCCCGCTCGGCACGGTCTTCGGTGAACCCTGGATCCACCTCGGCTCCCACTGCATCATCGGCGAGCAGGTCACGCTCACCGCGGGCCTGATGCCCGACCTCGACCTCGGCCCGGACCCGATCCTGCGCCTCGGTGACGGCGTCGTCCTCGGCCGCGGCAGCCACGTCATCGCCGACACCACGGTCACCATCGGCAGCGACTGCTACTTCGGCCCGTACGTCTACGTCACGTCCACGAACCACTCCTACGACGATCCCCACGAGCCGATCGGCAAGCAGTGGCCGCGGATGGAGCCGGTGGAGATCGGGCCGGGCTGCTGGATCGGCACCGGCGCGGTGATCCTGCCGGGTGCCCGCGTCGGGCGGAACGTGGTGGTGGCCGCGGGCGCGGTCGTCCGGGGCGCGGTCCCGGACCACGCCGTGGTGGCGGGCGCGCCGGCGCGCGTCGTCCGCCGCTGGACCCCCGCCGACGGCTGGCAGCCGCCGCTGCGCACCCCGCCGCCGGTCCCGATCCCGGAGGGCGTCACCCCCGGGCAGTTGCGCGCGCTGTCCGAACTCGACGAGGAGACGGCGGCGCGCCTCGCCGAGCTGGACGGGGAGGCGGCGGCCCGGCTCGCCGACCTCGAACCGGGGTCCTGACCCCCGGGTTCACCCCGACGCCAGCAGGACCGTCCCGACCAGGGCCAGTCCCGCGCCCGCCGCCTGCACCGCCCGCAGCCGTTCGCGGAGGACGCCCCGCGCGGCCACGGCCGTCACCACCGGGTAGAGCGAGGCGAGCACGGCGGCGACGGTGACCGGGCCGTGCTGCGCGGCGATCGAGTACGTGCCGTTCGCGGCGACGTCCGCCAGGCCGACGAAGGCGAGCGCCGGCAGGGAGCGCCAGGGGAAGCCGTCGGCGGGGAGGGCGGGAGACCCGCGCCGCGCCGACACGTACAGCGCCAGTCCGCCGGCCGCCACGTTCGTCACCCGCTGCACGAACAGCGCGAGGAACAGCCCCGTCAGCGTCGTCGACGCCTCGGCGATCAGGGCCATCACCGCACCGAAGCCGAACGCCGCGAGGAGCGTCAGGACGATGGCCTGGCGCTGGACGGGCGCGCCGCGGAACTGCGGGCCGCCCGCGAGGCAGACACCGGCGACGGCGACCAGGATGCCGACGAACTGCAGCAGGCCGGGGCGCTCGCCCAGCACCAGACCCACCCCGACGGGCACGGCCACGCCGATCGAACCGAGGGGCGAGACCACGCCCATCGGCCCCAGCGCGAGCGCCTTGTAGAACGCCAGCATCGCCACCGGCCCGACGAGGCCGGCGGCCACGGCGAACCACAGCTGCGGCCCCGCCTCGCTCCAGCCGCCGGTCGCCACCACGGCCGCGCCGAGCACGACCACCGCGATCGACTGCGAGACCACGACCACCGTCAGCGCGGGCGTGCGCCGGGTGAGCAGTCCGCCGCCGAAGTCGGCGAGACCCCACAGCAGGCTGGTGGCCAGGGCGAAGAGCGGTGTCATGGGCAGGAGGCCTCGCAGTACAGTGCAGTGAACGATCAGGTCAACCCCACCATAGTGCACCCTGCTGTACTGTACGTACAGAATATTGGACTCAGAGATCTTGGACGGAATGTGTCGGACCTCGACCTGCTGACCCAGTCCCTGGCGCGCAGCGTCAAGCACTGGCGCGCGGTGCGCGGCTTCACCCTGGACGTGCTCGCCGCCCGGGCGGGCGTCAGCCGCGGCATGCTCATCCAGATCGAGCAGGCCCGCACCAACCCCAGCCTCGGCACCGTCGTCAAGATCGGCGACGCCCTCGGCATCAGCATCACCACCCTGCTCGACTACGAACAGGGCCCGAACGTCCGCGTCATCCCCGCCGACCAGGCCGTACGGCTGTGGCACACCGACGCCGGCAGCTACAACCGGCTCCTCGCGGGCACCGAGGCGCCCGGCCCGCTGGAGATGTGGGACTGGCGGCTGATGCCCGGCGAGAGCAGCCCGTCCGACCCGCACCCGGCCGGCACGATCGAGCTGCTCCACGTCACGGCGGGGGAGCTGACCCTCACCGTCGACGGGGTGGAGCACCGCGTCCCGGCGGGCGCGAGCGTCCACTTCGAGGCCAACGTCCCGCACGTGTACGGCAACACCGGCGAAGTGCCGATGGAGATGGTCATGGCCGTCTCGGTGCCGCCCGTGCCCTGAGACGCCCGGCCCGGGGGCGGTCCCGAGTTGTTAGCGTGCGGCCATGCGTGCACCCCTCGGACACTTCGACAACGCCCGTCCCGCCCCCGACTGCCTCGGCGAACTCACCGGCCCGGTCGCCGCCGCCGTGCGCGACTGGGCGGGCAGCGTCCCCGCCGACCAGATCGTCTACGTCGACACCGACCCGGAGTGGGCCGACACCGCGACCTTCGTGGAGCACTACGGCCGGGAGCTGCTGGAGCAGTCCGCGAACTGCGTGGTGGTCGCGGGCAGGCGCGGCGGCGAGACCACGCTCGCCGCGTGCGTCGTGCTGTCCACCACCCGGGTCGACGTCAACGGCGTCGTCCGCCGCCACCTCGGCGTCCGCAAGGCCTCGTTCGCCCCGATGGACACGGCGACCGGCGAGACCGGCATGGAGTACGGCGGGATCACCCCGCTCGGACTGCCCGGTGACTGGCCCGTGCTGGTGGACGCGGCCGTCACCGACCTGCCGTACGTCCTCGTCGGCAGCGGCCGGCGACGCGGCAAGCTCCTGGTCCCGGGCAAGGCCTTCGCGGAACTGCCGGGCGCGGTGGTGCTGGAGGGGCTGGGAGTCTCCTGACCTACGCCGCCGCGTGGTGGGCCAGGGGCAGGTGCGGGTCGGCCTCGCCGGGGTGCGGTTCCGGGTCGGCGTGGACCAGGGCCGCGGTCAGGCGCGGCACGGCGTGCAGCAGCGCGTGCTCGGCGTCGACGGCGATGCGGTGGGCCTCGCGCACCGTCACCCCGCCGTCCACCACGACGGCCACCTCGGCGCGCAGGCGGTGCCCGATCCAGCGCAGTCGCAGCTCACCCACCCCGCGCACCCCCGGCACCTCGGTCAGGGCCCGCTCGGCCCGGTCCACCAGGGCCGGGTCGACCGCGTCCAGCACCCGCCGGAACACCTCCCGTGCCGCGTCCCGCAGCACCAGCGCGATCGCCGCCGTGATGGCCAGCCCCACGAGGGGGTCCGCCAGTTGCCAGCCCAGGGCGGACCCGCCGGCGCCCAGCAGCACGGCCAGTGAGGTGAAACCGTCGGTGCGGGCGTGCAGCCCGTCGGCGACCAGCGCCGCCGAGCCGATGGAGCGGCCGACGCGGATGCGGTAGCGGGCCACCCACTCGTTGCCCGCGAAACCGACGAGGGCGGCCACGGCGACCGCCGGGACGTGCGCGACGGGCCGCGGGTCGAGGAGGCGGTCGATCGCCGCCCACCCCGCGAAGGCCGCCGACGCGGCGATGGTCAGCACGATCACCAGGCCCGCGAGATCCTCGGCCCGCCCGTAGCCGTACGTGAAGCGGCGGGTGGCCGCGCGCCGGCCCAGCACGAAGGCGATCCCGAGCGGTACGGCGGTCAGCGCGTCCGCCGCGTTGTGCACCGTGTCCCCGAGCAGCGCCACCGAACCGGAGACCGCCACCACGGCCGCCTGCGCCAGCGCCGTCACACCGAGCACGGCGAGCGAGACCCAGAGCGCCCGCATCCCGCGGGCCGAGGACTCCAGGGCCGAGTCGACCTTGTCGGCCGTCTCGTGCGAGTGCGGGGTGAGGAGATGGCCCAGCCGATGGCGCAGGCCGTGCCGACGGCCAGGGGAGTGCTCGTGCCGACGTCCATGGGAGTGCCCGTGGCCGTCGGCGTGTTGGTGCCGGTGGCCGTCGGCGTGCTCGTGCCGATGCTCATGGGAGTGCTCGTGCCGGTGGTCGCTCACGTGGATCCCCTTCCGGTGTGCGGAGTGGACGTGTACACGCCCACGGCGCCATTATGTGCGTATGAGCGCACGCATGCACCTGTCACCTGCGCACGATGCGCATCCGCGCCACCCCGGCGAGGAGCAGTTCGCGCTCGCCGCCGAACTCCTCGCCCTGCTCGGCGACCGCACCCGGCTCGCCCTCCTGCACGCCCTGACCGGGGGAGAGGCCGATGTCACCACCCTCACCCAGGCGTGCGGCGCGGCCCGGCCCGCCGTCAGCCAGCACCTGGCGCGGCTGCGCCTCGCGGGCCTGGTGAACACGCGCAAGGAGGGCCGCCGCGTGATCTACGCGCTGCGCGACGGCCATCTGCGCAGGCTCGTCGACGAGGCGCTGAACGTGGCCGACCACCGGCTGAGCGACCGCCCGCCGCACGACTGAGTCAGTAGCGCGCGGCCGTCCCGAGGTACTGCTCGGCGAAGGCGGCCGCCGCGGCGCGCGAGGTGAACAGCCGGCGCAGCCGGGCCAGCGTGGTGCCCGCGCGGAAGGGGTCGCCCGCCGCCGTGCCGTGGTACACCTCGGACAGCCACTGCGAGAACTCCTGGTAGTCCCACACGCGCCGCAGACACGCCTCCGCATAGCCGGCCAGGCCGCTGTCGTCGCCCGTGGTCAGGTGGGCCACCAGGGCGTCGCCGAGCAGGAAGGCGTCGTGCAGGGCGAGGTTCATGCCCTTGGCGGCGATGGGCGCGACCAGATGGGCGGCGTCGCCCGCGAGGAAGAGCCGGCCGCACACCATGGGCTCGACCACGTAGTCGTGCATGTCCAGCACGCGCTTCTCGATCAGCCGCCCCTCCGTCAGCGGCGGCACACCGGATGCCCCGAGGCGCTCCTGGAGCTCCGCCCAGACGCGCTCGTGCGGCCAGTTCTCCGGGTCGTCGCCCGGCGGGCACTGGAGGTAGTAGCGGGTCACCTCCGGGCTGCGGGGCATCTGGCCGGCGAACCCGCGCGCGTGGCAGCCGAACAACACGCAGTCCGCGGACGGCGGCGCCTCGGCGAGCAGCGCGAGCCAGCCGATGCCGTAGTCGTGCCGCGCGATCCGGACCCGCTCCGGCGGCAGCGCGGCCCTGCTCACGCCGCGCGCCCCGTCGCAGCCGGCCACGAAGTCGCAGTGCACGACCTGCCGTTCGCCCGTGTCCGGGCAGAGGTACGACACCGAGGGCCGGTCCGTGCCGAGGTCGTGGAGCCGTACGTCCCGGACGCCGAAGCGGATCCGGCCGCCGCGCACGTCGGCGTACTCGCGCACCAGGTCGGTCACCAGCAGCGGCTGCGGGTAGACGAAGTGATGACTGCCCGTCAGCTCGCCGTAGGGGAACCGGTACCGCTCCCCGTCGAAGCGGAACTCGCACGCGGTGTGCAGCTCCGCGCGGTCCAGCAGGTTCCGGGCCAGGCCCCGCTTCTCCAGCCCCCGCACGGCCCATTCCTCGATGACGCCGGCCCGGGGCCGCTGCTCGATGGACTCCCGCGTCTCCGTCTCCAGCACCAGGCAGTCCACCGCGGCGACCCGCAGGATGTTGCCGACGGTCAGCCCCGCGGGACCGGCGCCCACGACAACGACTGGGAAGCGTTGCGGGGCGCCGGAGTTCGCGGGCGGGCAGGCGTGGGTCATGCGCTCATTATGAGGCGGCCTCAAGGGGCGGGCGCCTCCGTGCAGCTCAGTGGGCAGGCACCTCCGTGACGGCCAGTTCCTCGATGCTCCGCTCGATCTCCTCGGGCCGGGACGCCGAGGCCCGCGCCCAGTAGTAGATCGCCAGCGAGAACACGGCGATGACGACGATGTCCCACCACAGCCCGATGTGGCCCTGGCCCCCGAATCCGCCCTGCCAGGAGATGACGCCCATGCCCAGCAGGTAGACGGGCAGCCACTGCGCCGCCTTCCAGTCGAGCCGGGGCGCGTCGGGCAGGCCCCTGCGCGTGGCGTACCAGGCGTAGCCGCCGAGCAGGACGTAACCGAGGACGATGGCCACGCCGAGCCGCCACAGCGTGTCCCAAGTGGACCAGTAGATGATGAGGTTGGCCACCACGAACGACAGCGGGGAGACCACCTTCCCGCCGGGCAGCCGGTAGGGGCGCCCGAGGTGGGGCAGCCGGTCGGCGAAGACGCCGTAGGCCAGCGGGGCGCCCGCGTACATCAGCACGCTCGCCGAGGTGATGAAGCTGACCAACTGCTGCCAGCTCGGGAACGGCAGGAAGCAGACCACGCCGGTCACGAAGGAGACGATCAGCCCGAACCACGGCACGCCGCGCGCGTCGGTGCGGGTGAAGAGCTTCGGCGCGTAGCCGTTGCGGGCCAGGCCGTACGAGACGCGGGACGTGGCCGTCGTGTAGATCAGGCCGGTGCCGCCGGGGGAGACCACCGCGTCCAGGTACAGCACCACGCTCAGCCAGCCGAGCCCCAGCAGGGTGGCCAGACCCGCCCAGGGGCCGCTGATGCCGGGGTAGTCGAGCTTCGTCCAGCCGTGCGCGAACGACGCCAGCGGCAGGGCGGCGATGAAGACGACCTGGAGCAGGAGGTAGACGACCGCGCCGATGGCGACCGAGCCGATCGTCGCGCGCGGCAGGTCCCGCGCCGGGTCGCGGCTCTCACCCGCGAGCTGGATCGCCTGCTCGAAGCCCAGCAGGGCGAAGATGATGCCGCTGGAGCTGACGGCGCTCAGCACGCCGCGGGCGCCGAACGGGGCGAAGCCGTGCTCGGTGAAGTTGCCAGGGTGGAAGTTCCCGGCCGCGATGATGAAGATCGCGGCCAGCGGGACGGCCACCTTCCACCAGGTGGCGGCGCTGTTGGTGTGGGCCAGGAGCCGCACGCCCAGGAAGTTGATCACGACGAACACGGCCATCAGGACCACAGCGACGACGAACCCACTGGCCGTCAGCGTCCCGTCCTCGGCGTGCTGGAAACCCTGCGCCCAGTGCCAGTGCCCCGCGTAGCCGATCATGGCCTCGACCTCGATCGGTGCCACCGTCGCCGCCTGGAGCCAGGAGAACCAGCCGAAGGACATGCCGGCCAGTCCGCCGAACGCGTAGTGCGGATAGCGGGCCGTGCCGCCCGCGACCGGGAACATACCGCCCAGTTCCGCGTGCACCAGCGCCAGCAACACGATCGCGACCGCGCCGATGAGCCAGGACAGGATCGCCGCGGGACCGGCCGCCACGACCGCCTTCTCGGCGCCGTACAGCCAACCGGAGCCGATGATGGACCCGACCGACGCCCACATGAGCCCGATCAGTCCGACGTCCCTGCGCAGTCCGCCCGGGCTCCCTTCCACCCCCACTGCCACCTGGTCGACACTTGCCATTCAAGGGGCCTCTCATCAACGAACTCGGAGAGTTCAGCGAGCAAGAGGCCTCAGGCTAGAAACCGATCACCGACGGCAGAAAGACGAGTTGTCCGCCCTTGACCGGGCAGGGATGTTTCCTGGGGAACGCTTCAGGAATCCGCTACTCGGCGATGGGGAAGTCGTGGGATCTCGATGGCCGGGCAGCGGTCCATCACCATCTCCAGACCCGCCGCGCGGGTCCGGTCGTACGCCGCCTCGTCGATGACGCCGAGCTGGAACCACACCGCCCGCGCGCCCTTCGCGACCGCCTCGTCCGCGACGGCCCCGGCGAGGTCGCTGTTCACGAAGACGTCCACGACGTCCACGTCGAAGGGGATGTCCGCCAGGCTCGCGTACCCCTGCTCCCCGTGCACCGTCTCGGCCTTCGGGTGCACGGGCACGACGCGCTTGCCGAAGCGCTGGAGCACTTCGGCGACGCCGTACGCCGCGCGCTGCCGGTTCGACGACAGGCCCACCACGGCCCAGGTGTCGCCGAGCTCGGTGAGGATCCTGCGGGCTGTTGCCTCGTCGCCGTACACCGGCGGCCTCCTCGGAGTCGCGGAAGAGCTGCTGCCCGGACAACGACGCAGGGTGCGCGGTGATTCCCCGCACCCCCCGTGATAGCTTGCCGAGGCCAGTCGAACCCATGTACGTGGGTCAGGGAATCCGGTGCGAATCCGGAACTGACGCGCAGCGGTGAGGGGGACGGGCGGGGCCTCGGCCACTGGACGGCGTGTGTGACGTCCGGGAAGGCGCCCCGCACCGGACGAACCCGAGTCCGAAGACCTGCTGGCGGCCCCCGCGGCCGTTTCGCGGCGGGGGAGCACCGTACGACCGGGCTCCGCGATCGAGCCCTCGACGACTGAGGACTGGTTCCCCGTGCCCCTCGCCCGACCCGCCCGTGCCGCCGTCCTGCTCGCGGCCGGCTCCCTGCTCCTGA
The DNA here is from genome assembly GCF_003330845.1 of Streptomyces sp. Go-475. GTDB lineage: Bacteria > Actinomycetota > Actinomycetes > Streptomycetales > Streptomycetaceae > Streptomyces. The sequence continues at coordinate 1,134,353 of NZ_CP026121.1, read as the reverse complement.
CCGGCTGCGGCGACGCGCAGCCCGCCCCCGCGAAGGCCGCCGCCGTCACCCTCGACAACTGCGGCCACCAGGTACGCGTCGCGGCCCCGCCGAGGCACGCCGTCTCCCTCAACCAGGGCACCACCGAGATCCTCCTCTCCCTCGGCCTCGCCGACCGCCTCGCGGGCACGGCCACCTGGACCGACCCCGTGATGAAAGGACTGGAGAAGGCGAACGCCCGGGTGCCCCGCATCGCCGACGACAACCCCTCCTTCGAACGGGTCCTGGACGCGGACCCCGACTTCGTCGCCGCGTCCTTCGTCTCCACCCTCGGCAAGGGCGGCGTCGCCACCCGCGAGCAGTTCGAGAAGCTCGGCGTGCCGACGTACGTCTCCCCGTCCGACTGCGCCGGCAAGGACAACTCGGGCGACGGCGACGGCGCGCGCGACAAGGCGCTCGGCATCGACACCGTCTACGGCGAAGTACGGGACCTCGCCACCGTCTTCGGGGTACCGGAACGCGGCGACAAGCTGGTCGCCTCGCTCCAGCGGCGCATGCGCGAGGCCACCTCGGGCATCGACGCCTCCCACGTCACCCTCCTGTACTGGTTCGCCAACTCCGAGTCCCCCTACATGGCGGGCTGCTGCGGAGCGCCCGGCATCATCACCCGGGCCCTCGGCGCGAAGAACGTCTTCGACGACACGCACGAGGAGTGGCCGCAGGTCAACTGGGAGACGGTCGCCGACCGCGACCCGGACGTCCTCGTCATCGGCGACCTGACCCGCAGGTCGCAGACCGCCGAGTCGGCCGCGAAGAAGATCGCCTTCCTGGAGTCCAACCCGGCCACGAAGAACATGGACGCGGTCCGGCACAAGCGGTACGTGCTGCTCAGCGGGCAGGCCATGAACCCGACCATCCGCACGGTCGAGGGCGTGGAGCAGGTCACCGCCGGACTGCGCGAGTTCGGGCTCGCGAAGTGACCGTGCGCGGCCTGGCGCTCGGTACCGGAGGGGCCCTGTTGCTGGTCGTCTCCGTGGCCCTGGCGATCACCGTCGGCCCGGCCGACATCCGGGTCGCGGACGTCTGGTCCGTCGTCGCGGCCCACCTGGGGCTCGGCACCTCCGACCTGACGCCGATCCGGGACGGGATCGTCTGGCAGCTGCGGCTGCCGCGCACCCTCCTCGCGGCCGTGTGCGGAGCCGGGCTCGCCGTGTGCGGGGCCGTGATGCAGTCGCTGCTGCGCAACCCGCTCGCCGATCCCTTCGTGCTCGGGGTGTCCTCCGGCGCCTCCACCGGCGCGGTCGTGGTCGTCGTGCTCGGGGTGGGCGGCGGGGCCGTATCGGTCTCCGCCGGGGCGTTCCTCGGCGCCCTGCTGTCGTTCGCGCTGGTGCTGCTGCTCAGCCACACCCTCGGCGGCACGACCGACCGGGTCGTCCTGGCGGGCGTCGCGGCCATGCAGCTCTTCTCCGCGCTCACCTCCTTCGTCGTGATGACGGCCGCCGACGCCGAGACGACCCGGGGCGTGCTGTTCTGGCTGCTCGGCTCGCTCGGCGGCGCGGGGTGGACCGACGTCCGGCTCTGCCTGGCCGTCCTCGCCGTGGCGCTCGTGGTGTGCCTGGCCCACGCCCGTACGCTCGACGCCTTCGCCTTCGGGCAGGACGCGGCGGCCGCGCTCGGGGTGTCCGTGGCCCGCACCCGCCTGGTGCTGCTGTGCGCCACGGCCCTGCTCACGGCCGCGCTGGTCAGCTCGGCCGGGGCGATCGGCTTCGTCGGGCTGGTCCTGCCGCACGCCGCCCGGGCGCTGACGGGCCCCGGCCACGCCCGGCTGCTGCCGGTCACGGGCCTGGCCGGCGCGGTGTTCCTGGTGTGGGTCGACACCCTCGCCCGGACCGTGCTCGATCCGCAGGAGGTGCCGGTGGGAGTGGTGACGTCGCTGATCGGGGTGCCGGCGTTCGTGGCGGTGCTGTACCGGACGCGGAGGGCGCGATGAGCGAAGCGCCCCGGGAGGCTCCCGCGGAAACCGGGCTCCGCGCCGACCGGGTGGGCCGCCGGGCCGACGGGCGCCTCATCCTCGACGGAGTCGTCCTCGCACCCGAGACCGGCTCCACCGTCGGCCTCCTCGGACCCAACGGCTCCGGCAAGTCGACCCTGCTGCGGCTGCTGGCCGGGCTGATCGCACCGACGGCCGGAGTCGTCACCCTCGACGGCACGCCGCTGGGCGACCTGCCCCGCCGTACGGTCGCGCGCCGCCTCGCCGTCGTCGAGCAGCAGTCGGACACGCAGGTCGAGTTGACCGTCGAGGACGTCGTACGGCTCGGCCGGGTGCCGCACCGCCGTGCCTGGGCACCCGTCTCGGCCGGCGACGAGAAGGCAGTGCGGGCCGCCCTGGAGCGCACCGGCCTCGCCGACCGGGCCGGCCAGCCCTGGCAGACCCTCTCGGGCGGCGAGCGCCAGCGGGTGCAGATCGCCCGCGCGCTCGCCCAGGAACCCCGCGAACTCCTCCTGGACGAGCCGACCAACCACCTCGACATCCACCACCAGCTCGACCTGCTCGCCCTGGTCACGAGCCTGCCCGTCACCACCGTCGTCGCCCTGCACGACCTCAACCTCGCGGCGATGTACTGCGACCGGGTCGTCGTCCTGAGCGCGGGACGGGTCGTGGCGAGCGGTGCCCCGGGTGACGTCCTCACGGAGGAACTCATCGCCGAGGTGTACGGGGTGCGCGCGGCCGTCAGCCGCGAAGGGCGCGAGGGGCGGCCCCATGTGCGGTTCCTGGGGACCCGGCGGTGAGGCGGGGCGCACGCCCCACGGCGCCGGTGGTCTGCACGCCATTGGTGGGGCGATTCCGCCACAGTGACCGAAAAAAGCCGTGCATGCCTGCGCGTCTCCGCCCACCCGCCTACGCTCGCACCGTGCTGCGCATCATCGACGCCCGTACCGGCGAGCCGGTCCACGCCGCCCCCGCCCGCCGGGGCCTGACCCGTGTCGAGGTGCACGCGCCCGGCTCCGACACCACGGACCTGCGGGTGCTGCTCGTCGCGGATTTGCTGGTCCGGGCCCTGGAGCTCGGCGGCACCCCCGTGTGGGCGACGCTGACCGGCGGACACCGGCAGGCGGAGCTGCGAGCGGGCGCCGCGGTCCTCGGCGTCCGACCCTTCGAGGACAGCCCCGACGTCGGCGCGGGCCTGGGCGAGGCCCAGGTCATCCATGTGGCGGGGGAGGCGGGGGCGGCATCCGACGGGGTGCGGATCGCGGTCGCGCCGGTGTGGCGGGCGGCCCCGCCGGAGCCGGGCGGCGACCCGGCCGTTCTGCGGCTCGCCCTGCTCGCCCGGCACCACAGCGCTCCCGTCCGGCTGGAGGCCGCCGGTCTCGACGACGCCGGTGCCACCCTCGCCCGCTGGCGGAGCGCTGTCGCCCAGTGGGCGCGGCGGCCCTCGCGACCGGTGCCCGACGACGTGCGCGGACGGCTGCGCGCGGCCTGGGAGGACGACCTGGACGTGCCCGCGGTGCTGGACGTCCTGCGCCACGTCGAGACCGACCCGGACCTGCCGGACGGCGCCCGTTTCGAGACGTACGCCTACGCCGACCGGCTCCTCGGCCTGGAACTCACCCGCGATTTGGGGAACCCGTCATGATCGAGCGTGCCGGATCCGGCCCCCTGCGCCGACTGGTCGTGCTGCGGCACGCCAAGTCCGCCTGGCCCGTGGACGTCACCGACCACGAACGCCCGCTCGCTCCGCGCGGCCGCCGGGACGCGCCCGCCGCGGGCCGGGCCCTGGCCGAGACCGACTGCCTGCCGGACCTCGCCCTGTGCTCCACCGCCGTACGCGCCCGCCGGACGTGGGAGCTGGCCGCCGCCGAGTGGGGCACGCCCCCGCCGGTCCGGTTCGACCGGCGCCTGTACGCCGCCGGCGCCCCGGGCCTCCTGGCCGTCGTGCACGAGGCGCCCGCAGAAGTGGAGACGCTGCTGCTGATCGGGCACAACCCCGGCCTGGAGGAACTGGTCCTCGCGCTCGCCGGTGACGGCCTCGACGACACCCTGGAACGGGTCGCCACCAAGTTCCCCACCTCGGCGATCGCCGTCCTGTCCTGGCGCGGCACCACCTGGCGGGCCCTGGCTCCCGGCAGTGCGCTGCTCACGTCCGTGACCGTGCCCCGGGGCGCGAAGAAGTAGCCCCGGACCCCGCATAGGCTGGCCCGATGCAGGACGAATACCGCACGGTCGCCCGCGCGGGCGTGCACGAGACCGAGGTCAACCGCTCCCGCTTCCTGTGCGCCCTCGCACCGGCGGCCACCGAGCAGGAGGCCCAGGCGTTCATCGCCACGGTCCGCAAGGAGCACGCCGACGCCACCCACAACTGCTGGGCCTACGTCATCGGCGCCGACGCCTCCGTGCAGAAGGCGAGCGACGACGGCGAACCCGGCGGCACCGCCGGCGTCCCCATGCTCCAGATGCTGCTGCGCCGCGACATGCGGTACGTCGTCGCCGTCGTCACCCGCTACTACGGCGGGGTCAAGCTCGGCGCGGGCGGGCTGATCCGGGCGTACGGCGGTGCGGTCGGCGAGGCTCTGGACGCCCTCGGCACCCGCACCCGCCGCAGGTTCCGCCTCGCCACGATCACCGTCGACCACCAGCGGGCCGGCAAGCTGGAGAACGACCTGCGCACCACCGGACGCGAGGTACGGGACGTGCGCTACGCGGAGGCGGTCACCATCGAGATCGCGCTGCCGGACGCGGACGTGGACGCCGTCCGCGTCTGGCTCGCGGACGCGACCGCCGGCACCGCCCGCTTCGACCTGGGCGGGGAGGCGTACGGCGACGCCTGAGCGTCACGGGGCGGTCGCCTCACGCCGGTTGCCAGAGCTGGGTGAGCGTCGAGGCGGTGAGCAGCTGCTCGGGGCTTCCCCGGCCTGCCAGGCGGCCGTCACGGAGCAGGAGGCAGGTGTGCGCCGCGCGCGCGGCTTCCAGGTCGTGGGTGGCCTGGACGACGGTCACTCCGTCGGTGACCAGCTCCGTCAGGAGGGTCGCGATCCGCTCTCGCGCCTCGGGGTCGAGTCCGGTGGTCGGCTCGTCCAGCAGCAGCAGGTCCGACTCCTGGGCGAGCCCTTGGGCGATCAGGGCGCGCTGTCGCTGTCCGCCGGACAGCTCGCCGAGCTGACGGCTGGCGAGGCCGGCGATGCCCAGTCGTTCCATGGCCGTGTCGACGGTGACGCGGTCCTGTCGGGTCAGCCGGCGCCACGGACCGCGTTCGCCCCAGCGCCCCATCTCCACCGTCTGCCTGACCGTCAACGGCAGCGCGTCTCCGACGGCGCCGCGTTGCGGGACGAACGCGGGTGGCCGGTCGCCCTCGTGGTGGAGCTCGCCTGACGTGGGGTGGATCACACCGGCCAGCACTCCGAGCAGGGTGGACTTCCCGCTGCCGTTCGGGCCGACCAGTGCCGTGGTGGCCAACGCCGGTATCTCCGCGTCGAGTTGATGCAGGACGGGGCGGCCCGGATATCCGGCGCAGAGTCCGGTGAAGCGGATGCGGGGCGTTCTGTTCCGGGCGGGAGCGGGGGAACTCGGGGATGGGTTGAACATGATTTTCATTATAGTGTGTTTACATGGACTGGTTGACGGGCCCCTTCGAGGTGACCTTTGTGCAAAGGGCCTTGTGGGGCGGGATGTTGGTGTCGGCGATCTGCGCCCTGGCCGGCACCTGGGTGGTGCTCAGGGGGATGGCCTTCCTCGGTGACGCCATGTCCCACGGGCTGCTGCCCGGAGTGGCGCTCGCCGCGCTGTTCGGCGGCAACCTGCTGGTGGGGGCGCTGCTGAGCGCGGCCGTGATGACGGCCGGCGTCACCGCCCTCGGCCGTACGCCGAGGCTTTCTCAAGACACCGGTATCGGCCTGCTGTTCGTGGGGATGCTGTCGCTCGGCGTGATCATCGTGTCGCGCTCGCAGTCCTTCGCGGTCGACCTGACCGGGTTCCTCTTCGGAGACGTCCTCGCCGTCCGTGAACAGGACCTGGTGCTGCTGGGCGTGGCGCTCCTGCTGGCGCTGGCCGTGTCGGTCCTCGGGCACCGGGCCTTCCTCGCCCTGGCCTTCGACCCGCGCAAGGCCCGGACGCTCGGGTTGCGCCCCCGCCTGGCCCACGCGGTGCTGCTCGGTCTGCTGGCGCTGGCCATCGTCGCCTCCTTCCACATCGTGGGGACGCTGCTGGTCCTGGGCCTGCTCATCGCCCCGCCGGCCGCCGCGCTGCCGTGGGCGCGCAGTGTGCGGGGTGTCATGGCCCTCGCGGCGCTGCTCGGCATCACCGCCACCTTCTGCGGCCTGCTGCTGTCCTGGCACCTGAGCACCGCGGCCGGCGCGACGGTATCCGCCCTCGCGGTGGCCCTGTTCTTCCTCTCCCATCTGGCTTCCGGTCTCCGCGGCCACCGTCGTGCGCGCCTCGCCGGCGCTCCCGCCGCGGCGACCGACTGAAAGAAACCCGAGGCGATCCCCTTGCTCGTCCGCAGAAACCGCACTCCCTGGGCGCCGGCCGCGTTCGTGACCGTCGCACTGCTCGCCACCGGCTGCGCCGGGCAGGACGCCGATCCGTCCGCCCCGGGAGCGACTCCCACGTCCGCCGCTCCGCACGGGTACGTCGAAGGGGCGCAGGAGCGGGCCGAGCAGCAGTCCCGGCTGGTTCTCAACGACCCGGGGAGCGGAGACTCCCGCGTCCTCGACCTCATCACCGGAAAGGTGCGCGAGGTGTCCCGGACGACGGACACCACGCACCTCACCACGGACGGCCGGTTCGGCTACTTCCACACTCCGCGCGGCACGCACGTCCTCGACAGCGGCGCCTGGATGGTGGACCACGGCGACCACGTGCACTACTACCGCGCGCGGATCCGTGACGTGGGCCGGCTGCCCGGAGGCCCGGGTGCGCGCGTCCGCAGCGACGCCGCCGTGACCGCGGTGACCGACGCGGACGGCCGGGCCAGGACCTACCGCCGGGCCGAACTGGAGAAGGGCGAGGTCGGCTCCCCCCGCACGCTTCCCGGAACCCACGCGGAAGCCGTCGTGCCGTACGCGGAGCACCTGCTCGGCCTCACCGACGACGGGAAGGGCTCCGCGAAGCTCGTGGTGTACGACCGCGAGGGCAGGCGCGTCGCGTCGCCGGACGCGCGGTGCGAGGACCCGCGGGGAGACGCCGTCACCCGGCGCGGAGCCGTCCTCGGCTGCGCCGACGGCGCCCTCCTCGTCCGTGAGGACGACGGCACGTTCACCGCCGAGAAGATCCCGTACGGCGACGACGTACCCGCGGGGCAACGCGCCACGGCCTTCCGCCACCGGCCCGGCAGCGACACGCTCACGGCACCGGCCGGTGAGCGGGCCGTGTGGGTCCTGGACGTCACCGAGCGCGCGTGGACGAGGGTGAACACCGGCCCCGTGGTCTCCGCCAACACCGCGGGCGAGGGCTCAGTCCTGATCGTCCTGGAGACCGACGGGTCGCTCCACGGCTACGACATCGCCACCGGCGAGCAGGTCTCCGAGACGAAGCCGCTCGTGACGGGCGACCTGGACGCCGGCGCCGACGGGAAGACGGGACCGGTCATCGAGGTCGATCGCAGCCGCGCCTACCTCAACGACCCCGAGGGGAAACGCGTGTACGAGATCGACTACAACGACGACCTGCGCGTCGCGCGCACCTTCGACCTGGACATCGTGCCGGCCCTGATGGTGGAGACCGGACGATGACGAGACAGCCCCGACGGCCGCGGCGCCTGCGCGGCCTCCTCCTCGCCCTGCTCGCCCTCGTGCCGGCCGGTGCGGCGACCGCCTGCACGGCCGGCGACGACCGGCCCCGGGTCGTGGTGACGACCAACATCCTCGGCGACATCACCCGCGAGATCGTCGGCGACCAGGCCGACGTCACCGTGCTGATGAAACCCAACGCCGACCCGCACTCCTTCGGTCTGTCGGCCGTGCAGGCCGCCGAACTGGAGCGCGCGGACCTCGTGGTCTTCAACGGGCTGGGCCTGGAGGAGAACGTCCTGCGGCACGTGGAGGCCGCCCGCGAGTCCGGCGTGCCCACCTTCGAGGCCGGAAAGGCGGCGGACCCGCTCACCTTCCAGGCGCACGACGACGGAGGCCCCGAGGAGGAGGCCGGGCAGCCCGACCCGCACTTCTGGACCGACCCCGACCGCGTGCGCAAGGCCGCCGGCCTGATCGCCGATCAGGTCGCCGAGCACGTGGACGGCGTGGACGAGAAGACGATCCGCGCCAACGCCGACCGCTACGACGGCCGACTCGCCGACCTCACCGCCTGGATGGAGAAGTCCTTCGACCGCATCCCCGAAGAGCGGCGGGCGCTGGTGACCAACCACCACGTCTTCGGCTACCTCGCCGAACGCTTCGGCTTCCGGGTGATCGGCGCGGTGATCCCGAGCGGTACGACGCTGGCCTCGCCCAGCTCCTCCGACCTGCGCTCGCTCACCCGGGCCATGCGCGAGGCGGGAGTGCGCACGGTCTTCGCCGACTCCTCCCAGCCCAAGCGGCTGGCCGAGGTCCTGCGCACGGAACTGGGCGGTCAGGTGCGCGTCGTGGAGCTCTACTCGGAATCGCTGACCGAGCGGGGCAAGGGCGCCGGCACCTACCTGCAGATGATGCGCGCCAACACCACCGCCATGACCGACGGCCTGACCGGCGCCTGAGACCTTCCCTCACCCCCTGAACACAAGCACCGCACCCCACGCCGCGTCCGCGCGGCCCAGAAAGGATCACACCGGTGAACAAGTCGATACGCACCAGAGCCTTCACGGGCACGGCCCTCGCCCTGGCGGCCTCCGCGGTCCTGACCGCCTGCGGAGGGGAGGACACCTCCTCGTCCGACGCGCAGGCCAAGAACACGCCGGGCACCAAGGCCGTGGCGGTCAAGGACCCGCTGGTCGCCACGTTCGACGGCGGCCTGTACGTCCTCGACGGCGAGAGCCTGAAGACGGCCGCCACGATCGAGCTGCCCGGCTTCAACCGGCTCAACCCCGCCGGCGACGACTCCCACGTCATCGTCTCCACCGACGCCGGCTTCCGCGTCCTGAACGCCGCCGAGCAGACCTTCACCGGCGTCGAGTACAAGGGCGCCAAGCCCGGGCACGTCGTCCAGCACGCCGGCAAGACGGTGCTCTTCACGGACGGAACCGGCGAAGTCAACGTGTTCGACCCCGACGACCTCGCGGGCGGCAAGAAGCCGGAGGGGCGCACCTACACCTCCGCCGAACCGCACCACGGCGTCGCCATCGAACTGAGCAACGGTGAACTCCTCAGCACCCTGGGCACCGAGGAGAAGCGCACCGGCGCCCTCGTCCTGGACAAGGACAACAAGGAGATCAAGCGCAACGAGAACTGCCCCGGCGTGCACGGGGAGGCCGCGGCCAAGGGCGAGGCCGTCGCCGTCGGCTGCGAGGACGGCGTCCTCATCTACAAGGACGGCGAGTTCACCAAGGTGGACGCCCCCGACGACTACGGCCGCATCGGCAACCAGCGGGGCAGCGACGCCTCGCCGATCCTCCTGGGCGACTACAAGACCGACCCGGAGGCCGAGCTGGAGCGGCCGACCCGCATCTCGCTCATCGACACCGAGACCGGGAAGCTGCGCCTGGTCGACCTGGGCACCAGCTACTCCTTCCGCTCGCTCGGGCGCGGACCCCACGGTGAGGCACTCGTCCTCGGCACGAACGGCACCCTCCACGTCATCGACCCGGAAACGGGCAAGGTGGAGAAGAAGATCCCCGTCGTGGACAAGTGGCAGGAGCCGCTGGACTGGCAGCAGGCCCGGCCCACCCTCTTCGTCCGCGACCACACCGCGTACGTCTCCGAGCCGGGCAAGCGCCAGCTGCACGCCGTCGACATCGAGTCGGGCGAGAAGATCAGGTCGGTGACGCTGCCGAAGAGCACGAACGAACTGTCCGGCGTGGTCGCGGGGCACTGATCCGCACCAGCCCGAGCCGGACGACCTTGCCGTGTGCCGCGCAGCGGGTGCCCCACCGCTGCGCGAACCGGACCACCGGGACTCGTAAAAAACGAGTCAAGTGAAAATGATTATCAGGTATGTTTGGGGTCCGGGGACCGTCGAGGAAGAAGCGAGGGAACGATGCTGCGCGCACCGTCGAGATTCGTCCGAAGCTGCGTCACCGCAGCGGTAGTGGGGTCGGTCCTGGCCGGATGCGGCGCGTCCGCCGAACCCGCGAGCGAGCGGCGCGCTGCCGGGGCCGGGCCCAGGACCGACATCACCGTCGAACCCATCGAGGCCACGCGGGAGCTGACGGACACGAACGGCGTCAGGATCTCGCTGCGGAAGGAACCGGAGCGCATCGTCTGCCTCTTCGCGCTCTGCGACGACATCCTGACCGAACTGGGCATCGTCCCCACCGCCACGAACAACGCTCTCCTGGCCCACCCCGGCTTCCTGGGCGAGGAGAAGGCGAAGGAAGTCGACGTCGTCCCCGGCGGTTTCATCGCCCCCGAGGTGGAGGCGATCCTCTCCCACAAGCCCGATCTCGTGATCGGCCTCGAGGACACCCACGGAAAGCTCGCCCCGGCGCTGAAGGGCGCGACCACCTTCTGGCCCATGCAACCGGAGACCTGGCAGGACAGCGTGGGGTACCTGCGCGACGCCGCGGCGCTCACCGGCCGTACCGCCGAAGGAGAGAAGGCCGAGAAGACCTTCCGCACCAAGCTCGCCGAGGCCGAGCGGGCCAGGAGCGACAAGACCGCGATCGTCATCTACGGCAGCGACGAGAACTTCGGCGTCGCCACCCCGGAGACGGACGTGGCCGCCAGCCTGTTCCCCAAGCTGGCCGACTACCCCTGGAAGTCGCGGGGCGTGGAGGGGAGTTACAGCCTCGAGGAGATCCTCGCGGCCGACGTCGACGTGATCTTCTCCGAGACGATCAGCTTCGGCGAGGCGGACGGCAAGCTGTCGGAGAAGCTGGCCCGGAACCCGCTGTGGGGGAAGATCCCGGCCGTGCGGAACGGGGACGTCCACGAGGTGAACTCCGAAGTGTGGGCCAAGGGCCGCGGCACCCGCTCGCTGGGGATCGTCCTCGACGAGGCCACGGCCGCGCTGCGGTGAACGCGGCCCCTGCGACCGAGGCCGCAGCGGGCGACGTGACCACGCGGGGGCGCAGGGCTGTGCCGTGGCAACTGCCCCTGCTGGTCTCCCTGGTGGCCGTCGCATCCGGCTGCGCGCTGAGCCTGGGCACGCCCTATGTGCCGCTGTACCGGCTGCCCGGCGCGCTGCGGGATGCCGACTCCACCCTCGCCGGGATCGTGGTCACCGAACTGCGCCTGCCCCGGCTGGTGCTGGCGCTGGCCGCCGGAGCCTGCCTGGGTGCCGCGGGGCTCGTGCTGCAGGAGGCGCTGCGCAATCCCCTGGCCATCCCCGAGATGCTGGGGGTGTCGTCGGGAGCCGCGTTCGGGGTCGCCGCACCGCTGGTACTGGCGGTGTCCATCCCCGCCGCCGTCCAGCCGCTGCTGGCGATCGGCGGGGCCGTGCTCGGCGGCGGACTCACGCTGCTCGCGGCCGGGCTCGGGCGCAGCCCGTCCGCGGTGTTGCTCACCGGTGCCGCGGTCGCCGCCGCCTTGCAGGCCGCGCTGCTCGTGCTCATGGTGATGGCCGACCAGCTCGACCTTCAGCTGATCTACCGTTACCTGCTCGGCTCCCTCTCCGCCCGCACCTGGGACGACGTCACCGGGCTGTGGCCCTGGCTGCTCGTCGCGGTACCCGCGCTCGTGCTGTGCGCGCCGGTGCTCTCGGTGCTGCGGCTGGGGGACGAGGACGCCGAGGCGCTGGGCGTCCGGGCGCGGCGGGCACGGTTGGCGGCGCTGGCCATCGCCATCGTGCTGATCGCGCCCGTGACGGCCGTGTGCGGGCCCGTGGCCTGGGTCGGATTCCTCGCCCCGCACCTGGCCCGGCGGCTCAACCCGGGTGCGACCGCGGTGGGTTGGCTGCCGTGGTCGGCGGCGTGGGGTGCGGTCGTGGTGGCCGTCGCCGACCTCCCGGCCCGGCTGGCCCTGGCGCCCGTCGAGACACCGGTCGGCGCCTGGACGGCCCTGCTCGGTGTGCCGGCCGGTGTCACCCTGCTCCGGTCGGGCCGCCGGAGACCGACTGCTCCGCGAGGGGAGGCCGGCTCCGCTGCCGTGTCCCTCGAACCGCCGGGCCGCCCGCGCGGGACGGAACCCTCCCCGGAGACCCCCGGGCACGGCCACCGGCAGGAGCCGGGCGGCGAACCCGGCTGGGCGGCCGAAGCGGGGGAGGCCCGATGAACCGGCGCTTCGGGGCGCTCGTCGCGCTCGTCGTCGTGTGCGCCTGCGCCGAACTGCTGGCGGGGCGGGGCCTGTCCCCGTCCGTGGTCGCGGACGTGCTCGGCGGAGGCGGCGACGCGACGGAACGGCACATCGTGTTCCAGCTCCGGCTGCCCCGGCTGCTGGTGGCCCTCGGCGCGGGAGCGTGCCTGGGAGTCGCGGGCCTGGTCCTGCAGTCAGCTCTGCGCAACCCCCTGGCCGGACCCGAGGTCACGGGTGTGACGCCGGGCGCGGTGCTCGGCGCCGTCACCGCGACCGGCCTCGGCCTCGCCGGCTGGGAATCTCCCCTCGCGGTGGTCGTCGCGGCGTGCGTGGGGGGCTGCGCCGGGGCCGCCCTGCTGTGGCTGCTCGCCGGACGCGGCCGGGGCGACCCGGAACAGACCGCCCTGCACGGGGTCCTCGTATCGGCGGTGCTCGGCGGGCTGACCGCCATGGTGCTGCTGGTCGCGCCGGGCGAGCTGGGCAGCGTCGTGCAGTGGCTCGTCGGCACGACGGAGGGCAGGGTGTGGCAGCACTGGCACCTGCTGTGGCCCTGGGCGCTGGCCTGGGGTGCCGCGGCATGGCTGCTCGCCGGGCCCCTGACGCTGTTGCGCTGCGGGGACGAACTCGCCGCCGCCGCGGGGCTGGCCACCGGACGGGCCCGGTCCCTCGCCCTGCTGTGCGCGGTGGCGCTGACGGCGGGAGCGGTGGCCGCCGTGGGGGCGCTGGGGTTCGTCGGACTGCTCGTGCCGCATGTCGCCGTGGCCGTGTTCGGCGCGGACCTGCGGGTGTCGCTGCCCGGTTCCGCCCTGGTCGGGGCGGCCGTGGTGTGCGGGTCGGACGCGGCGGCGCAGTTGCTGTCACGGCTGCTGGCGGCCGCCCTGGACTTCGGGCGGCTCACCCTGCCGGTCGGGGCGCTCACGACCTGCCTCGGAGCCGCGCTGCTGATGGTCGTCGTGCGCCGCGCGCCGAGCCGTACGTTCTGATGTCGACGGAGGGGAACATGACCGAGCCCGTGGGGATCCGCGTCGAGGGGGTTCGCTTCGGATACCCCGGCAGGCCCGTGCTGCGCGGCGTCGACATGACCGTCGAGCCGGGTCAGTTGACCGCCCTCATCGGCCTCAACGGCTGCGGCAAGTCGACCCTGCTGCGGCTGGCTGCCGGACTGCTCCGGCCCGACGAGGGAAGCGTCCTGCTCGGCGGGGACGACCTCGCCGGGCTCTCCCGGCGCGCCACCGCCCGGCGCGTCGCGCTGCTGCACCAGTCGGCCCCGGCCGTCCCGGGCATGACCGTACGGCAGCTCGTACGGCAGGGGCGGTACGCGGCCCGGGGCCCGCTCGGCATGCTGCGCGAGGGCGACGACCCCGTGGTGCGGCGGGCCCTGCGCGACGTCGGCGTGGAGGACTGGGCCGAGCGCGACGTCGACGCGCTGTCCGGGGGCGAGCGGCAGCGGGTCCGGCTCGCGATGGCACTCGCCCAGGACACCCGCGTCCTGCTGCTCGACGAGCCGACCACCTACCTGGACCTGCATCACCAGCTCGATGTGCTCCAGACCGTGGTGCGGCTGCGCGAGGAGCGCGGTCTCACCGTCGTGATGGTGCTGCACGACCTGGCGCACGCCGCCCGGTTCGCCGAGCGGATCGTGGCGCTGCGGGACGGACGCGTGGTGGCCGACGGGGCGCCGAAGGAGGTGGTCACGCCCGGACTGCTGGCGGACGTCCTCAAGGTGGCGGGCCGGGTGGGCCAGGACCCCGAGGGCGGCTGGCCCGTGTGTTACCCGGACCACCCTCTCACCGAGGGCGTCTGACACCCGCCCCCGGCCCGGACCACCCTCTCACCGAGGGCGTCTGACACCCGCCCCCGGCCACCCGCTCCCACGCGCTCGTCGAGAGCCCCTGCGACCACCCCGAGGAGAGGACCCGTGATCATCCACCCCGAGCTGCGCCGTGCCGCCGGGCACGCCCGGCGGCCTCTGCTGGCCGCCGCCGCCCTGCAGGGGGCCGTCACCCTCACGCACCTCGCGCAGGCCGCGCTGCTCGCCGTCGCCCTCGCCGGCCTGGCCCGGGGCGACACGGACCGGCTCCCCCTGCTCCTCGCAGCGGTGCTCGGCGTCGTCACCGCCCGGGCCCTGCTCGGCACCTGGCAGCGACGCACCGCGACCCGGGCCGGCGCACAGGCCAGGGTGCGCCTCAGGGACGAACTCCTCGCCCACCTCGGACGGCTCGGACCCGCACACCTGACCACCGCGCGCGCCGGGGCCGTCCGCACCACACTCGTCGACGGGGTGGAGGGCGTCGACGCCTACGTCTCCCGCTACCTGCCCCAGCTCCTCATCACCCTCACCGTGCCGCCCCCGCTGCTCGCCGCCCTGGCCGTCGTCGAACCGCGCGCACTCCTCGGCCTCGTCCCCGCCCTGCTGCTCGCCCTCGCCGGGCCGCGCGCCTGGGACCGGCTCCTCGCCAAGCGCGGCAAGGAGCACTGGGACACCTACGAAGCTCTCGGCGCCGACTACCTGGAGGCCCTGCAGGGCATGCCCGCCCTCCGGGCCGCGGGCGCCGTCGGGCGCGCCCGGGAACGGCTTCAGCAGCGTTCCGCGGCCCTGCACCGGGCGACCGTCGCCAAGCTCCGCGTGTCGCTCGTCGACACCGGTCTGACCGATCTGGCCATCCAGGGCGGCGTCGTGGCCGCCGCGCTGCTCGGCTGCTGGTCGGCCGTCACCGGATCCACCACGGCGACGGGGACCTATCTGGTGCTGCTCCTGGCCTCCGAGTGCTTCCGGCCCGTGCGCGACCTGTCCCGCGAGTGGCACGCCGGGTACCTGGGTGTGTCGGCCGCGGACGGGCTCGCGGCGCTGCGCACCGCCGAACCGGCGGTCCCCGACACGGGAACAGCACTGGCGCGCCGGTCCGCCCCGCCCGAACTGCGCTTCGACAACGTGGAGTTCACCTACGAGGGCGCGCAGGGACCCGCCGTGCGCCAGGTCAGCTTCACCGCCGAGGCAGGGCGCACCACGGCCGTCGTCGGCCCGTCGGGCGCCGGCAAGTCCACGCTGCTCGCCCTGCTCCTGCGCCACCGCGACCCGCAGCAGGGCCGGATCCTCATCGGCGGCCGCGCCGTGACCGAGTACGCCCTCGACTCGCTGCGCCGGAGCATCGCCGTCGTCTCCCAGGAGACGTACCTCTTCCACGCCACCATCGCCGACAACCTGCGCCTCGCCCGGCCGGCCGCCACGGACGAGGAACTCGTACGGGCGGCGCGCACCGCCGGCGTCCACGACGAGATCGCCGCCCTCCCCGACGGCTACGCCACCGTCCTCGGCGAACGCGGCGCCACCCTGTCCGGCGGCCAGCGCCAGCGGCTCGCCCTCGCGCGCGCCCTGCTGGCCGACGCTCCGGTCCTCGTCCTCGACGAGGCCACCAGCGCCGTCGACGAACGCCGGGAGGCCGGCATCGTCCGCGAACTGCTCGACGCCGCGGGCGGCCGCACCGTCCTGCTGGTCGCCCACCGGCTCGCCGCCGTGCGGCACGCCGACCGCATCGTCGTGCTGGACGGCGGGCGCGTGGACGCCATCGGCGATCACGCCACCCTCGTCGAGGCCGGGGGCGTCTACGCCGACCTCGTCAAGGCGGGCCGCACGCACGAAGAAGGGCTCGCCGCATGAGCAGCACCACCGACAGCACCACGGCCGAGCTGTCCGCCGTGCCCGCACGCGGCTCACTGCGCGCCCTGCTGCCCGCCCTCGCCGGGCACCGCGCCATGATGGCCCGCACCTGCGCCGCCGCCCTCGTCGAACAGGGCTCGCTGGTCACCCTGTTGACGCTGGCCGCGCACACCGTCGGCACCGCCGTCATCGAGGGCCGGGCCCCCTCGGCCGGTACGGTCACCGCTCTCGTCGTCCTGGTCCTCGTCCGCGCCCTGATGACCTGGCGCGAGATGGACCTCTCGCACGACCTGGCCTACCGGGTGCTGGCCGAACTGCGCGTGCGGATCTTCGACGGGCTCGCCCGCAGCGCACCCGCCCGGGTGGCCGGCAAGCGCAGCGGAGACCTCGCCGCCACCGCGATGGCCGATGTCGAGGCCCTGGAGTTCTTCTACGCCCACACCACGGCCCAACTCCTCGCGTCCGGCGTGGTGTTCACCGGAGGAGTCACGGCACTGGCCACGGTCGAGCCGTGGCTGCTGACGGCGATGCTGCCGGTCGCCGCGCTGCTCGCCGCGGCGCCCTTCGCCGATGCGCGCGGACGTGCGGCGCGAGGAGCCCGTACCCGGGCGTCCTCGGCGAAACTCTCGGCGGACACCGTGGAAACCGTCGACGGGCTGCGCGAGCTGCTCGCCTTCGGAGGGCTCGCCGAGCGGCGCGCCCGTCTCGCCGAACAGGGCCGGACGGTGGGCGAGGCCCAGCGGGCCGAGGCGACCTGGGAAGCCATGGCCGCCGCTGTCCGGGACGCCCTCATCGTCCTCGCGGTCCTCGGCGTGGTGGCCACCGCGGCCCAGTCCGTGACCTCCGGGCGGCTGCACGGCGCATGGGCCCCGGCGGCGATGGCACTGGCCCTGTCGGTGCTCGGCCCGGTCGCCGAGTCGGCCCGGGCACTGAGCCAGGCCGTGGGTCTGCGCGCCGCGGCCGCCCGCGTCGACGCGGCCCTGAAAGCCCCCGCGCTCGCCCCGCCGCCCGCCTCACGCCGCCCGCTTCCCGCGGGCCCCCTGGGCGTCCGGCTGCACCGGGTGAGCTTCGGCTACGGCGGCCGGCCCGTGCTGGACGGCGTCGATCTGACGGTTCCGGCGGGGCAGACTCTCGCCCTGGTCGGCGCCTCGGGGGCGGGCAAGTCGACCTGCGCACACCTGCTGGCCCGCTTCTGGGATCCCTCCGCGGGAGCCGTCCAGCTGGTGCCCGACGGAGAGGACCCCGTCGACCTGCGCGACCTGACCGACGCCCAGCTCCGCGGCGCCGTCGCCGTGGTCGGCCAGGACACCCCCCTCTTCCACGGAACCCTCGCCGACAATCTGCTCCTCAGCGCACCCGGTGCGGAGGAGCGACTGCTGGCCGCGACAGCCCGGTTGTGCGGCGTCGACCGGATCGCCCCCCTGGACACCCTCGTCGGCGAGCGCGGCGCCACCCTCTCCGGCGGTCAGCGCGCCCGCGTCGCCCTGGCCCGCGCCCTGCTGGCCGAGCCCAGGGTCCTCGTGCTCGACGAGACCACCGCCCACCTGGACAACGCCTCGGACGCTCAACTCGCCACCGCGCTCGGCGAGGGACACCGCACCACGATCGTCATCGCCCACCGCCCCGCCACCATCCGCCGCGCCGACCGCGTCGCCGTCCTCGAAGCCGGCCGTATCGCCGAGGAAGGAACCTGGGACGAACTCACCGCCCGCCCCGACAGCGCACTCAACCGCGTCCTGGCCGTCACGTCGCCTTGACGCCGCCGGCCCACGGGACGCGGCCCCGTGACAGGCGCCCGCCGGTCACGGCAGCTGAACGAGGGTGAGCCGGTAGGCCTTGACGTGCGGCAGGTTCCGCCCGGCGAGGTCGGTGATCATCTGCCGGCAGGTGCCCGGCAACGCCTCGAACATCCGCGTCGGCAGCGCGTCGAGCGTGTGCGAGGCGAGGACCCGCGCCCCCGGCCGCCACGTGCTGAGTTCGGCCGGATCGGCACAGGCCCACCGGAAGCGCGCTTCGACCTTGCTGAGCACGTCGTGCTGGTCCTGGTTGTCGACGACCCAGGGGCCGTTGGTGTCCAGGGCCAGCAGCGAGCCGGGGAAACGCTCGGAGACCAGGTCGACCACACCCCGGACCTCCGCCTCCTCCAGGTAGGGCAGTACGGCTTCCGCGGCGAAGAAGTACGGGCCCTCCGTCCCGGAGACCGCGTCGGCCCATGCCTCGTCCGTCACCGAGCCGGCCACCATCGTCCTGCGCGGGGCGTCGCTGAAGAAGGTCCGCCGCAGGTCGATGACGTCGGGCAGGTCCAGGTCGAACCATCGGGCGCGGCCGTTGTCGACGCGTTCGAAGCGGGTGTTGAGCCCGGTGCCGATCTCCACCACGGTCCCGGTGGGGTGGGCGGTGAGGAAGTCCGTGATCCAGTGGTCGAACAGGCTCGTGCGCAGGACCGAGCCGAAGAGGCTGGGCTGACCGTCGAAGCGGCTGAAGTCGTAGTCGATCGATGCGACGATCTCCTCCGCCCTCGGGTCGCGCAGGGCGGGTTCCGGCTTGCGGTTCTCCACCGCCCGGCCGTACAGGGGGATCAGGAGCGTTTCCTGGACGGTGCCCAGGCGCACGGCGTGTTCCGTCATGGGGCGACCTCCTCGTGGGTGGGTCCATGACTCTATATGAAAATGGGATCCATTATTAAGAGTCCGGGTCCGGCAGCCTCGGCCGGGCCAGGGGCCGCCATGCGTTAGCGTGGCAGGCGTGGAGAGCGGGCCCCGTGTGGGTTCGTGCTGGTTCTGGAGGCGCAGTGGGGGCAGACGTGCGGGGCAGTGCGGTTTGATGAGACTCCTGCACACTTCCGACTGGCATCTCGGCCGGGCGTTCCACCGGGTCAATATGCTCGGCGCCCAGGCCGAGTTCATCACCCACCTCGTCGCCACCGTGCGAGAGCGGGCCGTGGACGCGGTCGTCGTGTCCGGGGACGTGTACGACCGGGCGGTGCCGCCGCTCGCCGCGGTCGAGCTGTTCGACGACGCCCTGCACCGCCTCGCCGACCTCGGTGTGCCCACCGTCATGATCTCCGGGAACCACGACTCGGCCCGCCGTCTCGGCGTCGGAGCGGGCCTGATCGGCCGGGCCGGCATCCACCTGCGGACCGAGCCCTCGGCGGCCGGCACGCCCGTGGTACTGGCTGACAAGCACGGCGACGTCGCCTTCTACGGCCTGCCCTACCTCGAACCCGCCCTGGTGAAGGACGAGTTCGGGGTGGAGAAGCCCGGGCACGAGGCCGTGCTCGCGGCCGCCATGGACCGGGTCCGCGCCGACCTCGCCACCCGCGCGCCCGGCACGCGCTCCGTCGTCCTCGCGCACGCCTTCGTCACCGGCGGCGAACCCAGCGACAGCGAGCGGGACATCACCGTCGGCGGCGTCGCCGCGGTCCCCGCCGGCGTGTTCGACGGCGTCGACTACGTGGCGCTCGGGCATCTGCACGGCTGCCAGACCCTCACCGACCGCGTCCGCTACTCCGGCTCCCCCCTGCCCTACTCCTTCTCCGAGGCCGCCCACCGCAAGAGCATGTGGCTCGTCGACCTGGCCGCCGACGGCTCGATCGACGCCGAGCGCGTCGACTGCCCGGTGCCGCGCCCCCTGGCCCGGATCCGCGGCACGCTGGAGGACCTGCTCGCCGACCCGGAGCTGGCCCGGCACGAGGAGGCGTGGGTCGAGGCGACGCTCACCGACCCGGTCCGCCCGGCCGACCCGATGGCCCGGCTCACCGAGCGCTTCCCGCACACGCTCAGCCTCCTCTTCGACCCGGACCGGGACCGGGAGGAGACCGAGGTGTCGTACGCCCGCCGCCTCGCCGGGCGCAGCGACCAGCAGATCGCGGAGGACTTCGTCGCCCATGTGCGCGGCGCCGGGCCCGACGCGCGCGAACAGGGCGTGCTGCGGGACGCGTTCGACGCCGTGCGGGCCGACGAGACGGTGCGGGAGGTGGCCCGGTGAGGCTCCACCGGCTCACGCTCACCGCCTTCGGGCCCTTCGGCGGCACCCAGAGCGTCGACTTCGACGAGCTGTCGGCGGCCGGGCTGTTCCTGCTGCACGGCCCCACCGGCGCCGGCAAGACCTCCGTCCTCGACGCCGTCTGCTACGCCCTGTACGGTTCGGTGCCCGGCGCCCGGCAGAGCGGCGGACAGGGCGCGACACTGCGCAGCGACCACGCCGACCCCGCGACCCGCACCGAGGTCACCCTGGAACTCACCGTCGCCGGGCGGCGGCTGGAGATCACCCGGCAGCCGCCCTGGGAGCGCCCCAAGAAGCGCGGGACGGGCACGACCCTGGACAAGGCGCAGACCTGGCTGCGCGCCTACGACGCGACGGTCGGCACCTGGAAGGACCTCAGCCGTTCCCACCAGGAGATCGGCGAGGAGATCACCCAGCTGCTGGGCATGAGCCGGGAGCAGTTCTGCCAGGTCGTGCTGCTGCCGCAGGGCGACTTCGCCCGGTTCCTGCGCGCCGACGCCGAGGCCCGCGGCAAGCTGCTCGGCCGCCTGTTCGACACCCGCCGTTTCGCCGACGTCGAGAAGCGCCTCGCCGAGCGCCGCCGCGCCACCGAGGCCCAGGTGCGGGACGGCGACGCCGAGTTGCTGGCCGACGCCCACCGCATGCAGCAGGCCGCCGGCGACGCCATGGAGCTGCCGGACCTCGCCCCGGGCGAACCCGGTCTCGCCGATGCCGTGCTGAGCGCGGCCGCCGTCGCCCGCAGCACCGCCCGGGAACAGCTCACCGTCGCCGAGTGCGGGCTCGCCGCCGCCGAGTCCGCGCACGCCGCGGCCGCCCGCGCCCTGGACGACGTACGCGAACTCGCCCGGCTGCAGCGGCGGTTCACCGAGGCGCGGGAGCGGGCCGCGCGGCTGGAGGAGGGAGCCGAGGCGTACCGGGAGGCGCAGGCCCTCATGGAGCGGGCCCGCAAGGCCGAGGCGGTCGCGCCCGCCCTGGACCTGCGCGAGTCCGCCGACGCCGAACACCGGCGCACGGCCGCGGCCGAGGCACGCGCGCGTGCCCTGCTGCCCGAGAGCTTCGCCGACGCGGGCGCGGCCGGACTCGCGACCGCCGCACGCCGCGCCGCCGAGGAACTGGGCGGACTGGACTCGGCCCGCCGCGCCGAACGGCGACTGGCCGAACTCCTCGACGAGCGCGCCGGCCTGGACCGCCAGGAGCGCGCCGACGCCGACCTCCTGCACGAGGCCGAGGCCTGGCTCGACGGCTGGGAGGAGACACGCACCGCCCTCCAGGCCCGGGTCGACTCCGCGCAGCAGGCCGCCTCCCTGGCCGAGCAGCTCGCCGTGCAACGCGAGCCCGCCCAGCAGCGGCTCAAGGCGGCCCGGCTGCGCGACCAGCTCGCCGAGGACACCAACGAGGCCGTCGACCAGGTCAGCACCGCGCGGGAACAGGCCCTGCGCGCCAAGCAGCACTGGCTCGACCTCAAGGAACAGCGCCTGACCGGCATCGCCGCCGAGCTGGCCGCGCACCTCACCGACGGCGAGCCCTGCGCCGTCTGCGGCGCCACCGAACACCCGGCACCCGCCCGCAAGGTCGCCGGGCACGTCGACCGCGAGGCCGAGGAACAGGCCCTCGCCGCCTACCAGCGGGCCGACGAACAGCGCGCCGAGTCCGAGCGGCGCCTCGGCGTCGTACGGGAGGCGCTGGCGGCCGCCACCGCCGAGGCCGGTGACACCCCCACCGACCGGCTCGCCGCCGAGGCCGAGGAACTGGAGCAGCGGTACGCGCACGCCCGCGGCGCCGCCGCCGAGCTGCACTCCGCGCAGGAGCGGCTGCGGCAGGCCGGGCACGAGCACGAACGGCGCGTCGCTGCCCGGCAGGAGGCCGCCGTGCGGGCCGCCTCCCGGGTCGGTCACCGGGAGCGGCTGGACCGCGAACGGGCCGCCCTGGAAGAGGAACTGGACCGGGCGCGGGGCGCCCTGGACAGCGTCGCCGCGCGGGCCGCGCAACTGCAGCGGCAGGCCGCGCTGCTCACGGAGGCCGCCGACGCCGCCCGTGCCGCCGAGGACGCGGCGCAGCGGCTCAAGGACGCCGACGCCCGGCTCGCCGACGCCGCCTTCCGCGCCGGTTTCGACACCCCGCGGGCCGCGGCCGCCGCCCTCCTCGACGCCGCCGCCCACCGGGAGCTGCAACGACGGCTGGACGCCTGGCAGAGCGAGGAGGCCGCCGTACGGGCCGTCCTCGCCGAGGCCGACACCGCGGCCGCCGCCCGGGAGCTGCCCGCCGATGTCGACTCCGCCCGGCAGGCGGCCGACGACGCGGCCCGCCGGCTGCGCGACGCCGCCTCCGCCCACGACGCCGCCGGGCGGCGCTGCGCCGAACTCGACCGGCTGTCCGCCCGGGCGGCCGCCGCCGTGCGCCGGCTCGCCCCGCTGCGCGAGGAGCACGACCGGGTCGCCCGCCTGGCCGGACTCACCGCCGGCACCTCCGCGGACAACGAACGCCGGATGCGCCTGGAGTCGTACGTGCTGGCCGCCCGGCTGGAGCAGGTCGCCGCCGCCGCGACGGTACGGCTGCGGCGCATGTCGTCCGGCCGCTACACCCTCGTCCACTCCGACGACCGCACCGGACGCGGCCGCAGCGGGCTCGGACTGCACGTCGTCGACGCCTGGACCGGCCGCGAACGCGACACGGCGACGCTGTCCGGCGGCGAGACGTTCTTCGCCTCCCTCGCCCTCGCCCTCGGCCTCGCCGACGTCGTCACGGACGAGGCGGGAGGGGTGCGGCTGGACACCCTCTTCATCGACGAGGGCTTCGGCAGCCTCGACGACCAGACCCTCGACGAGGTCCTCGACGTCCTCGACTCCCTGCGCGAACGGGACCGCAGCGTCGGCATCGTCAGCCACGTGCCCGACCTGCGGCGGCGGATCCACGCCCAGCTGGAGGTCGTCAAGGGCAGGTCGGGATCGGTGCTCCGGCAGCGCGGCACCGGCTGAGTCAGCGGCCGAGGGGGCGGCGGGGGAGGGGCGAGGAGTACACCACGCTCGTGGTGACCGAGCCCAGCGCCCCGATCCGCCCCGCCACCTCCTCCAGGTGCCGCATCGAGCGGGCCGTCACCTTGATGACGAAGCAGTCGTCGCCCGTGACGTGGTGCGCCTCCAGGATCTCGGGCGTGACGGCGACGAGGTCGTGGAAGGGCTTGTAGTTGCCGTTCGGGTACCGCAGCCGGACGAACGCGAGGATCGGCAGCCCGAGGCGCTCCGGGTCGACCACCGCCGCGTAGCCCTGGATGACCCCGGCCTCCTCCATGCGCCGCACCCGTTCGGTGACCGCGCTCGCCGACATGGAGACGGCCCGGGCCAGCTCGGCGAAACTCGCCCGGCCCTCCCGCTGGAGGACGTCGAGGATGCGCCAGTCGGTGGCGTCCGGGGAATACTCGGTCATCACCGAGGAATAGCAGGAGAATCCCCGGCGGATCAAGCAGAACGCCGGGGAACGCCACTTCAGGAGGGCGGGTCGGCGCCGTAGCTTTTCGGCATGACCACCACCGTGAACCCCGTGCTGCGCGTCGCCCCCGCCGCCCCGGCCGAGGCCGCCGCCCACTTCCGCGCCGGTCTCGCCTTCCACACCGACGTGTCCGACGTCGCGGCCGCACTCGCCGCGGGCGGCGATCCCGGCTTCGTCCTCGTCGACTCCCGCTCCACCGAGGCCTGGGACCAGGGCCACGTCCCCGGCGCGCTCCACCTGCCCACCGCGCTCGTGACCGAGCAGGCCGGGCAGCTCCTGGACCGGTCGGTGCCGGTGGTGACGTACTGCTGGGGACCCGGCTGCAACGGCGCCGCCCGCGCCGCCCTGGCCCTCGCGGAACTCGGCTACCACGTCAAGGAGATGCTCGGCGGCTTCGAGTACTGGGTGCGCGAGGGCCTCGAGTTCGAGACGTGGCGGGGCCGGGAGCGACGGGCCCCGGATCCGCTGACGGCTCCCGTGGACGCCGCCGACTGCGGCTGCTGAACCCCCGATCTTTTGCCGCGAGTTGACCCTGTAGGTTCTTGCGCCATGGTGCGATACGCGGAGCCGGGCGTCGTGGAGTGGGTGGAGTCGGGCGGCGGGCCGCTGATAGCGGTACCCGAGACCGTCCTGCCGTTCTGGGCGGGCGCCGACGGCGAGGAGACGGCGTCGGACTACGACCGGGCCTGTGAGGTGGACGGACACGTCGGACTCCTCCCGGTCGGCGACTGCACGGCACTGGTCCTGGGTGACGAACCCGCCTCGACGGCCTATCTGCCCGACCACGCGATGTTCGTCCGGTGGCGCGCCGGCAACTCCGAGGACGAGCTGCTGGCGAGCGTGCCGTCGGCCGTCGACACGGCCGAATGGGAGCCGGAGGTGCACTGGGAGGTGCCCGGATCCGTGCTCCTCTTCGACGCGGCGTGGCCCGGGTCCGGCCCTTCGGGGAGCGAGGGCGTGCGCGTGGCCCTGGAGCCCGGGCGCTACGAGGTGCGGGCGGCCCGGGTCCAGCCCGGGCCGGAGACCTGGCTGGACCTGGTGCGGCTCCGGCTGCTGGCGCCCAGGTGACGGTGGGCTGCCCGCTGTCCGGCGGCTGCGGGTTTCCGGCCGCTGGTCACGCCCGGGCCCCTGGAGGGCGATATTCGCGTGCGTCCCCCATGAGGCCCGGACCACCATGATCCGTATGCCTCGACTTCCCCACCCCACCCCCGCAGAACTGCGCCGCGATCCCCTGCCCCTGCGCGGCCGGACGGCCCTCGTCACCGGTGCCAGCCGGCGCGCCGGTATCGGCCACGCCGTGGCCCGGCGGCTCGCCGCCTACGGGGCGAGCGTCTACCTGCACCATCACGTGCCGCACGACGCCGACCAGCCCTGGGGCGCGGACCGCCCGGAGGACGTCCTCGCGTCGGTGCGCGACGCGCTCGGCGACCCCGGGGCCCGGGTCGTCGCCGGCCCCGGCGACCTGGCCGATCCGGCCGTGCCCGCCGAACTCGTCGCCAGGGCCGCCGACGCGCTCGGCGGACGCCTCGACATCCTCGTCGCCAACCACGCGCAGAGCGGCTTCGACGGCACCCTCGACGAGATCGACGCCACGATGCTCGACCGGCACTGGGCGGTCGACACCCGGTCGGTCGTGCTGCTGATCCAGGCTCACGCCCGGCTGCGGCCCGCCGGCCCCGGAGGGCGCGTCGTGATGATGACCTCCGGCCAGGACATCGCGAGCGGCATGCCCGGCGAGATGGCCTACGCCCTCCAGAAGGGCGCCCTCGCCTCGATCACCCGCTCCCTGTCGACCGCGCTCGCCGAGCAGGGCATCACCGTGAACACCGTCAACCCCGGCCCGGTCGACACGGACTACCTGACCGGCGCGGACTACGAGGCCGTCGCCGCCGGCTTCCCCAGCGGACGCTGGGGCATGCCCGACGACCCGGCCCGCCTCATCGCGTGGCTCGCGACCGACGAGGCGGGCTGGATCACCGGCGAGGTCATCAACTCCGAGGGCGGCTTCCGGCGCTGATCAGAGGGCGGACAGCTCGTCCACCAGATCGTCCAGGCCCAGGGAGCCCTGCGACAGCGCCGCCATGTGCCAGGCCTTCGGGTCGAAGGCGTCCCCGTGCCGGGCGCGGGCCTTCTCGCGGCCCAGCAGCCAGGCCCGCTCGCCGAGCTTGTACCCGATGGCCTGGCCCGGCATCGACAGGTAGCGGGTCAGCTCGCTCTCCACGAAGTCCGACGGCCGGCTGCTGTGCGCGTCGAAGAACTCCTGCGCCAGCGCGGGCGTCCAGCGCTCGCCGGGGTGGAAGGGAGAGTCGTCCGGGATCGTCAGCTCCAGGTGCATGCCGATGTCGATGATCACCCGCACGGCCCGCATCATCTGGGCGTCCAGGTAGCCGAGCCGGCGCTCGGGGTCCGTCAGGAAGCCCAGTTCGTCCATCAGCCGCTCCGCGTACAGCGCCCAGCCCTCGGCGTTGGCGCTCACCATGCCGACGCTCGCCTGGTACCGGGAGAGGTCCTCGGCCACGTGCTTCCACTGGGCCAGCTGCAGGTGGTGGCCGGGCACGCCCTCGTGGTACCAGGTCGACACCAGGTCGTAGACCGGGAAGCGGTCCTTGCCCATGGTCGGCAGCCAGGTGCAGCCCGGGCGGGAGAAGTCGTCCGACGGCGGCGTGTAGTACGGGGCCGCTGCGCTGCCCGGAGGCGCGATGCGCGACTCCACCCGGCGCACCCGCTCGGCCAGGTCGAAGTGGGTGCCGTCGAGCGCGTCCATCGCCTCGTCCATCAGGCCCTGCAGCCAGTCGCGCACCTCGTCGACGCCCTCGATGTGCGTGCCGTGCTCGTCGAGGTGCGCCAGCGCCACCCACGGCGTGGCCGCGCCCGG
Organism: Streptomyces sp. Go-475; assembly: GCF_003330845.1. GTDB lineage: Bacteria > Actinomycetota > Actinomycetes > Streptomycetales > Streptomycetaceae > Streptomyces. The sequence goes on along the minus strand of NZ_CP026121.1, from coordinate 1,108,038 downwards.
CAGGATCTTCTCCGCCTCGGCCTTCATCTCGCCGAGGAGGCGGTGGTACTCGGACCAGCCGTAGGCGTACGCCTCGTCCAGGTCGAGGTCCGTGCCGTTGAAGTACCGCACCCAGCGCGCGTACCGCTCCCGGCCCACCACGTCCGGCGCGCCCTCGATCGCCGGCGCATACACGTCCCGCATCCAGTCCCGCAGCGCCACCACGGCCCCGGTGGCCGCGCGGGCCGCCGCGTCCAGCTCCGTCCGCAGCGACTCGGGACCGGCCGCCGCGTACTGCTCGAACCAGCCGTGGCCCTGGCCGTCCGCGTCGGCCCACTCGCCGAGCTGCTCCACGAACGTGGCCGTCGCACGGGGCCCGGCGTACAGCTTCCGCTCCAGGCCGAGCGCCAGGGACTCCCGGTAGCCCTCCAGCGCGGCCGGGACCCCGCGCAGCCGCTCGGCGATCGCCGCCCAGTCCTCCTCCGACTGCGCCGGCGTCACCGTGAACACCTGCCGGACCGCGTGCGCGATGGAGCTCAGGTTGCTGACGGAGCGCAGGCTCTCGTCGGCCTCGTGCACGGCGAGTTCGGCGGTGAGCCGCTCGCGCAGCAGCCGGCCGCAGCGGCGTTCGATGTCACTGTCCGCGCCGGGCTGCCGCTCGGCCTCGTCCAGCCGGGCCAGCGTCCGGCGCGCCAGCTCCGCGAGCGCCTCCTGGCCCGCGGGCGAGGTGTCGGGCAGCCTGCTGGAACTCTCCTTCACGCCGAGGTACGTGCCGGTGATCGGGTCGAGGGCGACGAGCTCGTCGACGAAGGCGTCGGCGACCTCTCGGGGCAGCGGGCTCTTGATCTCAGACATGCGGCCATCCTCGTACGACGGGCCGCGCGCGTCACGCGGATTGAGCCGAGGGCGAAGGCGGCAGCAGCGGCCCGCACTCCCACTGCTGGAAGATCAGCCGCGTCTCCACCCGGGCGACCTCCCGCCGGGAGGTGAACTCGTCCAGCACGAGCCGCTGGAGGTCGGCCATGTCGGCGACCGCGACATGGACCAGATAGTCGTCAGGACCGGTCAGATGGAAGACCGTCCGCGACTCCGGCAGTGCCCGGATCCGCTCCACGAACGGCCCGACCAGCTCCCGCCGGTGCGGCCTGACCTGCACCGACAGCAGCGCCTCCAGACCGCGCCCCAGCTTGGCCGGATCCAGCTCCAGCCGGTGCCCGAGAATCACCCCCGAGCGGCGCAGCCGGGCCACCCGGTCCAGACAGGTCGACGGCGCCACCCCGACCTGCGCGGCGAGATCCCGGTAGGTCGCCCGGGCGTCGTTCTGCAACAGCCGCAGCAGATGAAGATCAACCGGGTCAAGTACGACAGATTCGGCCATCGGCCGAACGTAGCACGGGATTCGGCCCCGGCGACCCGGCCGGTGTTCACCCTTCCGTCATGGACACAACGAGCACGGGCGCCTACGACGACGTACGCACCGCACCGCGAGCACTCGCCACCGAGGCCGTGCACGCCGGCCGGGACGACCTGGCCCGGCAGGGGCTGCACGCCCCGCCGATCGACCTGTCCACCACGTACCCCTCGTACGACAGCCGCGGCGAGGCGGCCCGGATCGACGCGTTCGCCGCCACCGGCGCCGAGCCGGACGGCCCGCCCGTGTACGGGCGCCTGGGCAATCCGACCGTGGCCCGCTTCGAGACCGCGCTGGCCCGCCTGGAGGGCACCGAGGCGGCGGTCGCCTTCGCCAGCGGCATGGCCGCGCTGAGCGCCGTCCTCCTCGTCCGCGGCGCGATGGGCCTGCGCCATGTCGTCGCCGTACGCCCCCTCTACGGCTGCAGCGACCATCTGCTGACCGCCGGGCTGCTGGGCTCGGAGGTCACCTGGACCGACCCCGCCGGAGTCGCCGACGCGCTGCGCCCGGACACCGGCCTGGTCATGGTCGAGTCCCCGGCCAACCCCACCCTCGCCGAGGTCGACCTGCGGGCCGTGGCGCACGCCTGCGGCTCGGTGCCGCTGCTCGTGGACAACACCTTCGCCACGCCGGTCCTGCAGCGCCCCGCCGAGCAGGGGGCGCGGCTGGTGCTGCACAGCGCCACCAAGTACCTCGGCGGGCACGGGGACGTGCTGGCGGGCGTGGTCGCCTGCGACGAGGAGTTCGCGGGACGGCTGCGGCAGGTGCGCTTCGCGACGGGCGGCGTCCTGCACCCGCTGGCCGGCTACCTGCTGCTGCGGGGCCTGTCCACCCTCCCCGTCCGGGTCCGGGCCGCCTCCGCCACGGCGGCCGAACTCGCCCGCCGCCTCGCCGCCGACCCGCGCGTGGCCCGCGTCCACTACCCCCGGATCGGCGGCGCCATGGTCGCCTTCGAGGTCCACGGCGACCCGCACGAGGTCATCGGCGGGGTACGCCTGATCACCCCAGCGGTGAGCCTCGGCAGCGTCGACACCCTGATCCAGCACCCGGCGTCCATCAGCCACCGCATCGTGGACGCGGAGGACCGCAGGGGGGCGGGGGTGAGCGACCGGTTGCTGCGCATGTCCGTGGGCCTGGAGGACGTGGAGGACCTGTGGTCGGATCTGGACCAGGCGCTTACTGAGGGGCGCGGGGAAGTACGCGAAGAACCCCATCGCGCCCGCACCCGCCAACCGTCGTGACCTCCTACGGAGCTGAGGCGTTCCCCAACTCACCGGCAGGCGTCGCAACCGGTTCACCCAGCCGCGCCGTGATGACCAGCGTCCCCTCCTCGACCTGGTAGTCGAGCGGCAGCCCGAGCCCCCGCATCGCCGCGACCATCCCCGTGTTGGACGCCTGCGTCACGGCGTACACGCTCGCGCACCCCGCCTCGACGGCCATGGCCACGAGCCGGGCCAGCAACTGCGCGCCCACACCACGCCGTTGCCAGGCGTCCTCCACCAGCAGCGCGACTTCCGTCTCGTCCCCGTCCCACAGGAGGTGGCCGAGCCCGACGAGCCGCCCGGAGGCGGTCTGCACGGCGAGGGTGCGCCCGAACCGCGGGCTCAGCAGGTGGTTGAGATACCGGTCGGCATCGCCGACCGGCCCGTGGTAGCGCAGCTTCAGCGTCCGCGCCGAGCACCGCTCGTGCATCGCCCGCGCCGCCTGGAGATCACGCGTGTCGGCCCGCCGCACGGTGATGTCGCTGCCCTCCGCGAGGGTCAGCACGTCCCGGCCGCGCGGGACGCGCGGCCCGAGCCGGGCGTCCAACTCGACCAGGGCCCGGGCCCGGGCGAACTCGGTCGGGGTGAACGGCAGATAGGGCCGCTCCACGGTGATCACCCCGCCCTCGGGGGCGCGCAGCCGCATCACCGTGTCGTCGAGGGCGCCCTCCACCGGAAGGCTCCCCGGCACACGGTCGCCGTCGGCCGGCGCCGGCTGCGAACGGATGGTGCAGCGGCCCAGCAACTGGCGCAGCGCCAGCGGGAGTTCCGCCGCGTCCAGGGCCGTGCGGGCGGCGAGTCCGAGGACCCGGGTCGGCGCGTCCACCAGGTCGTGCGCGTCGGCCCGCTCGATCCAGGTGTCGGAGCCGCCGGCCGACCGGACGGCCGTGGTGAGCGCGGACGCCGACAGCTCGCCGGGTGCCCGCAGCAGGAACTCGTCCACCGTGCCCTCGGCCAGCGGATGCGTCTGGAGGCTGAGGATGTCGACCTGCTGCACGGCGAGGGCCGTGCACAGCGCCGCCAGCGACCCCGGCTCGTCCTTCACCGTGGTCCGCATCCGCCACAGCGTGTTCGCCCCCGGCACCGGTTCCGGTGCCGGGGACCCGGTATCGACCGTCGGCGGCGCGTGTTCGTGGCGTCGTGTTCGCCAGGCCCGGAACACCGCCGAGAGCCGCTGCCGACGGCCCGCCCGGCCGCCGTCCTCGAGGTGCGTCACTTCCGTCACTTCTCGCGTCATGCACCCACTGTGACGGAACGGTGTTGCGTGATCACGAACGCCTTGTGACTGGCGGGTAAAAAGGGCACCATGCCCTCTTTATCGCCCCTTCAAACGTTGTGCTCCGTACCTACTGGCCGACCCGGCCCGGCTGGAGCACCTGGGTGAACAGCACGGTCCCGTCCTGCTCGCGCAGACGCACCGTCAGCTCGCCGCTGCCGCCGTCGATGTCGACCTCGCCGAAGAACTGGTAGCCGCCCGCGGGCGAGACGTTGGCGGTGGTCGGGGCCTTCACGAAGACACGCTCCGGGCCGAAGGTGCCGTCGAGCGTGTTCGCCGGGAAGGCACCGGCGTTGAGCGGGCCGGACACGAACTCCCAGAACGGCTCGAAGTCGGTGAAGGCGGCCCGCGACGGCTGGTAGTGCTGCGCCGAGGTGTGGTGCACGTCGGCCGTCAGCCACACCGTGCCCGTGATCCGCCGGTGCTTGATGAACCGCAGCAGCTCGGCGATCTGCAGCTCACGCCCGAGCGGCTTGCCGGGGTCGCCCTGGGCGACCGCCTCGATGTTCGTGCCGTCCGGCACGACCAGGCCCAGCGGCATGTCGGAGGCGATCACCTTCCACACCGCCCGGGAGCGGGACAACCCGCGCTTGAGCCACTCCAGCTGCTCGCGGCCCAGGATGCCCTGCGGGTCGGTGGGCTGGTCGTCGGGGGAGTTGGCGTTGCGGTAGGTGCGCATGTCCAGGACGAAGACGTCCAGCAGCGGCCCGTGGTGCTGCACGCGGTAGACGCGGCCGCCCGGGCGGCGCAGCGTCGAGATCGGGAAGTACTCCGAGAACGCCTGACGGGCGCGGGCGGCGAGCACGTCGACGTTCTTCTCCGTGTACCGGGTGTCGCCGAGGATCTCGCCCGGATACCAGTTGTTGGTGACCTCGTGGTCGTCCCACTGGATGATCGAGGGGACCTGGGCGTTGAAGGCGCGCAGGTTCTCGTCCAGGAGGTTGTAGCGGAAGTTGCCGCGGAACTCCGCCAGCGTCTCGGCGACCTTCGCCTTCTCCTCGGTGGTGACGTTCCGCCAGGTCCGGCCGTCGGGCAGGGCCACGGTCGAGGTGATCGGGCCGTCGGCGTAGATGTTGTCGCCGCTGCAGAGGAAGAAGTCCGGGTCCAGGTCGGCCATCGCCCGGTAGATCCGGTAGCCGCCCAGGTCCGGGTTGATGCCCCAGCCCTGCCCGGCCAGGTCGCCGGACCAGACGAACCGTACGCCGTCCCGGCGCTCGGCGGACGCGGTGCGGAAGGTGCCGGTGACCGGCTCGCCGGTGCGGCGCGGGTCGTCCGGGTCGGCGAGCAGCACGCGGTAGTGGATCTGCTCGCCGGGCGGCAGGCCGCGCAGCGGGGTCGTGCCGGTGAAGTCCGTGCCCGGGCCGAGCAGCGGGCCGTGCCATCTGCGCGGGTTGCGGAACGACTCGGTCGCCGAGGTCTCGACGATCATCCGGGCGGGCCGGTCGGAGCGCACCCACACCAGCCCGGAGTCGCAGGTCACGTCTCCGGCCTGCACCCCCCACTGCGCCTGCGGACGCCCGGACCGCGCGAAGGCCGGTGCCGCGCCGAGCGCGGTGGGCAGGGACAGGGCCGCCGACGCGGCGAGGGAGCCGCGCAGGACGCTACGGCGCCCGGGGAACGGACGGTGTGACATGGATACGCCTCCAGGGACGGGATCCGGCCAGTGTGCACAGCCACAACTACTGGCACGCCGCAGCGCACACACGAACCCCAAGTGAACAACTGACCGCGGGGTGAGGGAACCGGGCGGGCACGCCGGTCACGCGGTGGCCGCCTGCGCCATCAGGCGGACGCCCTCGGCGATCCGGGCCGGAGGTACGTGCGCGTAGCCCAGGACGAGCCGCACCTTCTTCGCCCCGGCCGGGTCCTCGGGCCGCGTGTGGGTGCAGGAGGACAACGGACGCACCGCCACCCCGGCCGCCGTCACGCGCGCGAGGAACCGCTCCTCGGGGCCGTACCGCTCCGGCAGCGTGGCGATCACGTGCAGGCCCGCGGCGATCCCGGACACCTCCGCGCCCGGGAAGTGCTCCTCCAGGGCGGCGACCAGCGCGTCGCGCCGCTCGCGGTAGGCGCGCTGGCAGCGGCGCAACTGGCGGTCGTAGTCCCCGCGTTCCAGGAAGCGGGCGAACAGGGCCTGGTCGAGGGCCGGGTGGCCGAGATCCATGGTGCGTTTGCGTTCGACGATCTCCGCCGCCCAGGACTCGGGCACCAGCAGCCAGCCCAGGCGCAGGCCCGGGGCGAGGGACTTGCTGACGGAGCCCGTGTAGGCGACGTGGTCGGGGTCGAGGCCCTGGAGCGCGCCGACCGGGGCGCGGTCGTAGCGGAAGTCGCCGTCGTAGTCGTCCTCCAGGACGATGCCGTCCACGGACCGCGCCCAGTCGAGCAGTTCGGCGCGCCGGCGGGCCGAGTAGGCGATGCCCGTGGGGAACTGGTGGGCCGGTGTCGTCACGACGGCCCGGACGCCCGACGCGCGCAGCGGCCGGATCGCGATCCCCTCGCCGTCCAGGGGCAGCGGCACGGCCGTGACCCCGGCCGCGGCGTACAGGGCGTCGTGCTGGGGACTGCCGGGGTCCTCCACGCCGACGGAGCGCACCCCGCGCGCGTGCAGCGCGAAACCGAGCAGGGTCGTCGCCTGGGCCACCCCGGAGACGATCACGATCCGCTCCGGGTCGGCCACCACGCCCCGCCGCCGGGCGAGCAGTCCGGCCAGCGCGGTCCGCAGCCCGGGCAGCCCCCGCGGGTCGGGGTACCCCAGGTCCTGGTGCGGTACGTCCGCCAGCACGGCGCGCTGCGCGGCGGCCCACGCCGAGCGCGGGAACAGCGACAGGTCCGGCGTCCCGGGCACGAAGTCGGCGCGGGCACCGGGCGCGCGCGGGGCGAGGTCCTGGGCGCGCGGCCGGGCGGCCCGCACGGCCGCGCCCACCCACGTCCCGGCGCCCCGGCCGCTGCGCAGGTAGCCCTCCGCCGTCAGCTGCTCGTACGCCTCCGTGACCAGCCCCCGCGACACCCCCAGGTCCGCCGCGAGGTCCCGGCTCGACGGCAGCCGCGTGCCCGGTGCCAGCCGGCCCGAGCGGACCGCCTCACGCAGCGCCGCCTGGAGGGCACGGCCGCGCGTGCGTGGCGGCGCGGAAGCGGCCGGGAGCAGCAACTCCCAGGCGGCGGACGCGGCACCCCTGCCCGGATCGCTCTGCGATGGCCTCATGAGGGGAGACCCTAGAACGCCCCTGCCGGTAGCGGCAGTTCCGGTTCAGCGGCTGCCGTCGAGGACCACCCGGGCGACCAGCGCCGGGTCGTCGTTCATCGGGACGTGGCCGCAGCCGGGCAGCTTCACCAGCCGGGCCCGCGGGATGACGCCCTTGGCGCGCACGCCCTGGCGGGGGATCAGGAGCCGGTCGCGGTTGCCCCAGGCCACGGTGACCGGCGTGCCCACGATGTCGTCCGTGAACTGCACGGTCCGGCCGGAGCGGAGCGTCTCGGAGAACCCCTGGGCCCGGGCCAGCGCGAGGGTCTCGGCGATCACGGCCTCGGGGGAGCGGCGGCCGGGGCGGGCGTAGATGGTGCTCGTCAGCAGGGTGCGGCCGAGCGCCGGGCGGGCCAGCCGCTCGACCACGGGCAGCGGCATCCGCTGGGCGATCTGCCGCATCGTCATCAGCACGGCGAAGGCGTAGCGGCGCTCGGCCGCGTTCCAGAACCCGGCGGGGGACAGGGCGGTGACCGAGCGCACGAGGCGCGCCCGGGCCAGGTCCAGGGCCAGCAGGCCGCCCAGCGAGTTGCCCGCCACGTGCGGGCGGTCCAGCTCCAGCGCCTCGCACAGGGCCGCGAGGACCGCGTTCATCGTCGGCAGGTCGTGCGCCATGCCGTCGGGAAGCGCCGGCGACTCACCGCATCCGGGCAGGTCCACGGCGATGACGTCCCGCTCGGCCGCCAGCGCGGGGAGCACCGGGTCCCACACCTGCCGGTGGTGGCCGATGCCGTGCAGCAACAGCAGCGGTTCGCCGCTGCCCTCGCGTGTGTACGACAGGGTCACGTGCTGCTCGCCGCGCGGAGTGGCGACGTCGAAGGAGACGGTGGCGGACATGGGGTGCTCCTCGGCTGTGCTGGCTGACGGACGCTGTAGACAGCTTGTCAGCAATTACTACCGACGGGTAGCCCCAGGGTGTCGCCGCCCTCCCGCCCCTGCCGCTCACCGGGCCCGGCGCACCTCCAGGTTGAACTCCGCGTGACCGAACTTCTGCAGCAGGCCGACCCACAGCGGCAGCCACATCTCCACGGCCCGGGCAGCCCGGATGCCCCCGAGGTCGAGCACCCGGTCCGCCGGCCAGCCGAACTCCCCGAGCAGCGCCGTCACCTGCTCCTTGGCGCCCGGGTCGTCCCCGCAGACGAAGACGTGGTGCCCGCCGGGCACCCGCGCCGGTTCCACCATCACCCGGCAGTTGACCGTGTTGAGCGTCTTCACCACGCGCGCGTGCGGGAAGGCCCGCTGGATCCGCTCGCCCACGCTGTCCGACTCGACGGGGGAGAGCCGCAGCTCGCCCCCCTCGAACGCCAGCGGGTTGGAGACGTCCACCAGCACCTTCCCGCCGAGATTCTCTGCCCCCGCCGCCGCCAGCGCGGCGAGCGCCACCCGCCCGCCCACCGCGTTCACCACGACCTCCCCGAACGCCGCCGCGTCCGCGAACGTCCCCGCGTGCGCCCCGGCCCCCGCCCCGGCGGCCCATGCCACCGCGGCCGGGTTCTCCCTCGTCCGCGAGCCGAGGGTCACCTCGTGCCCCAGCTCCACCAGCCGGCCGCCCAGCGTGCGCCCGACCTCCCCCGTCCCCAGCACCGCGTACCGCATCGCCACCTCCGGGAGCCGCGCCGCCGATCAGCGGCGTCCTGCCGGCCATTGTGTCCGGCACGGGGGAATCCGCCTGGACAGCGCCCCGGCGGTGGGCTGGGATGGAGCAGTGACCACCGAGACCGCCACCGACGTCTTCGAAACGCACCGCCCCGTCCTGCTGGGTGTCGCCTACCGCATGCTGGGGCGCGTCGCCGACGCGGAGGACGTGGTCCAGGAGGCGTGGTTGCGCTGGTCCGGTGCCGCCCGCGGCGACGTCCGCGAACCGCGCGGCTATCTGGTGCGGATCACCACCCGCCTCGCCATCGACCGGCTGCGCCAGATCAAGGCCCGCGGCGAGACGTACATCGGCCCCTGGCTGCCCGAGCCGTGCGTCACCGACTTCGGCGACACCGTGCCGGACACCGCCGAACGGGCCGTGCTCGCCGACTCCGTCTCCCTCGCCGTCCTCGTCGTCCTGGAGTCGCTGTCACCGCTGGAGCGGGCGGTGTTCGTGCTCCGCGAGGCCTTCGGCTTCCCGTACGGCGACATCGCCGCCATGCTCGACCGCGGTGAACCGGCGGTGCGCCAACTGGCCGGCCGGGCCCGCAAGCACGTCGAGGAGCGGCGGCCGCGCTACGAGGTCGACCCCGCCCAGCGCCGCGACCTCACCGAGCGGTTCCTCGCCGCCTCGGCCGACGGCGACCTGGAGGGCCTGCTGGCCCTGCTCGCCCCGGACGTCCGGCTCGTCGGCGACAGCGGCGGCAAGGCGCGGGCGCCGCTGCGGGTCCTCGAGACCGCCGACAAGGTGGGCCGCTTCCTCGCCGGCGCCGCCCCGAAGAGGCTCCCGGACCTGTCCGTCCGCTTCGTGGAACTCAACGGCGGCCCCGCCGTGCTGGTCCTGTCCGGCGGCAAGCCCGACGCCGTGTTCCAACTCGACATCGCCGACGGCCGCGTCTAGACGGTCTACGTCATCAGGAACCCCGACAAGCTGCGGTCGCTGGCCGCCCTGTAGACGCCTCGGAGCAGTACGGCCGAGGGGTCGTACGCATGTCCCGTGAACGTTCCCGGCCATTGGTATTGACCAAGGATCAGGGCCGCCTTATGGTCGCAGAGAAGTGCAACAACCTTTAATAAACAAGGGCGCGAAATAGCCGCCGACCACGGCGATTGCGGAGGACAGGGTGGGGACCACGCAGCTGGAATCGGTGCCGGAACCGAAGTACTGGCATCTCAAGACCGTGCTCAGTCAAGCGCTCGACTCGGAGTTCTCCGTGGGGGAGATCCTGCCCAACGAGCGCGACCTCGCGGCCCGCTTCGGCGTCGCCCGCGCCACGCTCCGCCAGGCCCTGGAGCAGCTCGAACTGGAAGGCAGGCTGCAGCGCCGCCGCGGCGTCGGCACGACCGTCGCGCCGCCCCGCATGGGCGTCTCCCTCGGCACCGGCCCGCACACCTGGCCGGGCGGCCCCGAGGACGCCTGGCAGCCCGTCGACTGCTCGGCGGCGGTGCCGCCCGCGGCCGTCGCCGACGCGCTGGGGACCGGCGACGAGCCCGTGCACATCGTGCGCCGCTCCCGCGTCTCCGCCGGCCGGCCGGTGGCCGCCGAGCTGCTGTACGTCCCGCAGTCCTCGGTGCCGGAGCTCTCCGCGATCGACGCGCCGTCCGGAGCGGCACGCGCGCGGGCGGTGCTGCGCGAGTTGCAGCGGGCGGAGCTGGAGCGGCAGGAGAACGCGGTGGAGCTGGGGTCTGCCGGGGCGGACGACGCGAAGGAGCTGGACCGGCTGCCGGGGGCGCCTGTTCTTGTCGTCACGACTCGGTTCGTCGCGGCCGGGCGTACGGCTGCGCTGTCCGTTGCCACGTATCGCGCTGACACGTGCCGGTTGACCTTCGGGGATGCGGGGGGCGTGGAGATTGATGCCGGGGCGCAGCGGAGGGCGTCTTGACCTTGGCGCCGTAGGGGGCGTGGCGCGTGGGGGGTGAGTGGGTTGTGGTTTCTCGCACCCACGCGGCGGAGCCGCGGATCGACACAGCCCCGCGCCCCTAAAGGGGCGTTGTTCTGCCCTCCACCGTGAAGAGTTGTTCCTCCACGTGGTCCAGGGCCAGACGTAGGGCGCCTGTTGCCACTGCCGCGTCGCCGAGGCGGGAGAGGGTCACCTGTGGGGGGCGCAGGCAGTAGCGGGCGAGTTCTCGGCGGAGGGGGTCGAGGACGCCGTCGAGGCCCGCGGCCCAGCCGCCGATGACGACCAGCTCCGGGTCGAGCGCGAGGGCGAGGGCCGCCACGTCGTGGACCAGGCGCTGGATGAAACGGTCCACGGCGGCGCGGGCCCGCTGGTCGCCCTCGCGGGCCCGGGCGAAGACCTCGGCGACCGCCTGCTCGTCGAGGGGGTGCAGGGGCTCGTCCGTGGTGGACAACAGCTTCTCGGGCGTCACCTCCCGGCCCAGCAGGTGCAGCGCCCCGATCTCGCCGGCCGCTCCGCCGTAGCCCCGGTGCAGCCGCCCCCCGATCAGCGCACCGGCGCCCGGGCTGAGCCCCGCCAGCACGAACACCACGTCGTCCGACTCGCCGGCCGCGCCCTTCCAGTGCTCGGCGACGACCGCCGCGTTGGCGTCGTTCTCGACCAGCACCGGGCACTTGAAGGACCGGCTCAGCCGCTCGCCCAGCCGCAGCCCCGTCCACCCCGGCAGCGCCGTGCCCAGCCGGACCGTGCCGTCCGCCTCGACGATGCCGGGCGTCGCCACACCCACGGCCCGCAGCGAGCCGCGTGCGACCCCGGCCCGCCGCAGCAGCTCGGCGACGGTCCCCCGCACCCGCTCCAGCCGCTCGTCGGCCCCCGCCGTCTCCGCCACGTCCTTGGCCTGGGAACCGATCACCCGGCCGTCCAGGTCGGCCAGCAGCGCCGCCACCCGGTGCGCACCGATCTCCACGCCCAGCAGATGCCCGGCCTCCGCCCGGAACCGGAACCGCCGCGCCGGCCGGCCCTGCCGCCGGGCCGCCCCCTCCTCGGCCGCCTTCTCGACGACGAGCCCCGCCTCGATGAGCCCTTCGACGACGCCCTCGACGGTCGGCCGGGAGAGCCCCGTCACCCGGGTGATCTCGGTCAGCGTCGCGCAGTCCGTGGCACGCAGCGCGTGCAGCACCACCGCGGAGTTGATCCTGCGCAGCAGCGAGGGATCCCCGCCGGTCAGCCGCCCCACCGTCCGTCCTCCCAGGTCGTGCGCGTGTTGGCCGGATCGTACTTCGGGCCGGCGTACCACGGCGAGGGCAGGACCGGCGGCGCCGCCGATCAGCCCGGCGCCACGAACCCCGACTCGTACGCGGCGATCACCGCCTGGGTGCGGTCCCGGGCGCCCAGCTTCGCCAGCACGGAGCTGACGTGCGACTTCACGGTCTCCGTCCCGACGACCAGCCGGGCCGCGATCTCCGCGTTCGACAATCCCCGGGCCATCAGCCGCAGCACCTCCGCCTCCCGCTCGGTCAGCTGGGCCCGCTCCATCGCGGCCCGCGCCGCGCGGTTCCCGCCGCCCTCGCCGTACGCGGCGGCCAGCTGCCGCACCGAGGCCGGGAACAGCAGCGACTCGCCCTCGGCGATCAGCCGCACCGCGTGCACGATCTCGGCCGGCCGGGCCCGCTTCAGCAGAAACCCGTCGGCACCCGCGCGCAGCGCCTCGTACACGTACTCGTCGTTCTCGAAGGTCGTCACCACCAGGATCCGCGGCGGCTCGTCGACCGTCCGCAGCAGCGCCCGGGTGGCCTCGATGCCGTCCAGCAGCGGCATCCGGACGTCCATGGCGACCACGTCCGGCCGCAGCTGCCGCACCAGCGGGATCACCGCCGCACCGTCCGCGGCCTCCCCGACGACCTCGATGTCGGGCTGCGCCTCCAGCACGGCCCGCAGACCCGCGCGCACGAGGGGTTCGTCGTCGACGAGGAGAACGGTGACCGGCATCGGCCCAGCGTAGATCAACTCAACGGCAGCTCGACATGGACCTGCCAGTCGCCTTGGTCGGGGCCGGTGTGTGCCTGGCCGCCGAGCAGGGCCGCGCGCTCGCGTATGCCGCGCAGGCCGCTGCCGCGACCGGGGCCCGGGGTCCCGGCCGGGCAGGGATTGCGGATCGCGAGGACGAGAGAGCCGTCGGCGACGCGCACGCGCACGCGTACCGGGACCGCCCCCGCGTGCCGCAGCACGTTGGTCAGCGACTCCTGGAGGATCCGGTAGCCCTCCCGGGAGACCGGCCCGGGCACGGTGTCCACCGGGCCGGTCACCTCGGCGTCGACCTTCGCTCCCGAGGCGCGCGCGGATTCCAGCAGGCGGTCGGCGTCCGCGAGGGTCGGTCTGCCGCTCACCGGTTTCCCCGACTCGCGCAGGACGCCGAGGACGCGCTCCAGGTCCTCCAGGGCGGCCCGGCCGGTCTCCTCGATGGCGCCCAGCGCCCGGTCGGTGAAGGCCGGATCGCCCGCCGCCCGCGCGGCTCCCGCCTGCACCACGGCGACCGTGAGCGCGTGCCCGATGGAGTCGTGCAACTCGCGGGCGATCCGCGTGCGTTCCAGAAGCTGCTCGGTGCGCTCCTCCAGCGCGGCGAGCCGCTCGGCGGGGGAGGGGCCCAGCAGCCGCAGGGCGAGCCTCGTGGCGAGGTGCCCCGAGCCGACCACGAGGGCGGCCGTCAGCACCACGAGCAGCGGCGCGAGCGGCACGTACCACCAGTGGTGGCCCCTCACGGGAATCCAGGAGCCGCCGGCGCGCTCACCGCTGAGCGCCATCGACACGAGGTCCACCGAGAGGAACAGCAACTGGAAGGTGAAGTGGGACACCACGGCGCCGAGGAGCAGCCGAAGCTCCAGCCACACCACCGTCCGTCCCCGGTCGGCCCACGTGGCCGAGGGGGAGACCATGATCTCCCTGCTCGCGCGCTCGTCCCGGGGGCCGAACAGCAGCAGCCGGGCCTGGAACCCCTCCACGACCCGCGCTGCGGGGATCAGGCCCGCGAGCCCGAGCAGCACGACCGCGGTGACCGGAGTCCACCACGCCTCGTCGATGAACAGCCACAGCGCCGGCCACACGATGGCCATCGCGAGATGCAGCCACCGTGTTGTACGTCACCGCCCGGCCGAACGGGCGCAGCATGCGGACCATTGCGTCATCGTGCCAGCCACCACTGACAACGAGCCTCCCCCGCACGGGGGAGACGATCTCCACCGCCGGGGGAGGCCCCGACCCTGCCCCGACGGTCACGCTGTCGCCATGACCAGCATCGACGTCCAGAACCTCAGCAAGGAGTTCGGCGGCCGGCGAGCCGTGGACGACCTCACGTTCCGCGTGCTGCCCGGCCGCGTCACCGGCTTCCTCGGCCCCAACGGCGCCGGGAAGTCCACCACGATGCGGCTCGTGCTCGGCCTCGACCACCCGACGGCCGGCCGCGCCACGCTCGGCGGCCGCGCCTACGCGACCCTGCGCGAACCCCTGCGCCATGTGGGCGCCCTGCTCGACGCGCAGGCCGCGCACGGCTCCCGCACCGCCCGCGACCACCTCCGGGTGCTGGCCGCGAGCAACCGCATCCCGGACCGCCGGGTCGACGAGGTGCTGGAGCAGACCGGCCTGGCGTCGGTGGCCCGCCGCCGCGTGCGGACCTACTCCCTGGGCATGCGCCAGCGGCTGGGCATCGCCGCCGCCCTGCTGGGCGAGCCCGAGGTCGTCATGCTGGACGAGCCGTCCAACGGCCTCGACCCCGAAGGCATCGTGTGGATCCGGCAGCTGCTGCGCCGGCTCGCGGACGAGGGCCGCACGGTCCTGGTCTCCAGCCACCTCATGAACGAGACCGCGTCCTTCGCCGACCACCTCGTGGTGCTCGGCCGGGGCCGGCTGCTGGCCGACACCCCGATGCGGGACTTCATCCACGCGCGCGTGCGGCCCCGCGTCCGCGTCCGCACGAGCGACCCTGTCGCCCTCAAGGGCGTCCTCGCCCGGCACGGCCACGACGCCGTGGAACACGAGGACGGCCACTGGACCGTGCACCACGCGCGCGTGGACGACATCGGTCGCATCACCTCAGCGGCGGGCGTGCCGGTCCTGGAACTCGCCGCCGAAGAGGGCACGTTGGAGCAGGCCTACTTCGACCTCACCGGCGCCGAGACCGAGTTCGCCGCCCAGCCCCAGGAGGCATGACCATGGAATTCACCCCCGTACTCCGCTCCGAGTGGCTGAAGATCCGCACGCTCCGCTCGCTGCCGGGCACGCTGCTGGCCCTGTTCGCCGCGACCACGGCGTTCTCCGCGATCGCCGGTGCCTCCGACACCTCGGACCCGGGCTTCGACCCGCTGTTCATCGCGCTGTCCGGCGTGATACCGGGGCAGATCGCGGCCGTCGCCTTCGGGGCCATGGCGGTGTCGTCCGAGTTCCACTCGGGCGCGCTGCGGATCACGCTGGCGGCGGTCCCGCGGCGCGGCCGGTGGTTCGCGGCCAAGGCGGCCGTCATCGCCGTACCGGCCCTGGTGGTCGGGCTGGTGACCGCACTGACCGCGCTCCTGGTGGCGCGGGCCGGGCTCGGCACGGCGGCCGACGGGCTCAGCACCGGTGAGCAGGTGCGCGGTGTCGTGGGCTGCGGCGTCTACCTCATGCTGATGGCCCTGTTCGCCACCGGGCTCGCCGCCCTGCTGCGCAGCGGCGTGGCCACGCTGTCCCTGATGATCCCGTTCATCCTCGTCGTGTCGTTCGTGATCGGCGACGCGACGGGCACCGTCGCCGACTTCCTGCCCGACAAGGCGGGACAGCTCGTCCTCCACGAGACGTACGAGGGAACCCTCGGGCCGTGGTCGGGGCTCGCGGTGACCGCGCTCTGGACGGCCGCCGCCCTGCTGGTGGGAGCCTGGCGCCTGCGCCACCGGGACGCCTGACCGGGACCCGGCTGATGCCCCGCCAAGTGTCAGTGGCGGCGGGTTTACTGGACCCATGAACATCGCACAGCACATCGCCCTCATCGACGAGCTGTGCTACCGCCCCTTTCCGGCGGAGCACGGCCCGTCGGACGTCGGCGTCTCGGGTCCCGGCCACCACGTCGCGGTATTAGAGGCCGCCGCGGACGACGACCCGGCCCGGTGGGCGGTGGTGGTCGACCAGTTCGAGAAGGACCGGGACGCCGTCTACGAGTTGCTCGCCTCACGCTGGGGCGACACCCCGCCCTACAACCTGCAGACCGTCCTCCTGCGCACCGAGCGCGAGGAGATACCCCGGCCGTGGGCCGAGCTGAGCGAGCGCGCGAACGTCGCCCACCTGTGGGAGGTGGAGGGCACCGGCCGCTGGGTCGCCGTCGCGGTCACCGACCGGGACGCGTCGCGGGAGGTCCGACTGCTGGCCCTGGTGACGGAGTTCGACCCGCCCTGAGCGATCAGCCCCCGGCGGCTTCCCGCAGCCGCCCGAACTCCTCGGCCATCGTCTCGGCCGTCCAGTGCGCGTTCAGCCCGCTCGGGTTGGGCAGCACCCACACGCGCGTGTCCCCGATCGTCCGCGTCTGTGGCCCGACCTGGGCCTTCCGGTCGTCGAACGCGGCCCGGTACGCGGTCACGCCCACCACGGCCAGCCAGCGCGGCCGCAGCCGTCCCACCTTCAGCGCGAGCAGCCGCCCGCCCTCCCGATACTCCTCCGCGCTCAGCTCGTCGGCCCGGGCGGTGGCCCGCGCCACGACGTTGGTGATGCCGAGCCCGTACGCCAGCAGCTCCCGCTGCTCGGACGGCTTCAGCAGCCGCGGGGTGAACCCGGAGCGGTGCAGCACCGGCCAGAAGCGGTTGCCCGGGCGGGCGAAGTGATGGCCCGTCGCTGCCGTCATCAGCCCGGGGTTGATCCCGCAGAACAGCACCCGCAGACCGTCCGCGACCACGTCCGGCACGACACGGTCACGGGCGGCCTCCAGCTCCTCGGGCGTGAAACGGGGCATCGCGCGCGGCGCGTCAGAGGATCGCGCCGGGCGTGTAGCCTGCGGCCTGGGGGTGCTGCTTCACGATCTCCTCGACCCGGGCGACGACGGCGGCCACCTGGTCGCCCGCGGCACCGGTGAAGGACAGCTTGTCGGCCATCAGCGCGTCCAGCTCGGCGCGGTCCAGCGGAATGCGCGCGTCGGCGGCCAGCTTGTCGAGCAGTTCGTTGCGCTCGGCGCCCTGCTCGCGCATGGCGAGCGCGGAGGCGACGGCGTTCTCCTTGATCGCCTCGTGCGCGAGCTCCCGGCCGACGCCCGCGCGCACGGCGCCCATCAGCACCTTGGTCGTGGCGAGGAACGGCAGGTAGCGGTCCAGCTCGCGGGCGACGACGGCCGGGAACGCGCCGAACTCGTCGAGCACCGTCAGGAACGTCTCCAGCAGGCCGTCCAGCGCGAAGAACGCGTCCGGCAGCGCGACCCGGCGCACCACCGAGCAGGACACGTCGCCCTCGTTCCACTGGTCGCCCGCCAGCTCGCCGGTCATCGAGGCGTAGCCGCGCAGGATGACCATCAGGCCGTTGACGCGCTCGCAGGAGCGGGTGTTCATCTTGTGCGGCATGGCGGAGGAGCCGACCTGGCCGGGCTTGAAGCCCTCCGTGACCAGCTCGTGCCCGGCCATCAGCCGGATCGTCTTCGCCAGCGACGACGGCGCCGCCGCCAGCTGCACCAGCGCGGTGACGACCTCGTAGTCCAGCGAGCGCGGGTAGACCTGGCCGACCGAGGTGAAGGCCTGCGAGAAGCCCAGGTGCGCGGCGATCCGCTGCTCCAGGTCCGCGAGCTTCGCGGCGTCCCCGCCCAGCAGGTCCAGCATGTCCTGCGCGGTGCCGACCGGGCCCTTGATACCGCGCAGCGGGTAGCGGCCCAGCAGCTCCTCGACCCGGCCGTAGGCGACGAGCAGTTCGTCGGTGGCGGTCGCGAAACGCTTGCCGAGGGTGGTGGCCTGCGCGGCCACGTTGTGCGAGCGGCCGGCCATGACCAGCTCGCCGTACTCGCCGGCCAGCTTGCCCAGGCGCGCCAGGACCGCCACCGTGCGGTCGCGCATCAGCTCCAGCGACAGCCGGATCTGCAGCTGCTCGACGTTCTCGGTGAGGTCGCGGGAGGTCATGCCCTTGTGCACGTGCTCGTGCCCGGCGAGGGCGTTGAACTCCTCGATCCGTGCCTTCACGTCGTGCCGCGTGACCTTCTCGCGCTCGGCGATGGAGGCCAGGTCGACGGTGTCGAGCACGCGCTCGTAGTCGGCGAGCGCCGCGTCCGGCACCTCGATCCCGAGGTCCTTCTGGGCGCGCAGCACGGCGAGCCAGAGCTGCCGCTCCAGCTTCACCTTCTGCTCGGGCGACCAGAGCGTGGCGAGCTCGGCGGAGGCGTACCGTCCGGCGAGGACGTTCGGGATGCGGGGCTTGGCGGGAGCGGAAGTCACGTGGACGGATTCTACTGGCGATTCGTGCAGGCCAGCGCCGCGGGTGTCCTTGTCGGAACCTACGAGAGCGGCCGAGCCGTCCCCACCTGCGGCTACGCGAGGTCCTCGTACGGCAGCAGCTCCGGCCGCTTCGGGGGCAGGCCGTCGCCCGAGGAGCGGCCCGTCGGACGGCGGCCGATCCATGGCAGCAGGTGCTGCCGGGCGAACCGTATGTCCGCCGCCCGCCGCATCACCCAGCCCGGCGGCAGTGTCGCCGGCATCGGTGTGCGCCACTCGGTGTCCTCGGGCTCGTAACCGAGTTCCTGCCACACGGCCTCGGCGACCCGGCGGTGGCCCTCGGCCGTCAGGTGCAGCCGGTCCACGTCCCACAGCCGCGGATCGGCGAGCGACGGCGCGCCGTACAGGTCGACGACGATCGCGCCGTGCCGCGCCGCCAGCTCGTCCACGCAGGCGAACAGCTCCTCCATGCGCGGCCGGAACCGCTCCAGCACCGGACCCTGACGGCCCGGGCTGCGCATCAGCACGAGCTGCCGGCACGAAGGGGCCAGCTTCTCCACGGCCTCCTCCAGCAACCCGCGCACCCGGCCCATGTCGCACTTGGGCCGCAGGGTGTCGTTGAGCCCGCCCACCAGCGTGATCACGTCCGCGCCCATGGCCGCCGCGACGTCCACCTGCTCGTCGACGATCTGCCGGATCAGCTTGCCGCGCACCGCGAGGTTGGCGTACCGGAAGCCGGGCGTACGGGCCGCCATCCGCGCGGCGAGCAGGTCGGCCCAGCCCCGGTAGGTGCCGTCGGGCAGCAGGTCCGACATGCCCTCGGTGAAGGAGTCGCCGACGGCGACCAGGCTGCTGTAGGTGGGGTTCGTGTCCATGGCGGCGGAAATGATATCCCGTGCACATACCCAGCGGTCGGTCACCCGCTGGCGAGCACCGGCGACCGTTCCCTCACGCCCGCTGACCGAACAGCTCCCGCAGCACGTCCTCCATCGTCACCAGCCCGGCCAGCCGCCCGTCCGACCCCAGGACCGCCGCGAGGTGCGTACGGCTGCCGCGCATCGCCGTGAGGACGTCGTCCAGCGGCGTGCCCTCCCGCACGCGCGCGATGGGCCTCATGTCCCGCAGCCGGAACGGCACCTCGCGCCCGGCGGCGTCCAGGGCGTCCTTGACGTGCAGGTAGCCGACGATCCGCCGCCCCTCGTCCACCACCGGGAACCGCGAGAACCCGGACTCCGCCGACAGCCGCTCCAACTGCTCCGGAGTGACGCCCACGCGCGCGTAGACCACGCGTTCCAGGGGCAGCACCACGTCGCGCACCGGGCGGCGGCCCAGCTCCAGCGCGTCGTGCAGCCGCTCCTGGGCGCGGTCGTCGATGAGCCCGGCCTCGCTGGAGTCCTTCACGATCTGCGCGATCTCCGCGTCCGAGTAGGAGGCGGCCACCTCCTCCCGGGCCTCCACCCGCAGCAGCTTCAGCAGCGTGTTCGCGAACGCGTTCACCGTGAAGATCACCGGCCGCAGCGCCCGGGACAGCGCCACCAGGGGCGGCCCGAGCGTCAGCGCGCTGCGCACCGGCTCGGCGAGCGCGATGTTCTTCGGCACCATCTCGCCGAGCAGCATGTGCAGATACGTCGCCAGGGCCAGCGCGATCACGAAGGACACCGCGTGCCCCGCGCCCTCGGGCACGCCCACCGCGTGGAACACCGGCTCCAGCAGGTGCGCGATCGCCGGCTCGGCGACCACGCCCAGCACCAGCGTGCACAGCGTGATGCCGAGCTGCGCGGCCGCCATCAACGCGGACACGTGCTCCAGGCCCCACAGCACGCTCTTGGCGCGCCGGTCGCCCTGGTCGGCGTACGGCTCGATCTGGCTGCGGCGCACCGAGATCAGCGCGAACTCGGCGCCGACGAAGAAGGCGTTGACGACCAGCGTCGCCAGGCCGATCAGCAGCTGTACGGCGGTCACAGCTCGACCCCCTTCTCGTCGGGCTTCTCGTCGGGCTTCTCGTCGTCGAGGGGCGCGCACAGCAGGACCCGGGCCGCCCGGCGGCCCGTGGCGTCCAGGACCTCCATCCGCCAGCCGGCGACCTCCAGCCGGTCGCCGGCGGCCGGTATCCGGCCGAGCACCGTCGCCACCAGCCCGGCGAGCGTCTCGTACGGCCCCTCCGGCGCGCGCAGCCCCACGCGCTCCAGGTGGTCCACGCGCGCGGAGCCGTCCGCCGAGTACAGGGCGTGGCCGGACTCGTCCGTGCCGGCCGGCGCGAGGTCCGGCAGTTCGTGCGGGTCGTGCTCGTCGCGCACCTCGCCGACGACCTCCTCGACGATGTCCTCCAGGGTGGCCACACCCGCCGTACCGCCGTACTCGTCGATCACGACGGCCATGGTGCGCTTGCCGGAGAGCCGGTCCAGGAGGCGGTCGACGGTGAGCGTCTCGGGGACCAGCAGCGGCTCGCGCATCAGCTCGGAGACGAAGATCCGGGTGCGGCGCTCGGCCGGTACCGCCAGGACGTCCTTGACGTGCGCGGTGCCGACGACCGAGTCGAGCGTGCCGCGGTAGACGGGGAACCGGGACAGGCCGGTGGCACGGGTCGCGTTCGCCACGTCCTCCAGGGTCGCCTGCACCTCCAGGGCGACGACCTGCACCCGCGGCGTCATCACGTTCTCCGCGGTCAGGTCGGCGAGGTTCAGCGTCCGCACGAACAGCTCGGCGGTGTCGGCCTCCAGGACGCCCTCCCTGGCGGAGTGCCGGGCGAGCGCCGCCAGTTCCTGCGGCCCGCGCGCCGAGGCCAGCTCCTCGGCGGGCTCCACGCCGATCCGGCGCACGACCCGGTTCGCCGTGTTGTTCAGGTGGGTGATGAAGGGCCGGAACGCGGCGCTGAACCAGCGCTGCGCGTTGCCCACGGTCTTGGCGACGGTCAGCGGCGAGGAGATCGCCCAGTTCTTCGGCACCAGTTCACCGACGACCATCAGGAACACCGTCGACAGCGCCGTGCCCAGCACCAGCGCGAGGCTGTGCGACGCCGAGCGCGAGACGCCGAGGTCCTCCAGCGGTCCGGCGATCAGCGCGGCGATCGACGGCTCGGCGAGCATGCCGACGACCAGGTTCGTGACGGTGATGCCGAGCTGCGCCCCGGAGAGCTGGAACGTCAGATTCCGTACGGCCTTCAGCGCGCCCTGGGCGCCCCGCTCGCCGCGCTCCACCGCCCGTTCCAGCTCGGCGCGCTCGACCGTGGTGAGGGAGAACTCCGCCGCCACGAAGGCGCCGCAGGCGAGCGAGAGCAGGATCGCCGCGAGGAGGAGGAGCACTTCGGTCATCGGTTCACCCCCGTTCCATGGTTGTCCAGGACGGGGCCGGACGCGCGGTGTCGCGGACTGGGAGGCTCGCCCATGGGCGGACGCTCACAACCTTTCATAGAGGACCGAGTGGCCATCCCAGGGTAAAGGATGGGCAAAGTCCTGCGGCCGGTGTGCTCAGTGGGAGTCGGTGGGGGCGGGGACGAGCCGGTACGCGCCCTCGTGTGCGACGACGCGCCCGGCGGTGGGCGGTGCGAAGTGGGTGCCCAGGAGGAGGGTGTCCGTGCCGGCGAGCGCGCCGAGCAGCTCGCGGCGTGAGGCCTCCGACCGCCCGGGGTCGATGTCGACGCAGGCGCCGATACCGGGGTGGGCGAGCTGGACGGGGTGGTGGACGCAGTCGCCGGTGATCAGTGCCGTCCGGCCGCGGCTGGTCAGTTCGACGGCGACATGGCCGGGGGTGTGCCCGGGTGTCGGGAGCAGACGCAGTCCCGGGGCGACTTCGAGGCCCTCTGCGGGGACGTCGAGGAGGTCGAGCAGTCCCGCCTCCTCCACCGGGATCACGGAGTCGCGGAACATCTGCCGGCGCGCCTCGTCCATGTCGTACCCGGCCCAGAACTCCCGCTCGGTGCGCGAGGTCAGGTAGCGGGCGTTCGGGAAGGTGGGCACCCACGCGCCGTTCACCTCCCGGGTGTTCCAGCCGACGTGGTCGGCGTGCAGGTGGGTGAGGATCACCAGGTCGACGGAGTCCGGGGGGAAACCGGCGGCGGTGAGGTGCCGGAGGTAGTCGGTGTCCAGGCCGTGCCAGGCGGGGTTGGCCCGCTCTGCTCGAGCTGCCCGCCGACCGCCACGCGGCGGTCGCGGCCACCGCCGACCACATCCACTCCGTCGTGGCGGTCCTGCGGGAGCTGGACTTCGGGGACACCCCGCCCGCCCCCGCCTACCGCGTGGCAGTGGCGAAGGAGACGCACGATGCAGCCGTATGAACTGACGCTCACTGCCGCCGCCGACGCGATCGGGGCACGCCGGCTGTCCCCCGTCGAGCTGACCGACTCCGTGCTGGAACGCATCGAGCAGATGGAACCGCGCCTCCGGGCCTACGCCACCGTCGACGCGGAGGGTGCGCGCCGGGCGGCGCGCCAGGCCGAGAACGACATCGCGGCCGGCCGCCACCGCGGTCCGCTGCACGGCATCCCGATGGGCCTGAAGGACCTGATCGACGTCGCCGGTACGGCCACATCGGCCGGTTCCCGGGTGCGGTCCGGCCACCGCGCGCCGGCCGACAGCACCGTCGCAGCACGCCTGTCGGCGGCCGGAGCGGTCCTGCTCGGCAAGACCCACACGCACGAGTTCGCCTACGGACTGACCACCCCGCAGACCCACAACGCCTGGGACCCCGGCCGGGTCGCCGGCGGCTCCAGCGGCGGATCGGCCGTCGCCGTCGCCGCCGGCACCGCCACCTTCGCCCTGGGCACCGACACCGGCGGATCCATCCGGGTGCCCGCCGCGCTGAACGGGGTCGTCGGCCTCAAGCCGACCTACGGCCTCGTCCCGCGCCACGGCGTCACGTCCCTGTCCTGGTCCCTGGACCACGTCGGCCCGATCGCCCGCACCGCCGAGGACGCGGCCCTGGTCCTGGCGGCCCTGGCCGGCCACGACCCCCGCGACCCCGCCTCGGTGACCACGCCCCCCGCGCACTACCGGCCGGGCCCGGACCCGGATCTGACCGGCCTGCGGATCGGTGTGCCGCGCACCTACTACTTCGACCACGTCGACCCGGAGGTGACAGCCGCCGTCCGGAGCGCGATCGGCCGGCTCCAGGCACTCGGTGCCCGCCTCGTCGACGTCGACATCCCCATGACCCGCTACATCCAGGCCACCCAGTGGGGCCTGATGGTGCCCGAGGCCACCGCCTACCACGAGAGCAGCCTGCGCACGGTCCCCGAGCTCTACCAGGCCGACGTCCGGATCCTCCTGGAGGCCGGTGAACTGATGACCGCCGGGGACTACCTGCGGGCGCAGCGCTCGCGCACCCTCATGAGGCGGGAATGGGCGCGGCTGCTGCGGGAGGTCGACCTGGTCGCCGCCCCCAGCGTGCCGATGACCGCCGTCGCGGCCGGCCAGGAGACGGTCACCTGGGCCGACGGCACCGTCGAGGGCGTCTCCGACGCCTATGTGCGGCTCTCGGCCCCGGCCAACATCACCGGCCTGCCCTCCCTCTCGGTCCCGGTCGGCCACGACTCGGCGGGGCTGCCGATCGGCATGCAGCTCCTCGGGCCGCCGCTCGGCGAGAGCCTGCTGCTGCGGGTCGGGCACGCCTGCGAACAGACAGGCCCGGCCCACGGTCTCGCGCCCGCGACCCGAGCAGCGCTGTGCTAGAAGCAATGGGTTCGCTTTAAGGTGGGTTCCGTGAGCAGGCAGATGGTGCGCCCCGGCGGGCGCAGCGCCCGGGTCCAGGCGGCGGTGCACACCGCCGTGCGCGAACTCGCCTCGGAGGTCGGCCGCGACGCCCTGACGGTGCCGATGGTCGCCCAGCGCGCCGGCGTGACACCGTCCACGATCTACCGCCGCTGGGGAGACCTGCAGGTGCTGCTGTCCGATGTGGCGGTCGAGCGGCTGCGGCCCGACACCGAACCCGGCGACCACGGCTCCCTGGCGTCCGACCTGACGGCCTGGGCCGAGCAGTTCCTCGACGAGATGTCCTCGCCCGCCGGCCGCGCCTACATCCGCGACGCCCTCCTCGGCGACCCGGACGGCGGCAACGCCGGCCAGTGCTCCGCCTACGCCGCCGAGCAGATCGACGTCATCCTGCGTCGCGCGTCCGAGCGGGGGGAGCCGGCCCCCGGTGCCGAGACGGTCATCGACCAGGTCGTCGCGCCCATGATGTACCGCATCCTGTTCCGGCCGGACGGGCTCGACACCGCCTACGCCCACCGGCTGGTGGCAGGAGTCCTCAGCCGATGAGGGGCTTCACCCAGCGCCGCCACCGCTCCTCGGGCGCGTAGCCGGCGGCACCCCACGCCCGGTGCGCGGTCTCGTTGCGCGTGAGCACCATGGCGTCCGCGCGCCGCCCGCCGAGCCGTACGAACCGCTCCTCGGCCGCGGCGAGCAGCGCGGAGGCGACGCCCCGGCGACGGTGGTCCGGATGCACGGCCAGCCGGTAGAGGTGGCAGCGCCAGCCGTCGAACCCCGCGATGACCGTGCCGGCCAGCTCGCCGCCCCGCTCGGCCAGGAGCAGGGCCTCGGGATCGCGCGCGACCAGCCGCTCCACGCCACCGCGGTCGTCGCTGATGCTCGTGCCCTCGGCGGCCACCTTCCAGAAGGCCAGCACGGTGTCGAGGTCCTCGGGCGTCGCGGCCCGGATGCGCAGCTCCGTCATGCCGTGATCACATCACGCACCGCCGGCCGGGACAGGCCGTTCCACCATGCGGACGTCAGGCCCCGCGCACCCGGGCCATGACCGGAGCGAACGCCTCCATGCAGGGCTCCAGGACCGTGAAGTACGTGAAGCCGTAGCGCTTGCGCCGGGCCAGGACCTGCTCCGCCAGCTCGTCCGGCGTGCCGACCAGGGAGACGGGAAGGTCCAGCACCTGCTCCACCGTCAGGTCCGGCACGAGTTCCAGGAACGGCTGGACGGCGGCCTCCCGGTCCTCCGTGCCGATCACCACCTGAAGCAGCAGGTTGAGCTCGGGCTGCTCCTCGCGGTGCCGCGCGAACTCCCGCCACCGCGCCACGCGTTCGTCGAGCTCCTCCGCGGTGATCGGCGTCAGCTGCCCGGTCGTGCTGCCCGGTACCGTACGCGCCCCGGTGAACGCCGCGATGTCGGCGTGCTCGGCACTCAGCCGCAGCATGCGGTCGCCGTTCCCGCCGATCAGCAGCGGCACCCGGGGCCGCTGCGCCGCCTGCGGCCGGTGCTCGTCCGAGCCCAGCAGCCGCCCCAGCTCCTCGACCGTGCGCCGCAGATGGTCCACCCGCTCGCCCGGCGAGCCGAACGGCAGCCCGGCCGACTCGTGCTCCGCCCGCACATAGCCGGTGCCCAGGCCGAGCTCCAGACGGCCGCCCGTGAGCGCGTCCGTCGTCGCCACCTCGCGGGCCAGCAGCGTCGGGTTCCAGAAGCCCGCGTTGAGCGTGAAGGTGCCCAGCCGCGGACGCTCGGTGGCCTCCGCCGCCGCCACGAGCGCGGGAAAGGGCGCGGGCATGCCCAGATGGTCGGGGACCAGGATCACGTCGTACCCCAGCTCCTCGGCCCGGCGGCACTTGGCGCGCCACTCCCCGGCGGACGCCGGTTGCAGCAGGTTGACCCCGAAGCGGAACGGACGCGACATGAACTCTCCTCACACAGAAGCGACTTGAGTACCCGCCGCGATTCCATCACTCGTGTGCGATGGCCGCCAGTACGTTCATGCGGGACGCGCGCAACGCCGGCAGCAGCGCCGCCACGACCCCGATCACCGCGGAACCGATCACCACGGCGACGATCGTGACCCACGGGATCGCGAGGGCCGCCATGCCCTGGAGCGCGAGCACCTGCTGCGTGCACACCCCCCACACCAGCCCCAGGGCGAGCCCCAGGACCGCGCCGAACACGGCGATCACCACCGACTCCAGC
This sequence comes from Streptomyces sp. Go-475, assembly GCF_003330845.1. Taxonomy (GTDB): domain Bacteria; phylum Actinomycetota; class Actinomycetes; order Streptomycetales; family Streptomycetaceae; genus Streptomyces. The sequence goes on along the minus strand of NZ_CP026121.1, from coordinate 1,082,019 downwards.
CGGATCATCCGCCGCAGCTGACGCCGGGCCAGGCCGATCGCCCGCAGCAGCCCGATCTCCCGGGTGCGCTCGACGACCGACAAGGCGAGGGTGTTGACCACGCCGAGCACCGCGATGATGATCGCCAGGCCCAGCAGCGCGTACACGAGGTAGAGCAGGACGGCGATCTGGTCGTGGACGAGCTGCTTGTAGTCGGCCAGGTCCCGCACCTGCACCTGCGGATACGGGTCCAGGGTCGCCTCCAGCCGCGCGCGCAGCTCGTCGTCGCCCGTGCCGGGGGCGGCGTTGACGTACAGCGCGGAGTCCTGCCCGCCGGGCGCGTACCGCTCCAGCGTGCCGAGACCGAAGTAGAGCCCGCCCTGCGTGCCGAACCCCTCGGCGGCGTCCTGGTCGGTGAGGGCGCCGACGGTCAGCTCGGCCGAGCGTCCGCCCTGGAACTCCACCGGGACGGTGCTCCCCGCCCGTACGCCGTGGTCGCGGGCGAAGTCCCGGTCCATGGCCAGGCGCCCGTCCGCGAGCGCGGCCGCCGAGTCCCCTGCCGTGTAGGTGATGTTGGCGACCTCGTCGAGCCGCGGATCGTAGCCCGCCGCGGTCGTCTCCACGCGGTCGCCGTCCGGCAGCCGCACCGCGACCGGCGTGAACCGCCCCCGTACGACGAGGCCCACGCCCTCGGTGGCGCGCACCTCGTCGGTCACCTCCTCGGGGAACGGCAGGAAGTTGGTGTTCTGGATGACGAAGTCGGCACCCAGCGTCCTGTCGATCTGCCGGTCGAACGACGCGGTCATCGACTCGCTCGCCACCGACATGCCGCCGACCAGGGCGAGACCGACCATCAGGGCGGCCGCGGTGGCCCCGGTACGGCGGGGATTGCGCAGGGCGTTGCGCTGGCTCATCCGGCCGATCGAACCGAACAGCGCGGGGAAGGCCCCGCCGAGCACGCGGATCACCGGGCGCACCAGCAGCGGACCGGCGATCACCGTCGCGATCAGGGTCAGCACGACCCCGAGGCCCAGCAGGGACGCCGCCGACGCCGTCCGCTCGGACACGGCGCATCCCGCGAGCGCCGCCGCCCCGGCCGCCCCGACGACCGTGCCCGCCACCGCGCGCACCCGCAGCGGCCGGCCCACCCCGGCGACCTCGGCGTCCGACAGCGCCGCCATCGGCGAGACGCCCGCGGCCCGCCGCGCCGGCAGGTACGCGGCGACGAAGGTGACGCCGAGACCGACGACGTACGCCGCCACGGGCGTCACCCAGCCGATGACCATCTCGTCGGCGTCGATGTTCATGCCGAGCAGACCCATCAGCTCGATGAGCCCGGCCGCGAGCCCGATGCCCACCGCGAGCCCCAGCGTGGAGCCGGCCAGGCCGAGCAGCAGGGCCTCGGTGAGCACCGAGCGGCGGACCTGGCGCCGGTCGGCGCCTAGGGCGCGCAGCAGCCCCAGCTCACGGGTGCGCTGCGCGATGAGCATGGAGAAGGTGTTGACGATCAGGAACACGCCGACCAGCACGGCGATCCCGGCGAAGCCGAGCATCACGTACTTGATGACGTCGAGGAACCCGCCCAGCTGCTCGACGTCGGACTCGGCCTGCTCGTCGGCCGTCCGGAAGTCGTAGGTGTGCGGGCCGAGCGCGGCGGCCACGCGCTGCTTGAGCTGCTCGTCGCCGACCCCGTCGGCCGCGTCGACCGAGATGCTGGTGGCGGCCCGTGGGTCGCCCAGCAGTTTCGTCCGCGCGGTGGACGGGTCGAGGAAGACCAGCGCGGCGCCCGGGTTGGTGGTGGTGAACGTGACGATGCCGACGACCCGGACCTCGAACGACCCGGGCGGCGCGATCACGGTGAGGGTGTCGCCGATCGCCACGTCCTTGCGGTCGGCGGTCTCCGAGTCGAGCAGCGCCTGGCCGGGCCCGCGCGGGGCGTGCCCCGAGGTCAGCTCCACGGGGCTGCGCTCGTTCGGGTTCCAGGCGTTGCCGAGCGTGGGTGCCCCGGTGGTCGGGCCCACCGGCTCGTTGTTCTCGTCGGCGACCGTGAGGCCGTTCACGTCCACCTCGGCGCGGGCCGCCGCGACCCCGTCGATCTGCCGCACCCGTTCGGCGAGCGCGGCCGGCAGGGTCGCCGTCCGGCCGGAGGGCACCGCCTCGTCGAGGTCCTCCTTCGGGCTGACGGTGACATCGGCGGCGGTGGAGGCGAACAGCCGGTCGAAGGTGCGGCTGACGGTGTCCGAGAAGATCAGGCTCCCCGTGACGAACGCGACGGACAGCAGGACGGCGAGCGCGGAGAGCAGCAGCCGCCCCTTGTGCGCCAGGAAGCTCCTCAGGGTCGCCTTGAGCACGGGATCAGCTCTCCTCGAAGCGCGTGCGGATCACGTCGAACCGCTTCATCCGCTCCAGCACCGCTTCCGCCGTCGGCCGCGGCATCTCGTCGACGATCCGGCCGTCCCCGAGGAAGAGCACCAGGTCCGAGTGGGCGGCGGCGCCCGGGTCGTGGGTGACCATGACGACGGTCTGGCCGAGCTGGTCCACCGCCTCGCGCAGGAAGCCGAGCACCTCCAGGCCGGCGCGCGAGTCGAGGTTGCCGGTCGGCTCGTCCGCGAAGATCAGCTCGGGCCGCGAGGCCAGCGCCCGCGCACAGGCCACGCGCTGCTGCTGACCGCCGGAGAGCTGGGAGGGCCGGTGCCCGAGCCGGTCCCGCAGGCCGAGCGTGTCGATGACCTGGTCCAGCCACTTCTCGTCGGGCTTCCTGCCGGCGATGTCCATGGGCAGGGTGATGTTCTCCAACGCGTTCAGGGTCGGGATGAGGTTGAACGACTGGAACATGAACCCGATCCGGTCCCGGCGCAACCGGGTCAGCTCCCGCTCCCGCAGCCCGGTGATCTCGGTGTCGCCGAGCCACACCCGCCCGGCCGAGACGGTGTCGAGCCCCGCCAGGCAGTGCATCAGCGTCGACTTCCCGGAGCCCGACGGCCCCATCACCGCGGTGAACCGGCCGCGCACGACGTCCACGTCCACCGAGTCGAGCGCCAGCACGGTCGTCTCGCCCGAGCCGTACGCCTTGGTCAGACCGCGGGCGCGGGCCGCGATCCCGTCGGTCGGCGCGAGGCCGGGGGCGTGCTCCGCAGCAGGTGTGGACAAGGCCGCCTCCTTGAGGGTCTGCGTCAGGACCTCCTGGCTCTACCCGAGGGTAATGTGACACGGCCCACACTCGGCATCCTTCGTGGGTCGGACTCCCGCCCTTGCCGGTGCTAGCGTCCGCGCGCTAGCTTCGAGGTATGGCGAAGACCCAGCTGAACGTGCGCGTCGACGAGGGCACCGCCCGCGCCGCCCGCGAGCGCGCCCTGGCCCGCGGGATGAGCGTCAACCGCTACATCGAGGAGCTGGTCAGACAGGACACCGGCGAGGTGGGCCACACGTTCGTGGAGGCCGCCGCCGACTTCATGAAGCAGTACGAGTCCGTCTTCGCCGAGGAGTTCGGCCCGGACCGTGAGGGCACGCGAGAAGGTCGCCACTGAACCGTTGAACAACCTCGAGATCGACCTCGCCTGGCTGCTGATGCTCGCCGAGCAGAAAACCCCCGGCGACCCGCAGGTGACCGACTGGGGAGCCCTCGTCGCCGCCGTCGCCCGCCACCAGGCCCGGATCTTCGACGTCCCCGTCTACGACGGCCCGCACGCCCGCGCCGCCGCGCTGCTCCAGCTCCTCATCCACGTCCCCGCGCTGGAACGCTCCAACGCCCTGTTCGCCTCCGCCGTCGCCTACGCCTACCTCGTCGCCAGCGGCGCCAAGGTCGTCACCTCGCCCGAGCAGGTCCGCGACCTCGCCCGGCTGGTCAAGAGCGGCGAGGCGTCCGTACGGGACATCGAGCGGGAGCTGCGCCAGTGGAGCCTGTGACTACGCGCCGGCCCCCGGGCGCCAGGCCGTGCCCATGACGCAGTACGAGGTGGGCAGCACCGGCCCCTGCTCCGGCATCATCACCCGTCGGTAGGGGCCGAGCTCGAACCCGGCGTCCCGCAGCTCCCGCACGGGCTCCCGCGACAGATGGCAGCCGCCGTTCAGCACCGGCCACAGCGTCCGGTCCAGCGCGTGCTGCGTGCGGGTCATGACCCGGCCGCCGCCCCGGCCGTGCTCGAAGAACCGCACCTCACCGCCGGGCCGCAGCACCCGCCGCAGCTCCCCGAGCGCCCGGGGCACGTCCCGCACACTGCACAGCACCAACGACACCACGGCCGCGTCGAAGCCCTCGCTCTTGACCGGCAGCGCCTCGGCCGCACCCGGCACCACGTCCACCGGGACGTCGGCGCGCAGGGCCGCCTCGACGGCCAGCCGCCGCAGCCGCCGCTCCGGTTCGATGGCCACGACCTCCGCGACGGTGCCGGGGTAGTGCGCGAAGTTCAGCCCGTTGCCCGCGCCGATCTCGATCACCCGCCCGGACAGCCCGCCGAGCAGTCTCTCGCGCACCCGGCCCATGCCCAGCCGGGTCTCGGCGTGCACGCTGACCCGGGCGTAGTAGCGGGCGAACAGCGGATGGCGCACGGCATCCCGCGGCACCTTGCCGGAGCGGAGCGGCATGGGGACCTCCCTGACGAGGCGGGCTACCGCGATTCTCCCCCGCGGGGACCCGGCGCACCCCTGCCCGCCGGCGACGCCGACGAGCCGGCTGGCCCGCGGCGGCCCGTCCTCGACTCCGGCCGGGCGAGTTCCGCCGCCAGCAGCTGCGCCGTCCCGGCCACCAGAGGGTTGTCGGCCGGGGCGTCCTCCTCCGGCTGGGTGGTCAGGACGGACATCACGATCGGGGGGCCGTCCGGCGGCCAGGTGAGGCCCACGTCGTGGTTGCCGCCGTACCGCCCGCCGCCGGTCTTGTCGGCGATCAGCCAGTCGGCCGGCAGGGCCTTGCGGAACTTCTCGGCGCTCGTGGTGTTGCGGAGCAGCCAGTCCGTCAGCCGGGCCCGGTCCCGCGGCTGAAGCGCGTCGCCGAGCACCAGGCGGGCGTAGGTCCGGCCGATGGCGCGCGGGGAGGTCGTGTCGGTCACGCGCCAGGGTTCCGCGCTGTTGAGCTCGGGCTCCCACCGGTCGAGCCGGGTGACCCCGTCACCGACCGAGCGGGCGAACCGCGTGATCGCGGTCGGTCCGCCCAGCTCCTTCAGCAGCAGGTTGCCCGCGGTGTTGTCGCTGAACCGGATGGTGGCGTCGCAGAGTTCGGCGACGGTCATGCCGGTCGCGACGTGGTCCTCGGTGACGGGGGAGTGGCCGGAGTCCGTGACGTACTCCTGGGTGTAGTGGACGCGTCGGGCCAGGAACTCGCCGTCGCGGTCGAGGTCGCGCAGGACGGCCGCGGCGGCGAGCGTCTTGAAGACCGAGGCCATGGGGAAGAGCTCGTCGGCCCGGTACGCCACCGTCCGGCCCGTGCGCAGGTTGCGGGCGTACACCCCCAGGCGGGCGGTGTGTTCCTGCTCCAGTTTCCGCAGCCGCGCGGTGACGCCGCCGGTGCGCGGTAAGGCCTGGGCCGAGCCGCCGCCCCAGGAGAGAGCGGCGGCCGCGCCCAGCACGAGGGCCGCGCGGCGGGACGGGCGTGAGTGTCGGGTGTGCACGGTGTTCCCTTCGGAGGTGATCACGTACGAAGGTCAACACGTGCGCAACGTCCGCGCCGGTTTCACCGCACGGCCGCGGGACTCTCAGGAGGCCGGCGGCGCCTCCCGCACCCGGAACGCCTCCGCGTCCCACGTGCCGTCCAGGCGGGGCGCCAGCCAGTGCGGCGCGGCCGCCCGGAAGGCGGCGGGGGCGAGGGCCCCCGACCGGGCGGGCACCGAGCCCAGCAGCGGCGCCCCGGCCACGTCCGGCAGGTCCGCGAGATTGCAGCGCGCGGCGAGATCCGGTTCCGCGGGCCAGCTCCCGATCACCACACCCGCGGGCTCCAGCCCCCGGGAGCGGAGTTCGTGGGCCGTCAGCTCCGTCGTGTTCAGCGTGCCCAGCCCGGCCGGCGCCACGATCAGCACCGGAGCCGACAGCAGCCCGGCCGCGTCCGCCAGCGTGCCGCCGGCCGCGTCGAACCGTACGAGCAGCCCGCCCGCCCCCTCCACCAGCACCAGGTCGTGCTCGGTGGCCAGCTTGGCGGCGGCCTCCGCGACCTCGTGCGGATGCACCGGGGCGCGACCGGCCCGGCGGGCTGCCGTGGCCGGCGCCAACGGCTCCGGATAGCGGTCGAGTTCGGCCGTCGTCACCGCTCCCGCGAGACGCGCGACCTCCGCGGCGTCCCCCGGTTCGTCCGGGCGCACGCCCGTCTGCGCGGCCTTCAGCACGGCCACCGAACGGCCGGCCGCCAGGGCCGTCGCGGCGACGGCGGCGGTCACCACCGTCTTGCCGACCTCCGTGCCCGTGCCCGTGATCACCAGTACCGGCATGTCATCACCCCGATCGTCCTTCCCGCGCCGCCGCGCACACCGCCCGCGCGATCCGCGCCAGGTCCGCGTCGCCCGTGACGTACGGCGGCATGGTGTAGATCAGATCGCGGAACGGCCGCAGCCACACGCCCTCGCGCACGGCCGCCGCCGTCGCCGCCTCCATGTCCACGGCGTGGTCCAGCTGCACGACCCCGATGGCGCCGAGGACCCGTACGTCCGTCACACCCGGCAGGCCCGAGGCCGCCGCGAGCCCGTCCCGCAGCCCCGCCTCGATCCGCTTGACCTCCGCGAGCCAGTCCTGGCCCAGCAGCAGCTCGATCGAGGCGCAGGCCACGGCCGCCGCCAGCGGGTTGCCCATGAAGGTCGGCCCGTGGGCGAGCACCGGGACCTCGCCCCGCGAGATGCCGTCGGCCACCCGCGCGGTGCACAGCGTCGCCGCCATCGTCAGATAGCCGCCGGTCAGCGCCTTGCCCACGCACATCACATCCGGCGTCACCGCCGCGTGCTCCGCCGCGAACAGCGCGCCCGTGCGGCCGAAACCGGTGGCGATCTCGTCGAACACCAGCAGCACGCCGTGCGCGTCGCACGCCTCCCGCAGCACCCGCAGATACGCGGGGGAGTGGAACCGCATCCCGCCCGCGCCCTGCACCACCGGCTCGACGATCACCGCCGCCAGCTCGTCGGCGTGCCGCCCGATCAGCGACCGCAGGTGCTCGGCGTACGTCTCGTCGTACTCCGCCGGGGGCGGGTCCGCGAACACCTGGCGCTGGAGCACCCCGGTCCACAGCTCGTGCATCCCGCCCTCGGGGTCGCACACCGACATCGGCTGCCAGGTGTCGCCGTGGTAGCCGCCGCGCCAGGTCAGCAGCCGCTGCTTGCCGGGACGGCCCAGCGAGCGCCAGTACTGCAGGCACATCTTGACCGCGACCTCGACCGACACCGACCCGGAGTCGGCGAGGAAGACGTGCTCCAGGCCCTCGGGCGACAGGTCGACCAGAAGCTTCGCCAGCCGTACGGCGGGCTCGTGGGTGAGCCCGCCGAACATCACGTGGCTCATCCGCCCGAGCTGCTCGCGCGCGGCCTCGTTCAGCACCGGGTGGTTGTAGCCGTGGATCGCCGACCACCAGGACGACATGCCGTCGACCAGTTCCCCGGAGCCGTCCGCGAGCCGCAGCCGCACCCCGCTCGCCGACTCCACGACGAGCGGTTCCTGCCGGCCGGGCATCGGCCCGTACGGGTGCCACACATGCCGCCGGTCGAGCTCCAGCAGCTCGGGCACCGTCAGCTCGGGCACTGTCTGCTCGGGCACTGTCTGCTCGGGCACCGTCCGCTCAGGCATTGGGCGCGAGGTCCGTCCCGGCGCCCCGGCGGCGCACGGCGACCAGGTCGGTACGGGGCTCACCGGCCGGCGCGGCGGGCGCGGAACCGCACACGCCGTCCCCCTCGGACCCCTCGGAGCCGCAGCCGCCACCGCTCCCGCAGCCGCCGGCGGCCCGGTGCTCCGGCAGCGTCACCTGGTCGGTGCCCTCCACCTCGAACCCGGCGTCCGCGATCATCTCCAGGTCGGCCTTGCCCGCCTGACCCTCGCTGGTGAGGTAGTCGCCGAGGAAGATCGAGTTGGCCAGGTGCAGGGCGAGCGGCTGCATCGTGCGCAGATGGACCTCGCGCCCGCCCGCGATGCGGACCTCCACGTCCGGGCAGACGAACCGCGTCATCGCCAGGATCCGCAGGCACCGCTGCGGCGTCAGGTTCCACTCCTTGGCCAGCGGGGTGCCCTCGAACGGGATGAGGAAGTTGACCGGAACCGAGTCCGGGTCCAGCTCGCGCAGCGAGAAGACGACGTCGACCAGGTCCTCGTCCGTCTCGCCCATGCCGGCGATCAGCCCCGAGCAGGCGGACAGGCCCGCCGCGTGGGCCTTGTTGACCGTGTCGACGCGGTCGGCGTACGTGTGCGTGGTCGTGATGTCCCCGTACGTCGCCTCGGACGTGTTGAGGTTGTGGTTGTAGGCGTCGGCGCCCGCCTCGCGCAGCCGCTCGGCCTGGCCGTCGGAGAGCAGCCCGAGGCAGGCGCACACCTCGACGCCCTCGTTCTTCTCCTTGATCGTCCGGATCGTCTCGGAGACCCGGTCCACGTCCCGGTCGGTCGGGCCGCGCCCGCTGGCCACCAGGCACACCCGCTTGGCGCCCCCCGCCACACCGGCCGCCGCCGCGTCGGAGGCCTGGTCGGGTTTGAGCCAGGTGTACTTCAGGATCCCGGCCTCGGAACCGAGCCGCTGCGAACAGTAGGAGCAGTCCTCGGGGCACAGGCCGGACTTCAGGTTGACGAGATAGTTGAGTTTCACCCGCCGGCCGAACCAGTGCCGGCGCACCTTCCCGGCCGCGGCCACCACATCGAGCAGGTCGTCGTCGGACGTCGCGAGGACGGCCAGTGCTTCGTCACGGGTCGGCAGCTCGCGCCGAAGCCCCTTGTCCACCAGCGTGTTCAGCAGGTCCATGGAAGCCGATCCTGTCCTACGGAGCGGCCCGCGGCCAAGGAGAGTTCGCACAACAGAGTCGCTTCGAGGTGTGGGTATTGCCACACAGTGACCTGCGGGAGGTCCCGCTAGTGTCTGTGCACTGCCTACAAATTCCCCGGAGGACCACCCATGGCGTTCGGCTGGATCGACGAGCAGGCGCGGTTGCGCCGCCGCGCCGGACTCGTACGGACCCTGCGCCCCCGTCCGGCCGCCTCGCCGCTCCTCGACCTGGCGAGCAACGATTATCTGGGCCTCGCCCGCCACCCCGAGGTCACCGAGGGCGCGTCCCGCGCCGCGACGACCTGGGGCGGCGGCTCGACGGGCTCCCGGCTCGTCACCGGCAGTACCGAACTGCACGCGGAGCTGGAACGGGAACTGGCCGATTTCTGCGGTGCGGAGGCGGCCCTGGTCTTCTCCTCCGGCTACGCGGCCAACCTCGCGGCGGTCACCGCGCTGGCCCCGCACGACTCGCTGATCGTCTCCGACGCGGGCAACCACGCCTCGCTCATCGACGGCTGCCGACTGGCCCGCGGCACGACCCAGGTCGTGGCGCACGCCGAGCCGGAGGCCGTGCGCAAGGCGCTGGCGAGCCACGAGGGGCCGGCGATCGCGGTGTCCGACACGGTCTTCTCGGTCGACGGCGACGCGGCCCCGCTCGCCGCGCTCGCCGAGGCCTGCCGGGAGCACGGCGCCGGACTGGTCGTCGACGACGCCCACGGCCTGGGCGTCCTCGGCGACGGCGGCCGCGGCGCCCCGCACGCGGCGGGACTCGCGGGCGCCGACGACGTCGTCGTGACGCTCACGCTGTCCAAATCGCTCGGCAGCCAGGGCGGGGCCGTCCTCGGCCCGGCCCGGGTCGTCGACCACCTGGTCAACGCGGCACGGACGTTCATCTTCGACACCGGACTCGCCCCCGCCGCGGCGGGGGCGGCCCTCGCGGCCCTGCGCCTGCTGCGCCGCGAGCCGGAGCGGGCGGCGCGGGCCCGCGCGGTGGCGGGCGAGCTGTACGCGGGCCTGACCGCCGCGGGTCTGGAAGCGGTGCGTCCGGACGCCGCGGTGGTCTCGGTGCGGGCGCCCTCTCCCGAGGACGCCGTGCGCTGGGCGGCCGAGTGCCGCGCGGCGGGCCTGGCCGTGGGCTGTTTCCGTCCTCCTTCCGTGCCGGACGGCATCTCACGGCTCAGGCTGACCGCCCGCGCGGACCTGACCGGTCAGCAGATCGAACGCGCTGTACGGCTGATCGGCGAGACGCGACCATGAGTCGGCGTGACACGGCCGTGCGTCGCACGATGGCGGGCTGATCGGACGGGGTTCACATACGGTCCACCGCGGCCGTGAACTCCGCCCAGCTCCTCGGGGAGAAGAGCAGCGCGGGCCCGGTCGGGGCCTTGGAGTCGCGCACGGCGAGGAGTCCGGCCCAGGGAGGAGTGTCCGGACACGCGGTCTCGACGCAGTTGTTCGCGCCGGTGCTGTAGCTGCTGCGCAGCCACCGCACACCGTGCAGTTCGATGCTTGAGGGGACATGACGAGGCAGTGCACGCATTGGTGCCTCCTTACGCGCCGGCGGCTGTCCCGGCGATGAAATCCAACGAGTCCTCGGGCGAAAGGGCGTGGATCTGAAGGGCGTTGAAGGCCTCCGTGTAGGCCCGGAGGTCTTCTTTCCGTTCGAGATAGAGGCTACTCGTCAAGTGGTCGAGAACAACCACATCCAGATCAGAAGTGCTCGAAAATGAGAAGACAACGAAAGGGCCGGTGACACCGATGTGCGCCCCGGCGGCGAACGGCAGCACCTGGAGCCTTACTTGGGGCAGCCGTGCCGCCTCGACCAGGCGTTCCAGCTGCCGGGCCATGACCCCGGGCCCGCCCACCTCGCGGCGCAGCACCGCCTCGTCCAGCACGGCGCTCAGTTCCAGCGGCGGATCCGCGCGCAGGACGTCCTGCCTGGCCAGCCGCACTTCGACGAGTGTGTCGAGCCGGTCCTCCGACAGCCCCTCCACCGCGGCCCTCGTCACCGCACGCGCGTACTCGGGCGTCTGGAGCAGGCCCGGGACGACGGTGGTCTCCAGGGTGCGCATCGCGCTGGCCTGGGACTCCAGGCTGATGAAATCCCGGTAGGTCGGCGGCAGCACCCCGCGGTAGGCGTGCCACCAGTGGTGCCGGCCGTCGCTGTCCTCGGACCCCGCCAACACCATGAGCAACTCGCGAAGTTGGGAGTCTGCCACACCGTAGGCGTCGAGGAGTAACCGCACATCGGCCGGTTTCACCCCACTCGTGCCCGTCTCGATCCGGCTGACCTTCGACTGGTGCCAGCCCACCAGCCGGGCCGCCTCACCGCTGGTGAGCCCCGCCGAGGTGCGCAGCGCACGCAGTTCGGCGCCCAGTTTCCGCCGGCGCACCGCGGGACCGTGCTGCATGGCTCCTCCTTACTCCTTCCGAGCCACCCAAATACGGTCTCGCGTCGCAGAGTTCACCGCTTTGAGCGACAGATATATGCATATCTTGGTGGATCGCCGTCCTTCATGGGTGTTCTGGTGGCAGTCTGGCGACGAAGCACCAGTCCGGGACCGTACTCGAACCTTCCGCTCCGTGTCGGCCTGCGGTCCCGTGGGAAAGGGACGACGTCGCCATGGCAGACCATCTGGAAGCCTCCGTCACTCTGCCGAGCGATCCCGCCTCGGTCTCCGCAGCGCGCGCCTACGTGGTGGGCACGCTGGCGGAGTGGGGCCTGCCGGCGGACACGGAAGTGTCCGACACCATCCGGCTCATCATCTCCGAACTCGCCACCAACGCCGTCCAGCACACCTTCGGACAGTCGCCCACGTTCACCGTGGACGTCGAGCTCGACGGTGACGAGCACCTGCGCGTCGGTGTCACGGACAGTCACCCGCGCTTCCCCAGACGGCTCCCGGCCGCCGTCCAGCAGGACAACGGCCGCGGCCTGGCCATCATCCGCTGGCTGACCGCCGAGTACGGCGGCAGGCTCCGCGTCCGCCCCACCCGCGAGGGCGGCAAGACCATCTCCGTCGAACTCCCCTGGACGGTCCCGGCCCAGCCGGTGACGGCGGCGGGACAGCAGGAGCCGTAACGTCACAGCGGCGCATCCCCGGGCGTCTCGGGCACCGAAGCACCGGCCCGGCCCCCTTCGCGCCGGCCGCCACCGCCCGTCTCACCGGCGTCGCGCCGACGCCTCCCGACGCGGTGCCGTTCCCCGAAGCGCCGACGGCTGCCTGACGGTGTCCCGCAGCTGCGCCGGAACCCTGACGGTTCCCGACCGGGGTGAGGCCGGTTCCTCCGCCGTCCCGGCCGTCTCGTCACGCAGGCCCGCCCGCCGCACCAGCCGGGGGAGCAGCCCCCACAGGCCGACGCAGACCAGGAAGGTCGCCACGCTCGCGGCGATGCCGCCGGCCCGGCCGGTCGTCACATCGACCACCAGCAGTACGGAACCGCTGAACGCGAACACGAGCACGACCAGGCCGGTGCTGGCCAGGCGCGAGGAGACCTGCACGATGCGCGGCTTGGCGCCCTGCTGGAAGAGCGAGCGGTGCAGCGCGGCCGGCGCGGTGAACAGCGCCGCGGCCAGGACCGCCAGCAGCAGCGTGATGACGTAGGTGACGCGCTGGACCGTGTCGAGGTCCTCGAAGCGCGAGGTGAAGGCGAGCGACAGCAGGAAGGCGAAGAGGATCTGCACGCCCGTCTGGGTGACGCGGAGTTCCTGGAGCAGCTCGACGAAGTTGCGGTCGGCGCGCTGCAGCGGCGTCTCGTTGCGTGCGGTGCAGGGACGGTGCTCGGCCATGGGGGGACGGGTAACCACGTGAGCCCGTGTCACGCTCCGGCGTGCGGCGGCGCGTCAGGACGCCGCCGCACGCCGGGCGGCTACTTCACGCGCCCGTACCAGACGCTCTTGGTCCAGATCTTCTGCAGCCGCACCACGTCCCCGGTCTTCGGGGCGTGCCAGAGCTTGTTCTTACCCGCGTAGATACCGACGTGGTACACGCTCTTGCCCGAGTGGAAGAACACCAGGTCCCCCGCCTTGCGGTTCTTGGCGGAGATGTGGCGGGTCTTGTTGTACTGCTGGGCAGCCGTGCGGGGCAGTTTCTTGCCGGCCTTCTTGAACGAGTACAGCGTGAGCCCGGAGCAGTCGAACCGGTGCGGCCCGGTGGCGCCGTACTTGTAGGGCGAGCCCTTCTTCGAGGCCGCGATCTGGAGTGCCTTCGTCGCAGGCGTGGCTGCCGCGGCCTCCGAGGAGAAGCCGGGGGCCACGATCGAGCCGCCCACCGCGGCGATGGTGAGGGCCGAGGCCGTTCCGGCCCGGGCCATGAGCGACGGGACACGATTGAGCGCAGTCATGCGCAACCCTTCGTCAGCCGCCTGTGAAGGATGACCTGTCGGATTCGGGCTGGCGAAGTTGCCCGGCCGCTGACGCGGCTTCACCCCAAGGGCTGCTCGGACCCGGTCATGGCGTGACCGTCCCGGCGACCCGTCGTGCTTGGGTCCTCCACTCCTGCCGATCCACTTCTGTCGACCGGTCATCCGGGCGGCGGCAGGACTCGGCGTCCGCCCGGATCGCCCCGCCGCTGTGGCGGGGGCTTGTCGTCAGACAGGGATCTTGACTCATGCTTGACCCGAAATCCCAACGGAACCGGGGATTTGTGTTGTTACTCACCACTCACCCGTTCGGGTGGACACGTCTGTGTTCGAGCCACCGTCTACTGCTCCGCGGACCTCCGGACCAGGCATGGAATGTCCCATTCCGCCCCCTGGCTACGCGCGTTGCGCAACTGAGGGGGTCCAGAAAAAGGATCCCCGTCTACTCCGAACAGGGGTACGTCGTTCGGTCCGTTTCGACTCAGGCCCGGGGACGCTCCGTCGGCAGAACGGGCGCCCGGGCCGTCGGATCCGCGTCAACGGCCGTCCGAGCCGCGTCAGCTGACGGACTCGGGCGGCAGCGTGAGCCTGGCCGTGCGCCGCTCGCCGTCCAGCACCCGCAGGGCCCGGGCCAGCGTGCCGGCGTGCAGTTCCGTCTCGCCCCGCTGGTGCATCAGGGTCAACGCGTCGCGCAGCGCGGTCGCCTTGCCGACCAGGGCCTGGGCGGCGCGCAGCCCGCGGTAGGTGTCGCCGTGCAGCGCCGGGTTGATCCGGCCGAGCAGGTCGACGACGTCGAGGTAACGGTCGATCAGCTCCGCCTCGGCGCGCGTCAGCGCGGGCAGCGGCGGCAGTTCGGGCGGCAGCACCGGAGCCTCACCGCCCGGTCGGCGTGGCCAGGATGGCCTCGCGGTTGGGGAGGACCCGGTCCACCAGGCCGTATGCGACCGCCTCCTGGGCGGTGAGGATCTTGTCCCGCTCGATGTCCGCGCCGACCTGCTCCGGGGTGCGGCCCGTGTGCCGTGCGAGCAGCTCCTCCATGCGCGACCGGATGCGCGTCAACTCGTCGGCCTGGATCGCCAGATCGCTGGCCTGGCCGTGGACCGGTTCGGGCAGCGACGGCTGATGGATCACCAGACGCGCGCCGGGGAGCACGGATCGCTTGCCGGGCGTGCCCGCGGACAGCAGCACCGAGGCGGCCGCGCCGGCCTGGCCGAGGCAGATCGTCTCCACGTCGCAGGTGACGTAGCGCATCGTGTCGTAGATGGCCGTCATCGCGTGGAAGGAGCCGCCGGGGGAGTTGATGTAGAGCGCGATGTCGCGGTCCGGGGCCAGGTGTTCGAGGTACATGAACTGGGCCATCACGTCGTTCGCCGAGGTCTCGTCCACCGGCGTCCCGAGGAAGACGATCCGCCCCTCCAGCAGCTTGGAGTACGGATCCATCGTCCGGTGCCCGGACGACGTGCGTTCGGTGAACTCGGGCAGCACGTGACGGGCGGACGGTCGGGTCATGACGAACCCCTCCTAGCGGGCAGAGCCGTCTCCGGCGACGGCTGTCTCTGTAAAAAATGTACAGGACGTACGTGACGTTATGATGGGTGCATGGCCTACGAGATTCCGGTGACGCAAGCCAGGGCTGAACTCGCCGACCTGATCAACCGCGTGGTGTACGCCGGCGAGCGCGTCGTCGTCACCCGGCACGGCAAGCCCCTCGTCGCCCTCGTCTCGGCCGATGACCTGCGGCGACTCGAGGAACTCGCGGAGTCGGCGGAGCCCGCCGAGGAGCAGGTGATCAGCGCCGTCTCCACGGTCCGCGAGGTCGCGTCCGCTCCTCGCGAACAGCAGCGGTTCGGCATCGCGGCGGAGCACCGGAGGGCCGGCCCGGCCTGATCCGGACGAAAAAAGGCCGCGCACCCCCGTCCGCTACAGCGGGGGTGCGCGGCCGTTCCGTGCGGACCGGCGGCTCAGCCGACGGTCGCGAGGCTGGGCGTGTCGCCCGTGGGGGTGCCGCTCTCCTTCCGCGCCCTGAGCGAACCGCCGAGCAGTACGGCGCACAGGCCCAGCACCGCCCACCAGGTCAAGGTCAGGGCGGGACCGGTGGCCGCCGCGCCGTCGAAGTAGGCCACCGAGCGCAGCAGGGTCGTCCCCGCGCCGGGCGGCAGCCACTGGCCGATCGTGCCGACGGGCTCCGGCAGCATCTGCGGTGCCGACGACGCCCCGGAGAAGGGGTTGCCGAGCAGCATCACCGCGACCGCCGCGATCCCCGTGCCGGCGGTGCCGACCAGGGCGGCGAGTCCGGCGACGGCGCCGCTGACGGCCAGCGCCGACAGGCCGAGCACCGCCGCCTCGGCCCACCAGTCGCCCGTGAGCACCCCGAGCCAGCTGTCCGCGATCCCGGCGGTGACCACGCCCACCAGGGCGGACGCGCCGAGCAGCGCGGTCGCGGCCCGGACGCCGCGCAGTCCCAGCAGCGTGACCACGGCGCCGGCCGCGATGCCGGCCAGGGCGAGCGGCAGCACGGAGGCGGTCACCGCCGCGCCGCGCGGATCGCTCGCCGGGGCGGGTACGACGTCGACCGTCCTGACCTGTGTGCCCTCGGCGGAGGCCTGCCGGGCGACGGCCTGCTGGAGGAACTGTGCGACGGCCGGCCCCGCGGCGGACGCGGTGAGCAGCTCGGGGCCCTGGGGTGTGACCACCACCGCCCCGTACACGCTCCGGTCCTTGACGGCGTCCCGGGCGGCGGCCTCGTCGGCGTAGCGGTGGATCTCGAACGCGCCCTCGTGCTGCTCGAGTCCCTTCTCCACCTGGGCCGCCGCCGCGGGCGGTCCGGCGACGCCCAGCGGCAGGTCGCGAGGCGCGGTACGGGTGGCCGGCCAGGCGAAGGCCCACAGGGCCAGGGCCGCGAGGACGGGGACGAGCACGACGACCGCGATCACGCGGCGGGTGCTGGTGGAAGGCATGAGGGTCTCCTGTGGGCGAGCGGAACCGGAGCATTAAAAAGAAGGATCGTTCGTTTTGCTCTTCTCTCACCGTCCTCCGGCCGCCGGTCCTTGTCAAGAAGGAATATTCGTTTTACGTTGTGGACCATGGCCCGCGTGTCCCAGGAACACCTCGACGCCCGCCGCCGTCAGATCCTCGACGGCGCCGCGCTCTGCTTCGCCCGCAACGGCTTCCACGCCACGTCCATGCAGGACGTGCTGAAGGAGGTCGGTCTCTCCGCCGGTGCCGTCTACCGCTACTTCAGCGGCAAGGACGAACTGATCGGCGCGATCGTCGGCGAGGTGCTCGGCTCGGTCCGCGCCGCCTTCGAGGAGGCGCTGCGGCAGAGCCCGCCGCCGCCGCCGGACGAACTCGTCGCGACCGTCCTCGGCACGGTGCTGGCCTCCCGCGAGTCCCTGCGGATCGACGGCAGGCCCGCGTTCCCGAGCCTCGTCATCCAGGTGTGGCCGGAGACACTGCGCAACGAGGAACTGGCGGCCGTCCTGCGGGAGGGCTACGGCTCCGTCCGCGCGGCCTGGGCGAAGATCGTCGAGGACTACCAGCGGGCCGGGATGATGCGGCCGGACATCGAGCCGGACCATGTGGCCCGCACGATGATCGCCGCCGTGCTCGGGTTCATCGCCCAGCAGTCCCTCTTCGGCCCCGCCCCGGTCGAGGTCCTCCGGGACGGTCTGCGGGCCCTGACGAGCATGCGCGACGACCGCGCCCCGGCCGATGGACCACCGCTCGGTTAACGTGCCCGAAACGCGGTCCAACTAGCCTGCCGCTCCACGCCACCTGGCACTTTGCCCCGTGGCCGCGGCACCCGGACCCCGCACGGTCCGGAGCGAGGACTGTGAGGTGGGACGTGCAACTGACCCCGCACGAGCAAGAGCGACTGCTGATCCATGTGGCGGCGGACGTGGCCGAGAAGCGCCGCGCCCGCGGGCTCAGGCTCAACCACCCCGAGGCGGTCGCCCTCATCACGTCGCACATCCTCGAAGGCGCCCGGGACGGCCGGACCGTCGCCGAACTGATGGCCTCCGGGCGCACGCTGCTCACCCGGGACGACGTCATGGAGGGCGTCCCCGAGATGATCCACGACGTCCAGGTCGAGGCCACCTTCCCGGACGGCACCAAGCTCGTCACCGTCCACGAGCCGATCGTCTGAGAGGGGCCCGAGCATGATTCCCGGAGAGATCCTCTTCGCCGACGGCCCGATTGCCTACAACGAGGGCCGCGACGTCACCCGGCTCACCGTCCTCAACGTCGCCGACCGGCCCGTCCAGGTCGGCTCCCACTACCACTTCGCCGAGGCCAACCCCGGTCTGGAGTTCGACCGCGCCGCCGCGCGCGGCAAGCGGCTGAACGTCGCCGCCGGCACGGCCGTGCGCTTCGAGCCCGGGATCCCCGTCGACGTCGAACTCGTTCCGCTCAGCGGCGCCCGGATCGTGCCCGGCCTGCGCGGGGAGACCGGAGGTGCCCTCGATGCCTGAGATCTCGCGTGCCGCGTACGCCGACCTGTTCGGCCCGACCACCGGCGACCGGATCCGGCTCGCCGACACCGACCTGCTCGTCGAGATCGAGGAGGATCGTTCCGGCGGACCCGGACGCTCCGGCGACGAGGCCGTGTTCGGCGGCGGCAAGGTCATCCGCGAGTCCATGGGCCAGGCGCGCGCCACGCGTGCCGAGGGCACCCCGGACACCGTCATCACCGGCGCGGTGATCATCGACCACTGGGGCATCGTCAAGGCCGACGTCGGCATCCGCGACGGCCGGATCACCGGCATCGGCAAGGCCGGCAACCCCGACACCATGGACGGCGTCCACCCGGACCTGGTCATCGGCCCGGAGACCGAGATCATCGCCGGCAACGGGCGGATCCTCACGGCGGGCGCGATCGACGCGCACGTCCACTTCATCTGCCCGCAGATCGCCGACGAGGCGCTGTCCTCGGGCATCACGACCCTGGTCGGCGGCGGCACCGGCCCGGCCGAGGGCTCCAAGGCCACCACCGTGACCCCCGGCCCCTGGCACCTGGCCCGGATGCTGGAGGCCATGGAGGCCTACCCGCTCAACATCGGCTTCCTCGGCAAGGGCAACACCGTCTCCCACGAGGCGATGCTGTCGCAGATCCGCGGCGGCGCGCTCGGCCTGAAGCTGCACGAGGACTGGGGCTCCACCCCGGCCGTCATCGACGCCTCCCTGACCGTCGCCGAGCGGACGGGCATCCAGGTCGCCATCCACACCGACACCCTGAACGAGGCCGGGTTCGTCGGCGACACGCTCGCCGCGATCGCGGGGCGGGGCATCCACGCGTACCACACCGAGGGCGCGGGCGGCGGACACGCGCCGGACATCATGACCGTGGTCTCCGAGTCGTACGTGCTGCCCAGCTCCACCAACCCGACCCGGCCGTTCACCGTCAACACCGCCGAGGAACACCTCGACATGCTGATGGTGTGCCACCACCTCAACCCGGCCGTGCCGGAGGACCTGGCCTTCGCCGAGTCCCGGATCCGGCCGTCCACCATCGGCGCCGAGGACGTGCTGCACGACCTCGGCGCGATCTCGATCATCTCCTCCGACTCCCAGGCCATGGGACGCGTGGGCGAGGTCGTCATGCGGACCTGGCAGACCGCGCACGTGATGAAACGGCGGCGCGGCGCGCTGCCCGGGGACGGACGGGCCGACAACCACCGGGTCCGCCGCTACGTCGCCAAGTACACGATCAACCCCGCCCTCGCCCAGGGCCTGGCCCGTGAGATCGGGTCGGTGGAGAGCGGCAAGCTGGCCGACCTGGTCCTGTGGGAGCCGGCGTTCTTCGGCGTCAAGCCGCAGCTCGTCATCAAGGGCGGGCAGATCGCGTACGCGCAGATGGGCGACGCCAACGCCTCCATCCCGACCCCGCAGCCGGTCCTGCCCCGGCCGATGTACGGGGCGATCGGCCGGGCCCCGGCCGCGAACTCCGTCAACTTCGTCGCCCCGCTCGCCATCGAGGACGGGCTGCCGGAGCGGCTGGGCCTCGGCAAGCGGTTCACGGCGATCGAGTCGACGCGCGGTGTCACCAAGGCCGACATGCGGGAGAACGACGCGCGGCCCGAGGTACGGGTCGATCCCGACAGCTTCGCCGTGCACATCGACGGGGAACTGGTCGAGGCGTCACCGGCGGCCGAGCTGCCCATGGCGCAGCGGTACTTCCTCTTCTGAAGGCGGGGTTGCGATGTCGCGCGCGGCGCTTCTCGTCCTGGCCGACGGCCGCTTCCCCGCCGGCGGTCACGCGCACTCCGGCGGGGCCGAGGCGGCGGTCAGGGCCGGGCGGATCAGCGGGGCGGCGAGCCTCGCGGACTTCTGCCGGGGACGGCTGCACACCTCGGGGCTGGTGGCCGCGGCCCTGTCGGCGGCCGCGGCGCTCGGGATCGACCCCGTCGCGCTGGACCGCGCCGCGGACGCCCGTACGCCGTCGCCCGCGCTGCGGCTCGCCGCGCGCAAGCTGGGGCGGCAGCTGATCCGGGCCGCCCGGACGACCTGGCCGTCCGCCGAGCTGGACGCCCTGGGCCGGGAGTTCCCCAAGGGCGCCCACCAGCCGGTGGTGCTCGGGCTGGCGGCCCGGGCGGCGGGCCTGGGGCCGGTCGACGCGGCGTACTGCGCGGCGTACGAGAGCGTCAGCGGACCGGCCACGGCGACCGTGCGGTTGCTGAGCTTGGACCCCTTCGACGCGACGGGCGTCCTGGCCCGGCTGGCGCCGGAGGTGGACCGGGTCGCGGACCGGGCGGTGGAGGCGGCGCGCCGGGTCGTCGACGAAGGAGTCGACGCCCTGCCGGCGGGATCGGCGCCCCTGCTGGAGATCGGGGCGGAGGCGCACGCGGGGTGGCCGGTGCGGCTCTTCGCCTCCTAGGCGTCGCGACGCCGCGGAGATCCATCAGAAGGGCCCTAGGCGTCGCGGGGCAGGCGGGACTTCGCGGACACCCCCTGGCCGGCGGCCCGTCACCCGCCGCGTCGAATCAGTCGGACAAGAACGTAGGAGCCGTACATGCACCTCGACCACAGCCACAGCCATGACGGACCGGCCGCCGTCGGTGCCGACGCGCACCGCCCCGACGGCGGCCGCCGCGCCCTGCGCATCGGCCTCGGCGGGCCCGTGGGGTCCGGGAAGACCGCGACCGTCGCAGCGCTCTGCCGGGCGCTGCGGGACGAGCTGTCCCTCGCCGTCGTCACCAACGACATCTACACCCGGGAGGACGCCGAGTTCCTGCTGCGGGAAGCCGTGCTGCCGCCCGAGCGGATCACCGCCGTGGAGACGGGAGCCTGCCCGCACACCGCGATCCGGGACGACATCTCCGCCAACCTGGAAGCCGTGGAGGACCTGGAGGACGCCGTCGGGCCGCTGGACCTGGTGCTCGTGGAGTCCGGCGGGGACAACCTGACCGCGACCTTCTCCAAGGGGCTCGTCGACGCGCAGATCTTCGTGATCGACGTGGCCGGGGGCGATGACATCCCCCGCAAGGGCGGACCGGGCGTGACCACCGCCGACCTGCTCGTCGTCAACAAGACCGACCTCGCCCCGTACGTCGGCTCCGACCTGGCCCGCATGGCCGCCGACGCCAAGGCGCAGCGGGCGGAACTGCCGGTCGTCTTCCAGTCGCTGCGCAGCGAGGCCGGGGTGGCCGACGTCGCCGCGTGGGTGCGCGCGCAGCTCGCCGCCTGGGCGGCATGAGCGTGAGCGGCTCCGCCGGGGTGCGGTCCGTCGCGAGGATCCTGGCCCGGGACGACGGACGGGGCGGGACCTGCTTGCCCGTGCTGGAGAGCGACGGGCCCCTGGCGCTGCGGCGCACCCGGGCCGGCGGCAGCGAGGCGCGGGTCATGCTGGTCGGCGCGATGAGCGGACCGCTGGGCGGTGACCACTTCACCGTGGAGGCCCGGGCGGAGGAGGGCGCGCGGCTGTCCGTCGGATCGGCCGCCGCCACCATCGCGCTGCCCGGGCAGGCGAAGGGCGAGGCGCGCTACGACGTCCGGCTCGACGTCGCCGGAGGAGCCGAACTGCACTGGCTGCCCGAGCAGTTGATCTCCGCGCAGGGCAGCGACCTGTACGTCACGACCCGTGCCGAACTCGCCGCCACGGGCCGCCTGGTCCTGCGCGAGGAGCAGGTGCTCGGGCGATCCGGCGAGACCCCGGGGCGGCTGACGAGCCGGTTGACCGTGCGGGTCGCCGGCCGGGTGGTGCTCGACCAGGAACTGGCGTGCGGTCCCGGCGCGCCGGGCGGCTGGGACGGCCCCGCCGTGCTCGCGGGACACCGCGCGGTGGGACAGCTCGTCGTCGTACGGCCCGAGTTCGCCGCCGAACCGGTGCCGGCCCGGTCTTTGGGCGAGGGGGCCTGTCTCGTGCCGCTCGCCGGGCCCGCCGCGTTGGTGACCGCCGTGGCGCCGGACGCCCTGCGGTTGCGGCGGCTGCTCGACGAGGCCCTGGCCTCCCTCGCCTGACCGTCCGCAGAAGAGACGCGGTTCTCCGTTTATCGGATTGGCAAAGAAGGTCACCGCCCCCTGTTCTCAAGCATCTCCCAGCCGAGAGGATCCCCCGTACTGATCGCAACTTCGTACGGGGAGGTCCCACTTGAGGGGTACGAGACCGAAGAGGCGGGTGGCGGCGCTCGGTTCGGCCGGCGCGCTCGTCACGGCCACGCTGATAGCCGGCGCCGTCGCGGCGCCCACGGCGAACGCGAGCGCGGGCAGCGGCCCCGGCCAGGACCGTGAGGCCCGGGGCGCCGCCATCGCCGCCGACCGGGCCGCGAAGGCCGGCATCGACTGGCAGGACTGCCCCGCCGACTGGAACCTGGCCAAGCCGATCCAGTGCGGGTACGTCACCGTGCCGCTCGACTACGCCAAGCCGTACGGCAAGCAGATCAAGCTCGCCGTCGACCGCATCGGCAACACGGGCACGAAGGCCGAGCGGCAGGGCGCGCTCATCTACAACCCCGGCGGCCCCGGCGGCTCCGGACTGCGCTTCCCGACCCGGGTCACCGGCAAGAACCCTGTCTGGGCCAACACGGCCAAGGCGTACGACTTCGTGGGCTTCGACCCGCGCGGCGTCGGCAAGTCCACACCCATCTCCTGCGTCGACCCGCAGGAGTTCGTCAAGGCGCCCAAGATGGACCCGGTGCCCGACTCCGAGGCCGACAAGCTCGCCCAGCGCAAGCTGGCCCGCGAGTACGCCGACGGCTGCTACGAGCGCAGCGGCTGGATGCTGCCGCACATGACCACGCCGAACACCGCGCGCGACCTCGACGTCATCCGCGCCGCCCTCGGCGAGAAGAAGCTCAACTACCTCGGCGTCTCCTACGGCACCTACCTCGGCGCCGTCTACGGCACCCTCTTCCCCGGCCACGTGCGCCGCATGGTCGTCGACAGCGTCGTCAACCCGTCCCGGGAGAAGATCTGGTACCAGGCCAACCTGGACCAGGACGTCGCCTTCGAGGGCCGGTGGAAGGACTGGCAGGACTGGGTCGCCAAGAACGACGCGACCTACCACCTCGGTGACACCCGTGCCGAGGTCCAGCAGCAGTGGCTGAAGCTGCGCGCCACCGCGAAGAAGAACCCGATCGGCGGGGTCGTCGGCCCGGCCGAGCTGATCTCCTTCTTCCAGGGCGCCCCGTACTACGACTCCCGGTGGGCCCCGGTCGCCTCGGTCTTCAGCAAGTACGTCGCCGGGGACACCCAGGCGCTGATCGACGCCGCCGCCCCCCACCCGTCGGACACCGCGGGCAACGCCGCCTCGGAGAACGGCAACGCCGTGTACACGGCCGTGGAGTGCGCCGACGCCAAGTGGCCCACCAGCTGGCAGCGCTGGGACCGCGACAACACGCGGCTGCACCGGGACCACCCGTTCCTGACCTGGGCCAACGCGTGGATGAACCTCCCCTGCGCCACCTGGCCGGTCAAGCAGCGGACGCCGTTGGACGTGAAGACCGGCAAGGGCCTGCCGCCGGTGCTGATCGTGCAGTCCGAGCGGGACGCGGCCACCCCGTACGAGGGTGCCGTCGAACTGCACAAGCGGTTCAAGGGCTCCCGCCTGATCACCGAGAAGGACGCGGGCTCCCACGGCGTCACCGGCCTGGTCAACCCGTGCGTCAACAACCGGGTGGACAGCTACCTGCTCACCGGCAAGCTCGACGGCGCGGACGTGACGTGCGCGCCGCACGCCACGCCGAAGCCGTAGCGGCCGACCGTACGGCGGGAAGGGGCGGCCGGAGCACCGGCCGCCCCTTCCTCATGCCTCCCGGGCCGCGAACCAGGCGTCCTCCGCCGCGTAGTCGAAGAGGTCCGGGTAGATCCGCGCGAGGGTGGGGAACGCCTCCCGCCAGTCCTGTCCGGAGAGCCGGCGGGTGAGCCAGTCGACCGTCTCCGGCAGGCTGTCGGTGTAGGACACGACCGGCCGGTAGCCCAACTCCCGCTCGGCCGCGGACATGTCGCACACCACGGGCAGGGGCGTCGACCAGGGCGAACGGCCCACGGACGGCGCCGGCTCCGGCCCGTCCAGCAGGACGGTCTCCGTCTCCACGCCCATGACCGCGTCGATCGCCGCCCCGATCTCCGACACCGTCGGCGGGTGCGGATCGCAGGCGTTGAGCGCGCGCGAGCCCGGACGGGCCGCCGCCAGCCGGATCAGTTCGGCGATGTTGCGGGCGGCCGCCGGGTGGAACCGGCTCTCGCCCCGGTGGGCGAGCACGCGCCTGCGCCGGCCGTCGAGGTTCCGCTTCACGAAGTACAGCTCGCGGGGGAGCGGGCTGCGGGGACCGTGGACCGCGCCCGCGCGCAGCAGCGTGGTGGGCAACCGGTCGCCCACCGCGAGGAGTTCCCGCTCCAGGGCGGCCTTGCCGGTGCTGTACGTGGCGTCCCCCGGCGGGACCGTCGGCTGGTCCTCCCCGATCGGAACGGGATACTCCGGGAAGCCGTCCGGCTCGTCCATCGTGTCGAAGCCCCGGCCCTTGCCGTCCTCGTAGACCGACACCGTGGACACGACCACGGCCGAGCCGATCCGGTCGGCCAGGCGCGTCAACTGCCGGGCGTGCCGGGCCCCGTAGGCGACGACGTCGACCACGAGAGCACAGCCGTCGCCGATCAGCGCGGCCAGCGCCGCGTCGTCCTCGCGGTCCAGCCGCTCCGCCCGCACCCCCGCGGGCCAGTCCTCGTCCCGGCCGCCGCCGCGTGAGGCGGCCGTCACCTCCCAGCCGTCCCGCGCCAGCGCCGCCACCGCCGGCCGCCCGATCTGCCCGTTGGCCCCGATCACCACAGCACGTCTCATGCCGTGACCGTAGAGCGCGGGGCGTGCCGGGGCCCGGGGTTCTGCCGACAGCAGACCTCAACTGAGGGGCATGCGAGGGAACTTACGCTCCTTCGCGGCGGCGGCCTCCTCGGCCTTCACGACGGCCGCGTACTGGTCGACGTACTCCTGCTCGGACAGCGAGAGGATCGCGTACATGATCTCGTCGGTGATGGCGCGCAGGATGGCCTTCTCGTTCTCCATGCCCTCGTACCGGGAGAAGTCGAGGGGCTCGCCGAAGCGGATCACCACGGGGTGGATGTTGGGGATGACCTTGCCGGGCGGCTGGGCCTCGAAGGTGCCGATCATGGCGCAGGGCACCACCGGGACGCCCGCCTTCAGGGCCATCACCGCGACACCGACCTTGCCCTTGTAGAGCCGGCCGTCGTGCGAGCGCGTGCCCTCGGGGTAGATGCCGAGCAACTCGCCCTTGCTCAGCACGCCGAGGCCCTCGCGGATCGCGGCCTGGCCCGCGTCCTTGCCGGAGCGGTCGACCGGGATCTGCCCCGCGCTGCGGAAGAACGACGCCGTCAGCCGGCCCTTGATGCCCGGTCCCGTGAAGTACTCGGCCTTCGCGAGGAAGGTGATGCGCCGCTTGAGGACCGCGGGCATCAGGAAGTGGTCCGAGAACGACAGGTGATTGCCGGCGATGATGGCGGCGCCCTCCGACGGCACGTGCTCCAGGCCCTCTATTCGAGGCCGGAAGACCAGTCTGAGCAGCGGGCCCAGCAGCACGTATTTCAGCAGGTAGTAGAACAAAGCGGGCGCTCCTCGACTCTCGCGGTGGACTCAACCGCCGCGTTCCAGCAGGTCAACCGGCATGTCGTGGGGTGTCAGTGTAGGTGCAGGGGCAGCCGCCGGGCACCTCGTGCGCCGGTACCGCACAGATCCTTTGCCGTTTGACTGACGGTCAGTCAGGTGGGTGCGTGCGGTGGTGCTCCTGCGCCTTGGGGAGGGCAGTGGGGCCGGTGTGCTGCTCCGGACGGGTGACCAGCGGGCCGGGGCCCCGCCGAGTACCCTGCGACCTATGCGGATCTCTGTTTCCTCGGACATGGACGAGCCCGTCGCCCGCTCCCTCGTGGCCGCGCTGCGCGACCGGGGACACGAGGTGCGCCCGCACGGCGCGCTGCGCCCCGGGGACGACCCGCAGTGGGCGGTCTGCTCCGAGGCCGCGGCCCGCGAGGTCGCCGACGGGACGGCCGACCAGGCCGTGGTGTGCTGCTGGACGGGCACGGGCGCGTCGATCGCCGCCAACAAGGTGCCCGGCGTACGGGCGGCGCTGTGCACGGACGCCTACACCGCCGACGGGGCCCGCCGCTGGAACGACGCCAACGTGCTGGCGCTCAGCCTGCGGCTGACGTCGGAGCCGCTGCTGAAGGAGATCCTCGACGCGTGGTTCGGGGCCGAGCCCAGCGCGGACGCCGAGGACCGGCAGAACGTGGACCGCGTCCGGCTGCTCGACCACGGCAGGACCCCTAGGTAGGGCCGGACGACGGGCCCGGGGTCACAGCCGCACGATGATGAGCGCCGTGTCGTCGGTGGCGCCGCCGGGCGGCAGCAGCTCCAGCAGGACGGTGTCGGCGAGGGCCTCCGGGTCCTGGTCGCGGTGGTCGCGCAGGGCGTCGGCGAGCCGGGCCAGGCCCACGTCGATGTCCTCGCGGCGCCGCTCGACCAGGCCGTCGGTGTAGAGCACCAGCGTGGCGCCCGGTGTGAACGTGGTGTCCGCCTGGGGCCTGGGAATCGGGTCGGGGCGAGCGTCGAGCGGTGTGTCGGTGGCCCGGTCGAGGAACTCGGTGCGGCCGTCGGGGTGGACCAGGACCGGCGGGAGATGGCCGGCGCTGCTGTAGCTGACGGTGTTCCGGTCGAAGTCGATGAACGTCGTCACCGCGGTCGCCGACTCGGCCCCGTCGACCACGTTCGCGTACCGCCCCAGCACGTCCAGGGCCTGCGCCGGGCCCTCCGCGACCCGGGAGGCCGCGCTGAGCGCGCTGCGCAGCTGGCCCATGACCCCGGCGGCCGCCAGCCCGTGCCCGACCACGTCGCCCACGGACACGCCGACCCGGTTGCCGCCCACCAGGTCGACGAGGTCGTACCAGTCCCCGCACACGTTGAGTGCGCCCACTGCCGGCCGGTAGCGGACGGCGGCCCGGTGGTGGTGGCGGACCTGGCGGCCGGCCGGCAGCATCGCCTCCTGCAGGGCCAGCGCCACCTCCCGCTCCCGGGAGTGCGCGAGGCGCAGCCGCTCGTTCAGCTCCTGCAGCTCCCGGGCGCGGGTGTACAGCTCGGCCTCCAGCACCCGCGCGCGGCTGTTCCGGCCCGCCCGGCTCCCGCCCGAGCGGCCCCGGGCCCGGATCAGCTCCGTGACCTCCTCGACGCGGTGCACGATCAGCACCACCTTCCCGTCGGGGCCGAGCAGCGGCGCGTTCACCGGGCTCCAGTAGCGCTCCTCCCACTCCCCGGGGCGCTCGGGATCCTCGACGTCGTAGCGCTGGAGGGCCATGGTGTCGCGCTCCCCGGTGGCCAGGACGCGGTACAGCGAGGCCTCCAGGTTGCGCACGCCCGTAGCGGCCGGGTCGTTGGGGTTGTCCGGGAAGACGTCGAACAGATAGCGGCCGACCAGCTGCTCGCGGGGCCGGCCGGAGACGCGGACGAACTCCTCGTTGACGTCCGCGTACACGAGCTCGGGCGTCAGCAGCGCCACCATGCCGGGCAGGGCCTGGAACACCGCCGCGTAGTCGATCGCCGTATCCGCCATGGCTGCCGCCTCACCGCTGCCGGGATCACACCAGTTTCCCACGGTATGTGCGAAGCGGGACCCGGTATCACTCCAGGAGATCCGTCAGGGACTGCTCGGCCCAGATGATCTTCCCCTCGGGGATGAACCGCGTGCCCCACCGCTGGGTGAGCTGGGAGACCAGCAGCAGTCCGCGCCCGCCCTCGTCCGTCGTGCGGGGGTGGCGCAGATGGGGGGCGGTGGCGCCGCCGTCGAAGACCTCGCAGACCAGGGCCCGCTCGCGGATCAGCCGGAGCCGGATGGGCCCGTCCGAGTACCGGATGGCGTTGGTGACCAGCTCGCTCACCACCAGTTCCGTGGTGAAGACCAGCTCCTGTAGGCCCCAGCGCGAAAGCTGCCGGGTGGCCGTGCGGCGGGCCTCGGCGACGACGGCCGGGTCGCAGGGCAGGTCCCAGGCCGCGACCTGGTCGGCGCCGAGACGTTTCGTCCGGGCCATCAGCAGCGCCACGTCGTCGTACGGGCGCGCCGGGACCAGCGCGTCGACCACGGCCCTGCAGTGCGAGTCGAGCGGCCCCGCCCGC
Source organism: Streptomyces sp. Go-475 (assembly GCF_003330845.1). GTDB lineage: Bacteria > Actinomycetota > Actinomycetes > Streptomycetales > Streptomycetaceae > Streptomyces. Next base: position 1,054,141 of record NZ_CP026121.1, on the reverse strand, counting down.
TCCAGCGCCCTGCGCAGCCGCTCCCGGCCCGCGTCGACCGCCCAGGTCTCGCCACGGGCCAGCAGCCCGTCGGTGTGCAGCGCCAGCGTGCTGCCCTCGGCCAGGGACAGCTCGACCGCCTCGAAAGGCGGGCCGCCCACGCCGAGCGGCGGCCCCTGCGGGAGATCGACGAACGAGACCGAACCGTCCGGCAGGACCACGGCCGGCGCGGGGTGGCCCGCGGCGGCCATCGCACACCGGCCGTCGACGGGGTCGTAGACGACGTACAGGCACCCGGAGCCCACGGACTGCCCGCTGCCGGTGCCCGCTGCGCCCGGCTCGACGCCCTGCTCCCGCGCCGACCGCGCCACCAGGTCGTCGAGGTGGGCCAGCACCTCCTCGGGCGTCAGGTCCAGCGCGGCCAGCGTCCGCACGGCGGTCCGCAGCTGACCCATGGCCGCGGCGGCGTCGATGCCGTGCCCGGGGACCTCGCCCACGACGAGCGCCACGCGCGCCCCGGACAGCGGGATGAGGTCGTACCAGTCGCCGCCCAGGCCGGTCAGCTCGTCCGCCGGCCGGTAGCACGCGGCCACCTCGACGGCGTCCTGCTCGGGCAGCCGGTGGGGGAGCAGACTGCGCTGCAGGACGAGCGCGGCGTCGCGCTCGCGCGTGTAGCGGCGGGCGTTGTCCACGCAGACGGCCGCGCGGGCGACGAGGTCCTCGGCCAGGCGCAGGTCCTCCTCGTCGAAGGGCTCCCGGCGGTCGCGCCGGAAGAAGGAGGTGACGCCCAGGGTGGTCCCACGGGACCTGATCGGCACGGTCATCGCACTCTGCGGGCCCGGCTCCAGGAAGGCGGCCCGCCGGTCGCCCGGGACGTCCTCGGCCCACTCCCGGGCAGGCGGATCGAGCCGCTCCGCACGCCAGGACCGTCCCGTGGCCAGGGAGCGGGCCGGGGGCGACCCGGCCAGGTAGGCCACGGCGTCGCCGATCCCGACGGCCGTCTCCGGCAGGCCGTCCTCCGTCGAACGGTGTCCGGCCCGGCGCAGTGCCGGCGCTTCCGTGTCCGCGAACGGACCCGGGGCCGGCTCGGCCCCGCGCAGCACCGCCTCCAGCAGGTCCACGGTGACGAAGTCGGCCAGTCCCGGCACGGCCACGTCCGCCAGTTCCTGCGCGGTGCGCACCAGGTCCAGGCTGCGGCCGATGCTCTGCCCCGCCCGGTCGAGCAGCGCCAGCCGCTGCCGGGCGCGGTGCCGCTCGGTCATGTCGACGACCGTGTAGTACACGCCTATCGGGCGGCCCCGGTCGTCCTCGAGCCGGGTGAAGGACAGCATGTGCGCGGTCTCGCGCAGCGGCGCCGACCGGATCTGGCCCACGTGCTCGTACCCGACCACGGCCTCGCCGGTCTCCAGCACGTGCCGCATCTGCGCCTCGACCGCCTGGGCGTCCATGCCGGGCTGCACGTCCGCGAAGCGCAGGCCCAGCCGGCGCGGTGCCGGTCCGCCGCCGAACTGCTCCAGGGCGGTGTTCGACCACACGAAACGCAGGTCCGTGTCCACGATCGCGATCCCGACCGGGGCGTCGGACACCATCCGCTCCAGCACCGTGCGGCTCATGTCCCAGCCGGGCGCGTCGGCCAGCTCCGACAGCAGCACCAGCCAGCGCGAGCCGCCGTGGGCCTCGTCGGCCGAGGTGATCCGGGCCATGACCCGTACCGGCTGCCCGTCCCTGCGGCGGGCCGTCAGCAGCCCCGTCCAGCCGCCGTCCCTGCGGCACCGCTCGACCAGGTCCGGCACGCGCTGCGCGTCCTCGGCGGTCAGCAGGTCGGCCAGCTTCCTGCCGACCGCCTCGGACGCCGGGTACGCCAGCAGCCGCCGGGCGGCGCCGGTCCAGCCCGTCACCACGCCCTGCGGATCGAGCAACAGGGGCGCGGCGTCGGCCACGTCGAACCGCTGCCGGCCAACGCCGTACTCCTCGTGTGCGCCCACGGCCGACCTCTCTGTCGCTGAGAGTGGTCTACCACCTCTTGCACCAATCTTCACCCTTCCCGCAGGAGCGGGCGGCCTGGACGGGGCCGGTCGGGCGGCTGCGGGAGGGGCGGCTGGGCCGGCTGCGCGGAGCGGGCGGCGGCTCCGAGGAGGTCGGTCGGTGGGCCGGTGCGGGCCGAGCGCGCGCTCGCTCGGCCCGTGGCGGGTCAGTCCCGTTGCCCGAGTACCTTCTCCAGGGCCCCGAGCGCCCCCTCGAGTTCCTCGCCGGTGATGGTGAGCGGCGGTGCCAGGCGGATCGTCGAGCCGTGCGTGTCCTTCGCCAGGATCCCCTCCCGCATGAGGCGCTCGCTGATCTCGCGCCCCGTGCCGAGCGCGGGGTCGACGTCGACGCCCGCCCACAGGCCGCGCGAGCGGAAGCCGACCACGCCCTTGCCGACCAGCCCCGCCAGGCCCTCGCGCAGGACCACACCCAGCTCGGCCGCCCGGCGCTGGAACTCGCCCGTCTCCAGCAGCTCGACGACCGCCGTGCCGACCGCCGCCGCCAGCGGGTTGCCGCCGAAGGTAGAGCCGTGCTCGCCCGGGTGCAGCACCCCGAGCACCTCCCGGCGCCCGACCACCGCCGACACCGGCACGATGCCGCCGCCCAGCGCCTTGCCCAGCAGCACCACGTCCGGCACCACGGACTCGTGCTCGACCGCCAGCGTGCTGCCCGTCCGGCCGAGCCCGGACTGGATCTCGTCCGCCACGAACAGACAGCCCTTGCGGCGAGTCAGCTCGCGCACGCCGGCCAGATAGCCGTCGTCCGGGACGATCACCCCGGCCTCGCCCTGGATCGGCTCGATCAGCACCGCCGCCGTCGTCTCGTCGACCGCCTCCTCCAGCGCGGCCAGGTCGTTGTACGGCACGATCCGGAAGCCCGGGGTGAAGGGCCCGAAGCCCGCCCGGGCCGTCTCGTCCGTGGAGAAGCTGACGATCGTCGTCGTCCGGCCGTGGAAGTTGTCCGCCGCCACCACGATCGTGGCCCGGTCCGCCGGGACGCCCTTGACGTCGTAGGCCCACTTGCGGGCCACCTTCACGCCGCTCTCCACCGCCTCCGCGCCGGTGTTCATGGGCAGCACCATGTCCTGCCCGGTCAGCGCGGCCAGCCGCTCGGCGAACTCCGCCAGCCGGTCGTTGTGGAAGGCCCGGGAGGTCAGGGTCAGCCGGTCGAGCTGGCGGTGGGCCGCCTCGATGAGCGCCGGGTGCCGGTGGCCGAAGTTGAGCGCCGAGTACCCGGCCAGCATGTCGAGGTAGCGGCGGCCCTCCACGTCCTCCACCCAGGTGCCCTCGGCGCGGGCGACGACCACGGGCAGCGGGTGGTAGTTGTGCGCGAGGACCGGCTCCTCCGCGCGGATCAGCTCCGCGGAGCCGCGGCTCCGCTGCGCGGCGGGGGTCTCCGGCGAGCCCTGGGTGCGGACGGGTGCGGTCATGAGCGGATCTCCCGGATCTCCTGGGTGCAGCACTTGATGCCGCCACCGGCCTTGCGGAACTCGGACAGGTCGACGGGGACGGGGACGTAGCCGCGGTCGGCCAGCTGCCCGGCCAGGCCCGTCGCCCCCGGCGAGATGAACACGTGGCGCCCGTCGGAGACGGAGTTGAGCCCGAACGCCAGCGCGTCCTCGCGGGTGGCGAGCACCGCGTCCGGGTACAGCCGGGCCAGCACCTCGCGGCTGCCCGGCGAGAACGCCTCGGGGTAGTAGGCGATGTTCCCGTCGTGCCCCTCGTCGAGGACGAACAGCGCCGTGTCCAGGTGGTAGAAGTACGGATCCACCAGCGTCAGGCTGATCACCGGCGTCCCGAAGTACTCCTGCGCCTCACTGTGGGCTTCCCGGGTCGTACGGAAGCCCGTCCCGGCCAGGATCCAGCGCCCGGCCGGGACCAGATCGCCCTCGCCCTCGCAGACCGACTCGGGGTGGTACACCTCGTAGCCCTCCGTCTTGAACCACGCCTCGTACGGCACGGACTCGGGACGGCGCTCGGGCGCGTGGAAGAGGGAGCCGAAGACGCGGCCGTCGACGACGACCGCCGCGTTCGCGGCGAAGACCATGTCGGGCAGGCCGGGCACGGGTTTCACAGTGTCCACGGTATGGCCGTGGGCCCGGTAGGCGTCGACCAGCGCCTGCCACTGGTCCAGGGCGCGGAGCACGTCGACGGGTTCGTCGGGACGCATCCACGGGTTGATCGCGTACTGCACGGCGAAGTGTCTGGGTTCGCAGACGAGGTAGCGCCGCCGGCGCGGCACACGGGAGTCGGGCACAGAGGGGTCCCTCCGCTTCCTCACGGTGTGTGACTGGGGGTTGACACAACGGTAGGAACTGCCGGAGGGGGACGACAAGAAACAAAGGTTGCGCGTGCGCGCAGGAACGCTGCGTCTTGCGGCCGGTCAGCGCACGTCCGCTGCGCCGCCCGGGGGCTCCTCCGGCGCGGGCTGGCTGGCCCCCGCCTCCGGGCTCTCCGGAAGCAGATGCGACAGCACCATCACGCTGATCGTCTTCCGGATGAACGGCTCCTGGCGGATCCGCTCCAGCACCTCCTCGAAGTGCTCCACGTCCCGGGCCCGCACGTGCAGCAGCGCGTCCGCGCCGCCGGTCACGGTCATCGCCGCGGTGATCTCCGGGTAGTCGCGCACGACCTCCGCCAGCCGCCGCGGCGGGGCCGCGCCCTCGCAGTACACCTCGACGTAGGCCTCCGTGCGCCAGCCCAGCGCCGACGGCTTCACCGTGGCCGTGAACCCGGTGATCACGCCCGCCTCACGCAGCCGGTCGACCCGCCGCTTGACCGCCGTGGCCGACAGCCCGATCGCCGTGCCGATCTCCGCGAACGACGTCCTGGCGTTCGCCATCAACGCGGTGATGATCTTCCGGTCGAGTTCGTCGAACGGCGCGGACGACCTGCTGTTCATGCGGGCACTGTATCCACGTGTCCGAACAGCGGGGATCGCCCTACACTCCGGGTTCATGCTGCGCGCCCTGGCTGTCGACGACGAACGCCCCTCGCTCGAGGAACTGCTCTACCTGCTGCAGGCCGACCCCCGCATCGGCAGCGCGGAGGGCGCCGGCGACGCGACCGAGGCCCTGCGCCGCATCAACCGCGCCCTGGAATCCGGCCCCGGCGGGCCCGAGGCGATCGACGTCGTCTTCCTCGACATCCAGATGCCCGGCCTCGACGGCCTCGACCTGGCCCGGCTGCTCACCGGCTTCGCCCGGCCCCCGCTCGTCGTGTTCGTCACCGCCCACGAGGACTTCGCGGTGCAGGCCTTCGACCTCAAGGCCGTCGACTACGTCCTCAAGCCCGTCCGCAAGGAACGCCTCGCCGAGGCCGTCCGCCGGGCCGCCGAGCTGCGCGGCGCCGCCCCGCGCATACCCGTCAGCGAACCCGACCCGGACCACATACCCGTCGAGCTGGGCGGCGTGACCCGGTTCGTCGCCGTCGACGACATCACCCACGTCGAGGCCCAGGGCGACTACGCCCGCCTGCACACCGACAAGGGCAGCCACCTGGTGCGCATCCCGCTGTCCACCCTGGAGGAGCGCTGGCGCTCCCGCGGCTTCGTCCGCATCCACCGCCGCCACCTCGTCGCCCTGCGCCACATCGGCGAGCTCCGCCTCGACGCCGGCACCGTCAGCGTCCTCGTCGGCTCCGAGGAACTCCAGGTCAGCCGGCGCCACACGCGCGAACTGCGCGACCTGCTCATGAGGAGGCCGTGACGGTGCCCCAGGACCACACCGAGCGCCGCGTCGTCGTCACCGGCCCGCCCCGCCAGACCCGACGGACCTCCTCGGGCTACTACCGCCCGCGCACCGAGATCGACGAACAGACCACCCTCGGCCACACCTACGTCCGCTCCCTGATGCGCACCCAGCTGCGCGCCGCCCTCACCGTCTTCGCGATCCTCGGCCTGCTCGTCGGCCCCCTCCCGCTGCTGTTCGCCGCCCTGCCCGACGCCCGCCGCCTGGAGTGGGCCGTCCTCGGCTTCGGCCTCTACCTCCCCCTGGTCCTGCTCGCCCGCTGGTACGTCCGCCGCGCCGAACGCAACGAGCGCGACTTCGTCCGCCTCGTCGAAGACCGCTGACCCCACCCCATGAACTCCAGCTACGCCGTCCCCGCCGTCGCCCTGGTCGTCGTCGCCACGGTCCTCGTCGGCGCCTTCGGCCTGCGCATCTCCCGCACGACCTCCGACTTCTACGTCGCCTCCCGCACCGTCGGCCCCCGCCTCAACGCCGCCGCCATCAGCGGCGAGTACCTCTCCGCCGCGTCCTTCCTCGGCATAGCGGGCCTGGTCCTGGTCCAGGGCCCCGACATGCTCTGGTACCCCGTCGGCTACACCGCCGGCTACCTCGTCCTGCTGCTCTTCGTCGCCGCCCCGCTGCGCCGCTCCGGTGCCTACACCCTCCCCGACTTCGCCGAGGCCCGCCTCGCCTCCCAGGCCGTACGGCGGCTCGCCGGAGCCTTCGTCGTCGGCGTCGGCTGGCTCTATCTGCTGCCCCAGCTCCAGGGCGCCGGGCTCACCCTGACGGTGCTGACCGGGGCGCCCGACTGGCTCGGCGGCGTGATCGTCGCCGTCGTCGTCACCGCCATCGTCGCCGCCGGCGGCATGCGCAGCATCACCTTCGTCCAGGCCTTCCAGTACTGGCTGAAGCTCACCGCGCTGCTGGTCCCGGCCCTGTTCCTGGTCCTCGCCTGGCAGAGCGACGGCGCCCCCCAAAACGCCTTCGACGAACCGGCCACCTTCCGCGAGCAGCGGGTCGTCCGCGTCGACGACAGCGTCGACCTGAAGCTGGAGCGACCGCTGACCGTCACGGTCACCGGCACCGTCGACGGCCGCGCCCACACCGACACGCGCCTGGACCTGCCGGCCGGCACCCACCACATCGAACGCGGCACCCGGCTCACCTTCGCCGAGGGCGCGACCGTCCCCGCGGCCGAGCGCAGCGCCGGCGGCGACCTGTCCCCGTCGCAGGCCGAGAGCCGTACGGAACGCCCGCTGTACGCCACGTACGGGCTGATCCTCGCCACGTTCCTCGGCACCATGGGCCTGCCGCACGTCGTGGTCCGCTTCTACACCAGCCCGCACGGCGTCGCCGCCCGCCGCACCACCGTCGCGGTCCTCGGCCTGATCGGCGCCTTCTACCTCCTGCCCCCGGTCTACGGCGCCCTGGGCCGCCTCTACGCCCCTGAACTGACCCTCACCGGGGACCCGGACGCCGCCGTCCTGCTGCTGCCCGACCGGATGATCGGGGGAGTGGGCGGTGACCTCCTGGGCGCGCTGGTCGCGGGCGGCGCCTTCGCCGCGTTCCTGTCCACGGCCTCCGGCCTGACCATGGCCGTCGCGGGCGTCCTCACCCAGGACGTGCTGCCGTCCCGGGGTGTCAGGCACTTCCGGCTCGGGACGGTCCTCGCGATGGCCATGCCCCTGGCGGCGAGCGTCCTGGTCGGCGGGCTCCCCGTCGCCGACGCCGTCGGGCTCGCCTTCGCCGTCTCCGCGTCCTCGTTCTGCCCGCTGCTCGTCCTCGGCATCTGGTGGCGGCGGCTGACGCCGCCCGGCGCGGCGGCGGGGATGCTGGTCGGCGGCGGCTCGGCCCTGCTCGCCGTCGCCGCGACCATGGCGGGCTACCCGGGCGAGGGCGCCGCCCTGCACGCCCTGCTCGCCTGGCCCGCCCTGTGGTCGGTGCCGCTGGGCTTCCTCACCATGATCATGGTCTCCCTGGCCACCCCCGGCCGGGTCCCGCCGGGCACGGCGGCCGTCCTGGCCCGCTTCCACCTGCCCGAGGAACTGCGCACGGAGGTGACGGCATGAGCGACTTCCTGGCCGGCCTGTGCGTCGCCGTCCTCCCGGTCCTGGCCCTCGGCGTCTGGCTGGGCCGGCGCACCGCCCGGGCCAAGAGCCTCGCCGGCCTCGGCACCCCCGTCGAGCACGCCACCTTCGAGACCCTGCACACCGCCTCCCTCGCCGCGCCCCCGCTCCGGGCCGGCCTGACCGAGGAGACCGCCCGCAAGTCCGCCCGCAAACTGCGCTCCCTGCTCGGCACCGACGCCCTCTGCCTCACCGACCGCGAACAGGTCCTGGTCTGGGACGGCGACGGCGCCCACCACCGCACCCAGATCATGGAACGCCTCGCCGGTCCCCTGGACAGCGGCCGGGGCGAGGCCTTCGCCCTGACCTGCGACCGCCTGGACTGCTCGGTGCGCTGGGCGGTCGTCGCCCCGCTCACCGTCGACGACCGCGTCCACGGCGCCCTGGTCGCCTGCGCGCCCCGCGAGTCCGCCGTCCTGGTCCGGGCCGCCGGCGAGGTCGCCCGCTGGGTGTCCGTGCAACTGGAGCTGGCGGACCTCGACCAGTCCCGCACCCGCCTCATCGAGGCCGAGATCAAGGCCCTGCGCGCCCAGATCTCCCCGCACTTCATCTTCAACTCGCTCGCGGTGATCGCCAGCTTCGTCCGCACCGACCCCGAGCGCGCCCGCGAGCTGCTCCTGGAGTTCGCCGACTTCACCCGCTACTCGTTCCGCCGGCACGGCGACTTCACCACCCTCGCCGACGAGCTGCACGCCATCGACCACTACCTGGCACTCGTCCGGGCACGCTTCGGCGAACGCCTCTCCGTCACCCTCCAGATCGCCCCGGAGGTACTGCCCGTCGCCCTGCCCTTCCTGTGCCTCCAGCCGCTCGTCGAGAACGCCGTCAAGCACGGCCTGGAGGGCAAGGCCGTCTCCTCGGGCAAGTGCCACATCCAGATCACCGCCCAGGACGCGGGCGCCGAGGCCCTCGTCGTCATCGAGGACGACGGCGCCGGCATGGACCCCGACCTGCTGCGCCGCATCCTCGCCCGCGAGGTCAGCCCCTCGGGCGGCATAGGGCTCTCCAACGTCGACGACCGGCTCCGCCAGGTCTACGGCGACGACCACGGCCTCGTCATCGAGACGGCCACGGGCGCGGGCATGAAGATCACCGTGCGGCTCCCCAAGTACCAGCCGGGCGTGCACTCGGCGGGCCGGCTGACCCGGGAGTGAGCCCTCAGGTGCTCTTCGTGGTGGCCACCATCCCCAGGGTGATCAGGCCCAGGACGACCCAACCGAACCACAGCCAGCCGTTGCTGCCGAGCGCCACCGTGTAGGCCGTCACCACGACGAGGCCGCCGACGGTGAGCACTCCCATGGTCTTCGTCGAGTTTGAACCGTTCGTGGAACCGGGCATCGCAACACCCTCCTCATGGTTCGGTCCCCTCCATGGTGCCCCCGTTCTGCCTCCTGACGGTGCAGACGACGACATGAGTACCGGATTTCCAGGGGCCCTCGCTGGTCCACGAACCGGCTTCGTAGACGGACGGATCGAAGCCGTAGTCGCGCGGGGGGACGTCCCGCGCGCACGCCGCGTCCGATGAGGTCCGCGCCTCGGCGAGCGTCACGTCCGCGCCCAGCCGGGTGAACCCGAGCACCTGTTCGTCGTACCGCCCGCCGCACGGCACCAGCCGCGCCTCCCGGTTCGAACGGACGTCCAGACAGTCGCGCTTCTGCATGGTCGCGGTGTCGGCGAACGGCGTACCGAATCTACGCCGCTCGCCGAGCGGCCCGTACAGCGGCCCGTGCGCGCCGAGCACCAGGCAGGCCGTCCGCCGCCCGGCCGCCTCGAACCCGGTGGCGCTCGGTACGACGGCGTGGCTGCGGACATCGGCGAGCCGCTCCCGCAGCTCCCGCGTCCGCTCCTCGCACCGGGCCGGACCCAGCTTCCGCGCCTCCGCCGCGGAGGCGGCCTCCACGAACGCCAGCACCTGCCCGTCGGGCACCTTGTCCCGGCAGGTCGGATCCAGCGTCAGGCGGGGCGTCCCGGCGAAGCGGCTCCCGCCGGGCCAGTCGGCGAGCACGCAGTCCCCGTCCGCGAGCGGTTTCCCCAGCCCGACGGCGTCTCCGTACGGCGCCCCCGTCCCGCCGCCCTCCGGGCGGTCGCCCAGCGCGTACCAGACGCCGCCCAGGGCGAGGACCAGCCCGAGACCGCAGGCGGCGACGGCCCGCAGGGCGGGGGAGCGCCTGCGCCGCCGCGTACCGGACGCGGCGACGACGGGTCCGAGGCCGCCCGGCCCGGCTCCCGCCTCCCAGGGGGACGGCGACCCGGGATCGGTCCGGGTCCGCTCGTACGCCTCGGACCGGGACGCGACGAGCCCCGACAGCGCGGCCTCCGCCTCCGGCGCGGTCATCCGCAGGTCCGGGTCCTTGGCGAGCAGCCCGCGCAGCACGGGTTCCAGCGCACCGGCCCGCACCGGCGGGCGCGGTTCCTCCATGACCACCGCGGTGAGCGCCGCCAGCTGCGACTCCCGCTCGAAGGGGCTGCGGCCCTCGACACCGAAGTACAGCGTGCAGCCCAGCGAGAACAGGTCCGCGGCCGGTGTCGGCGTACCGCCGGAGGCGCGCTCCGGCGCCAGATACCCGGCCGTGCCGACCAGTACCGACGCCCTGGTGTAGCGCGTCTCACCCGCGTCCGGCTGCACCGAGATGCCGTAGTCGGTGAGCAGGACCCGCCCGTGGGGCGCGCCCGTGCGGTCCGGCGCGAGGAGGATGTTCGCCGGTTTCACGTCCCGGTGCATCACGCCCCGCTCGTGCCCGGCGGTCAGCGCGTCCAGCACGGCGAGGCCGACCCGGGCGCACTCGGCCGGGGCGAGCGGTCCGCGCCGGGCGACCAGCTCCCGCAGGTCGACGGCGCCCGTCACGTACTCCATGACGATCCACGGCAGCCCCTCGTGCTCCAGCACGTCGTGCACCGTCACCACGTGCGGGTGGCCACGCAGTCCGGCCGCGTGCCGGGCCTCCGCACGGGCCCGCGCGACCCGCGCCTCCCGCTCGTGACCGGCCTCGGCCGGGTCGCGGAACACGATCTCCTTCAGCGCGACCTCGCAGGCCAGTCTCTGGTCGTGGGCCAGCCAGACGTGCCCCATGCCGCCGCTGCCGAGCCGTCGCAGCAGCAGATAGCGGCCGGCGACGACCCGGCCCGCTCCCGACGTCGCAGATCCTGAGGACATCCGGTGCCTCCCGGGGTCGGCGGGGGTGCTAAGGGGTGGCGCTCGATGCGGGTGTGGTGGTCACCGGGGGCGGTGAGTCCGTGGTCTGCGGCGGTGAGCTGGAGGTCTGGGGCGGCGGACTGGTCGTGCGCGGCGGTGAGCTGGGGGTCCGTTGCGGCGGACTGGTCGTGCGCGGCGGTGAGCTGGGGGTCCGTTGCGGCGGACTGGTCGTGCGCGGCGGTGAGCTGGAGGTCTGGGGCGGCGGACTGGACGTGCGCGGCGGTGAGCTGGTCGTCTGGGGCGGCGGACTGGACGTACGGGGTGGTTGGCTGGTGGCCTTCGGCGGTGTGTCGGTGCCGGTGTCGGTCGGCGGTGAGCTGGTCGTCGCAGGCGGAGCACTGCTCCGGGGCGGGGCGGCACTCGTCGCGGGCGACCCGGAAGCGGGCGACCCGGAACCGGGCGACCCCGAGCCCGGCGGCGCGGCAGTCGACGAGGACGGTCCGGAGCTGGACGGCGCGCTACTCGACCGAGGCCGCTGCGAGGGCGGCTCCTGACTCGTCGGCCCGCCACTCGGCGCACCGCTACTCGTCGCACCGCCACTCGTCGGCCCGGCCTCGGTCGGCCTGACCCCGGTCGGCCCGGCACTCGTCGGCGTACCCGAACCGGCGGGGGGAGCCGGGGGAGTGGTGGCCACCCGCACCGTCACATACGCCCCGAACGGCAGCTCGGCCCCCGCCCCCGGCTCGGTCGAGACGACCCGCGCCCGGTCAGGCGGCAGCCCCTCACCCCCGTACGCGACCGCCAGCCCCGCGTCGGCCAGCCGCCGGCTCGCCTCCCCGAACGTCGTCCCGGCGAGCCGCGGCACGGCCCGCCGCTCCGTCGCGTCGAAGTCGGAGTCGGCCTCACCCGTCGTCCCGACGGGCCGCTCGATCCCCCGCTCCGCGTCCTCGACGTCGACGAGGGCGATCCGCTCCAGTTCCCGGGAAGCGGGCCGTACGACCACCACCTCGGAACGGTCGTAGCCCTGCCACTTCTCGTTGCCGTCCTCGAAGGTGACCGATATCCGGCTCGTGTCGCCCTCGAAAGGCCGCAGGGGATTTCCGCACGAACATTTGACCGACGGAAGCCCCTTCTCATCGACGAGTACCGCGATTCCCGCCTGGAGCAAGGCGCGGAAGGGGACGGCCTTTCCCTTCTTGTAGTCGTGATTCAGGGCGAGCGTGTCGTGACGCAGGAGAACAGGGGTGAGCCGGTCGAGATATCCGGGGATCTGGTCCCTGCGGAGTTCGAGGGCGGTCGCCCACGCCCGTGCCTTCCCGGCGTTCCGGGGCGCGGTGAGGAACCGCTTCAACCGCTCGACGTCACAGATCTTCGGCTGCTCGGTCCCCCCGTACAACCCTGGCGTGTCGCCCTGCTGAAGCCCGCTCGGCACCGGCCGCGACCGTACCCGGGCATCCCGGCCGAGCCCGCTGTCCTCGGCGAAGAAAGGCGCCAGGGACGGCACCCCGGCGGCGACCGCCTTGACCTCGAACAGGGGAGTGTTCGCATCACACCCCCCGAGCGCCAGCAGAAAGACGACCAGGACAGCAAGCTTCCGCATCACCGCTCCCCCCTGCGGTTCCCCCCGACGCGTTTCATGCTACTGAAGGAAAATGCTATTCATCCGGGTTGTGGAAAAAGAGCAGAGGGAGGGAAAAGAGCGGCCTGGGGAGACGGAGGAAATCAGTTCCCGCGTGCGTGCAGCGAGCTCAAATAGGCGTTGTACGCCTCGAGTTCCTTGTCCCCGTCGCGGTCGGCGGCCCGGTCCTGGCGCTTGGCCTGCCGCTGCTCCGAGGCGTACCACTGGAACAGCAGCGCGATCAGCACCAGTACGGACGGGATCTCGCTGAACGCCCAGGCGATGCCGCCCGCCGCGTTCTGGTCGGAGAGCGCCTCGATGCCGAGGGAGGCGGGCGGGTTCTTGAACGTCTCGACCATCGGCTCGGACGCCATCATCAGCGCGATCCCGAAGAACGCGTGGAACGGCATGCCCGCGAACAGCTCCAGCATCCGCATCAGATAGCCCGGCCGGTGCGGCCCCGGGTCCACGCCCATGATCGGCCAGAAGAACACCAGGCCGACGGCGAGGAAGTGCACCATCATCGCGATGTGCCCCGGCTTGGAGCCCATCAGGGTGTCGAACAGCGGCGTGAAGTACAGCCCGTACAGGCTCGCGATGAACAGCGGGATCGTGAACGCCGGGTGCGTGACGATCCGCATGTACCGGCTGTGCAGGAACATCAGCAGCAGCTCGCGCGGCCCCTTGCGGCCCCGCCCCGCCGTCGGCAGCGCGCGCAGCGCCAGCGTGATCGGCGCCCCGAGCAGGATCAGGATCGGCGACACCATGCTGATCACCATGTGCTGCACCATGTGCACGCTGAACATGACCATGCCGTAGTCGTTCAGCTGGGTGCACATCATGAGCATGATGCTCAGGACGCCGATGACGAAGGCGACGGTGCGTCCCACGGGCCACTTGTCCCCGCGCCGCACGAGCCGCACGACACCCCACCCGTACAGTGCGAGTCCCACCAGGCAGGCGACGAGAAAGAACGGGTCGGTCGACCATTCCAGCCCTCGCCCCAGCGTGAACGGCGGCAGATCCATGGTCATGCCGTGCCCGCTGTGATCCATTCCGCCGGCTCCTGTTTCGTGGGGGTGTGCAGCAATCTGTCCGCCCCAAGAGTAGAACCGCCCCCGGTCACACAAGTGACCGGGGGCAAGGTTCAGGGGCGCGGGGAACTGCGCGATCAACCACACACCACCCGCACCCGTCCGACTGCGGCAACCTCAGAGAACAGTCTCCGCCTCGGCATACCGCTCGTCCGGCACGGTCTTCAGCGTCTCCACCGCCTCGGCCAACGACACCATCACTATGTCGGTCCCGCGCAGCGCGGTCATCTGCCCGAACTCCCCACGGTGCACGGCCTCCACCGCGTGCCACCCGAACCGCGTGGCCAGCACCCGGTCGTAGGCGGTCGGCGTACCGCCCCGCTGCACATGCCCGAGGATGACCGGCCGCGCTTCCTTCCCCAGCCGCCCCTCGAGCTCCACGGACAGCTGTCGTGCGATGCCCGCGAACCGCTCGTGCCCGTAGATGTCCTTGCCGCCCTCGTCGAACTCCATGGTCCCGGGGCGGGGCTTGGCCCCCTCCGCCGCCACCACGATCGCGAAGCGCTTGCCGGCCTCGAACCGCTCGCCGACCCGCCGGGTCAGCTCCTCTATGTCGAAGGGCCGCTCGGGCACGACGATGGCGTGCGCGCCGGCCGCCATGCCGGAGTGCAGCGCGATCCAGCCGGTGTGCCGGCCCATGACCTCGACCACCAGGACCCGCTGGTGGGACTCCGCGGTGGTCTTCAGCCGGTCCAGCGCCTCGGTCGCCACCCCGACGGCCGTGTCGAAGCCGAACGTGACGTCCGTGACCGCGATGTCGTTGTCGATGGTCTTCGGCACACCCACCACGGGCAGGCCGCTGTCCGACATCAGCCGCGCGGCCTTGAGCGTGCCCTCGCCGCCGATGGGGATGATCGCGTCGAGGCCGAGCTCCTCGACATGGCCCTTCGCCCGCTCCACACCGTCCCGCAGGTGGGAGGGCTGGACCCGGGAGGACCCGAGAATCGTGCCGCCGCGGGCGAGGATGCCGCCCACCGCGTCGAGGTCGAGCTTGAGGTAGTCGCATTCCAGGAGACCCTTCCAGCCGTCCCGGAAGCCGATGACCTCGTCGCCGTGGTCGACGACGGCGCGGTGCACGACGGACCGGATGACGGCGTTCAGGCCGGGGCAGTCGCCGCCGGACGTGAGGACACCAATGCGCATAGCCCGAATACCTTCTCAACGTGGGCCGGGGACCGGACCGCGTTGTCCGGCTGGAAACCCCGCCACCCTAGCGGCATCGAGGGGCCGGACCGAAGCACGCGTCCGCCTGCTGGACGACCCCGCTCACCTGTGCGGATGTGCCGTCAGACGGGCTGTTGACCAGCAGGTTGACGCGTGTCCCGGGTCAGCTGCGACGACCTGCTCAGGCAGGCTGCTGAGCAGCCGCGATGCGCTCGTTGCGCAGCGCCTCGTACCAGCGGTCGTCGGTCGGCGGCAGCGCGTTGACGTCGAGTGCCAGCTTCAGCAGCAGGTCCGCGATCAGCGGGTTGCGCGCGAGCACCGGACCGTGCATGTACGTGCCGAAGACGGTGTCGTTGTACGCGCCTTCCGTGCCGTCGCCCGTGCCGTTGCCGTTGCCCAGGCGCACCTGGGCCAGGGGGCGGGCGGTGGGGCCGAGGTGGGTGACGCCCTGGTGGTTCTCGAAGCCGGTCAGCGGGGGCAGGCCGAGCCGCGGGTCGATGTCGCCCAGCACGTCACCGACGCACCGCGCGCCCTCGCCGCGCACCGACACCACGTCCAGCAGGCCGAGGCCCGGCTCGCGCTGGCCGAGGTCGTTGATGAACTCGTGGCCGAGGATCTGGTAGCCGGCGCACACGGAGAACACGATGGCGCCGTTCTCCACGGCCCGGTGCAGTCCGCCGTCCCGGCGCAGCCGCTCGGCCGCGAGCCGCTGCGGGCGGTCCTCGCCGCCGCCGATCAGGTAGATGTCGCCGGACGTCGGGATCGGCTGGTCGCTGCGCACGTCCAGCCGGGCCACGTCCAGGCCGCGCTGCCGGGCCCGGCGCTCCACGACGAGGGCGTTGCCCTGGTCGCCGTAGGTGCTGAGCAGGTCGGGATAGATCCAGACGATGCGCAGTTGGTTGTCGCTCACAAAAGTCCCCTGACGTCTCGTGCTCAGTTGCCGACGCGGCGGCGCAGGTCCTGGAACGCCGTGTAGTTGGCGATGACCTCGATGCGGCCGGGCGGGCACGCGGCCACGGCCTGGTCGAGGTTCTCGTAGACCTGGAAGTGCTGGTCGGCCACCTCCAGCCGCACCGCGAGGTCCAGCCGCCGGTCGCCGACGACGCAGATCGGGTGGCCCGTCAGACGCGTGTAGTCGACGTCCCACAGCCAGGAGGTGTCGGTGCCGTCGGCGGAGCGCGCGTTCACGGAGAGGATGACCGGGGCGGGCGGCGGGTCGATCAGGGAGAACGTCTCCAGCCAGCCGGCCGGGTTCTTCGCCAGCAGCAGTCTGAGGTCGCGGCCCTGGAACTGGACGACGTCGTACCGCCCGGCCACCGCCTGCACCTGGTACATGCGCTCCAGCGCGACCTGCGGCGGCACCCCGAACACGGCGGCGACGGCGGCCGAGGAGGCGGCGTTGGCCTTGTTGGCGCGGCCGGGCAGCTGGAGGTGGATCGGCCAGGCCGAGCCGTGCGGGTCGAGGACGTGGTCGCCGGACAGGGCCCAGCTCGGCGTCGGGCGGCGGAAGCCGCACTCGCCGCAGTACCAGTCGTCGCCCGGACGCTGCATGACGCCGCCGCAGGACGGGCAGGACCAGGCGTCGTCCTTCCACATCTGCCCGGCGGCGACCCAGATCACGTTGGGGGAGGACGACGCCGCCCACACCACCAGCGGGTCGTCGCAGTTGGCCACGACCACGGCCTTGGAACCCGCGAGTCCCTCCCGCCAGTTCTCGGCGAGCATGCGGGTCTCGGCGGCGCGGTCGAGCTGGTCGCGGGAGAGGTTGAGCAGCGCGATGCACTTGGGGGCGGTGTCCCGGGCGACACCGGCGAGGTACTTCTCGTCGACCTCGATGACGCCGTACCGGGCGTCCGAGCCGCCGGCGAGCGCCGAGGTGATGCCGGCCGGCATGTTGGCGCCGAGCGCGTTGGAGACGACCGGGCCCGCCGCGCGCAGGGCCTCGGCGATGAGCCGGGTGGTCGTGGTCTTGCCGTTGGTCGCGGAGACCAGGATCACGTCCAGGTTCTGGGCGAGCCGGGCGAGGAGGTCGGGGTCGAGCTTGAGTGCCACCCGGCCGCCGATCACCGAACCGCTGCCGCGTCCAGCGGCGCGGGATGCCGCTGCGACCGCCTTGCCCGCGGTCACGGCCAGCTTGGCCCGCGGCGAGAGCGGGTCCGAGTTGCCTGCCATCAGTTCTCGATCCTCCTTGCGTACGCGCCGCGCCTTGAAGCCTGACGGCCACGTGGTGTGGACCTCAGCCTATCGAGATCCCTTCGCACTCCCGAACCGCGGCACTGTGGGGAACTCGTGCGGGAGGCGCGGATCGACAGGGACCTTACTCTTGCCGCCATGCGACACAGCTCCATCCCCGGCGCCCACGGCCGCGTGAGACCCCTCACGCTGCACGGCGACCCGCTCCTGCACACGCCCTGCGCGGAGGTCACCGACTTCGGCCCCGAACTGGCCCGGCTCGTCGACGACTTGTTCGCGACCATGTACGCCGCCCAGGGCGTCGGCCTGGCCGCCAACCAGATCGGCGAGCCGCTGCGGGTCTTCGTCTTCGACTGCCCCGACGACGAGGACGTCCGCCACCTCGGCCACGTGGTCAACCCCCGCCTCGTCGAGGCGGACGGGGTGGTGGTCCGGGGCCCGGAGGGCTGCCTGTCCCTGCCGGGCCTGGAGGCGGGCACGGAACGCTACGACCACGCGGTGGTCGAGGGCTTCACCATGACCGGCGACCCGGTCACGATCCACGGCACGGGCTTCTTCGCCCGCTGCCTGCAACACGAGTGCGACCACGTGGAGGGCCGCATCTACGCGGACCACCTGACGGGCTGGCGCCACCGCAAGCTGATGCGGCAAGTGGCCAGGTCCTCTTGGCGCCGAGCCGACTAGTTCAGGGGCGCGGGGAACTGCGCGCCCAGCCCCCACCGGCCCGCACACGACACATGACGGTCAGAACCCCGGACCCCCCACGCGGTCCCCCGCAGCCGCGAGCCGCCCCCACAACAGATCAGCCAGACTCCGCACCAACTCCGCACGAGAACAGGGCCGTTCCCCGAGCCACCAGTCCCCGGCCGCATGCATCATCCCGACGATCCCATGCCCCCACACCCGCGCCAGCTGCTGCCCACCCGGCCCGAGATCCAGCCGCTCCTCGATGACCTGGGCCAGCTCCTCGCCCATCCGCCGCAGCAACGGCGCACTGTGCTTGCCCACGTCGAACCCCTGATCCCCCGGCTGGCCACCCTCCGCCGGGTGCATCAGGAACCGGTACACCTGGGGCCGCGCCTCGATCGCCGCGAGGTACGTGTCGAGCGTCGCCTCGACGCGCTCGCGCCGGTCCGCCGGCGCGTCCAGCGCCGCCCGCAGCGAGTCCAGCAACGCGTCCGTGTGCCGCTTGGCAAGGGCCGCGTAAAGCCCGCCCTTGTCGCCGAAGTGCCGGTAGAGAATCGGCTTGGTGATGCCGGCCTCCGCCGCGATCGCGTTCATCGAGGCCTGCGGGCCGTCGCGCAGCACCACCCGGTCGGCGGCCTCCAGCAGCTCACGCCGTCGGCGGTCGGCGGACCGTTGCTGGTCGGTCCGCTGCGTGGTGTCCATGTGCTCTCCCCACCCGTGCTGTATCGATGACGCCTGCGCAAACTAACACTGAAGCATGGCCCGGACACCGAAAGGGTGCCGACCGGTCGGTAGGAGTTGACGCGGACTACCCACCGGTAACAGACTGGTGTTACCGCAAGTAACATGCACGTGTGCCGCTGGAGGGGACCGACATGGCCGAGTTCACCATGGAGCTCAACGACGAACAGAAGGAGGTCCGCGACTGGCTCCACGGCTTCGCCGCCGATGTGATCCGCCCCGCGGCCGCCGAATGGGACGAGCGTGAGGAGACTCCCTGGCCGGTCATCCAGGAGGCCGCCAAGGTCGGCATCTACTCCCTGGACTTCTACGCCCAGCAGTACTTCGACCCCACCGGCCTCGGCATCCCCATGGCGATGGAGGAGCTGTTCTGGGGCGACGCGGGCATCGCCCTGTCCATCGTCGGCACCGGCCTCGCCGCCGTCGGCGTCCTCGCCAACGGCACCGAGGAGCAGATCGGCACCTGGATCCCGCAGATGTACGGCGACGCCAACGACGTCAAGGTCGCCGCCTTCTGCTCCTCCGAGCCCGACGCCGGCTCCGACGTGGCCTCCATGCGCACCCGGGCCGTGTACGACGAGGCCAAGGACGAGTGGGTCCTCAACGGCACCAAGACCTGGGCGACCAACGGCGGCATAGCCAACGTCCACGTCGTCGTCGCGGTCGTCGACCCCGAGCTCGGCTCCAAGGGCCACGCGTCCTTCATCATCCCGCCGGGCACCGAGGGCCTGTCGCAGGGGCAGAAGTTCAAGAAGCACGGCATCCGCGCCTCGCACACCGCCGAGGTCATCCTCGACAACGTGCGCGTCCCCGGCTCCTGCCTGCTCGGCGGCAAGGAGAAGCTCGACGAGCGGCTGGCCCGGGCCCGCGAGAAGGCCAAGCAGGGCGGGGAGCGCGTGAAGAACGCGGCCATGGCCACGTTCGAGGCCTCGCGCCCGGCCGTCGGCGCCATGGCGGTCGGCACCGCCCGCGCCGCCTACGAGGTCGCCCTCGACTACGCCGTGACGCGTGAGCAGTTCGGCCGGCCGATCATCGACAACCAGGGCGTCGCCTTCCAGCTCGCGGACATGCGCACCTCCATCGACGCGGCCCGGCTCCTCGTCTGGCGCGCTTCCTGGATGGCGATCAACGGCAAGCCGTTCACCGCGGCCGAGGGCTCGATGTCCAAGCTCTTCGCCAGCGAGACGGCGAAGAAGGTCACGGCCCAGGCGATCCAGATCCTGGGCGGCAACGGCTACACGCGGGAGTACCCGGTGGAGCGGATGCACCGCGACGCGGCGATCTACACCATCTTCGAGGGCACCAGCGAGATCCAGCGGCTGGTGATCGCCCGGACGCTGTCCGGCAAGCCGATCCGCTGACGCGGCGATCGGGCGGCCCCTTCCGGCATCCGGAGGGGGCCTTTTCCTGTGCCCTCACAGGGCGGACGCCAGGACGGGCTCCCGGGTTGCCTCCGGCTCCTGATGCAGCGGCGGCCGTCATCGGCGCACTCACCGTCACCGCCTGCGGCGGCTCCGGCGGCTCCGGCGACTCCGTCGTCGACAAGCCCAAGGCGAAGGCCTCCGCCAAGGCCGACAGCGGCCAGAAGGCCAAGAAGGAGGCCGCACCCGAGGTCGCCAAGACCGGCGACACCCTCGCCCTGAAGGGCATGGAGAACGGCAGCAAGCTCGACGTCACCGTCGTCAAGGTCGTCGACCACGCCAAGTCACAGACCACCTTCGCCGAGGTCACCGCCGGGCCGTCCATGTCGTCCGCCGTCCGGCTCAAGCCCGGCGCCAAGGCGCTGGGGTGGATCGTGTTCGAGGTGCCGAAGACCTCGAAGGTGGCCACGGTCCAGTTCGCGATGGACTCCGGCTTCGCCGAGCAGACCGGCGAGTGGCAGCTCGCCTGACGTCGGCCGCTCGGCGGCGCCTGCCGGTTCTCACCGGTGCTTGAGGGGCGTCAGCTGTTCGATGTCGTAGCGGGCCCGCAGTTCCTGGATCGCCGCGTGGTCCGGCGGGCCCCCGCTCGCCAGGATCTCCAGCAGTTCCTCGAAGTACCGCTCGTGATCCGGCGGCGGGGACGCCTGGAAGAACATCTTGGCCGGGGTGTCCGTCGGGTTGGCGAACGCGTGCGGGCACCCGGGGGGTACGACGATCACCGTTCCCGGCGTCGCCCGCACCACCCGGTTGCCCGAAGCGGACTCCCACCCCTGCCAGTTGTCGGGGGTGCGGACCCGCGGCTCGAAGGCGAGGACGTCCAGCTCGCCTTCGAGCACGTAGAACAACTCCTCGCTGCGCGTGTGCACATGGGCGCCGACGTCGAAGCCCGGCGGCACGACCACCTCGAAGGTGGAGGCCATGCGCGAGTGCGTGCCGGTCACCTTGAAGGTCACGTGCTGGGCGGGGGCCCGCACGACCCGGCCGTGACCCGGTGGGACGAGCAGGCCTTCCGTCGCCGTCATCGCCGGCTCACCACGTCACGGGCAGGGCCTCGGGCCCGCGGATCAGCGCGCCCTTCTTGAAGGGCACGTCCTCGGCCGGCACGGCGAGCCGCAGCCCGGGCACGCCGTCGAGGAGCGCGTCGACCAGCAGTTCCGACTCCAGCCGGGCCAGCATGCCGCCCGGGCAGTAGTGCGGGCCGAAGCCGAACGAGACGTGCGGGTTCGGGCTGCGGGAGAAGTCGATGGTCTCCGGGTCGGGGAAGACGTCCGGGTCGCGGTTGGCCGCCAGGTACGACACGTAGATCGCGTCGCCCTCGCGGATCCGCACACCCTGGATCTCCACGTCCTCCAGGGCGATCCGGGACAGGCCGACCGCGTTGCGGTGGGGGATCCAGCGCAGGAGTTCGTCGATGGCCCGGGGGCGGATCTCCGGGTCGGCGCGCAGCCGCTCGGCGAGGCCGGGGCGGGTCAGCAGCACGTAGAACATCTGGCCGCTGTTGTTGGTGACCGCCTCACCGCCGATCTGGAGGAGGACCGCGAGGCCCACCGCCTCCTCCAGGGTGACCTCGCTCCGGCCCACGGCGGCACCGAGCAGGGACGTGACGTCCTCGCCGGTGCTGCCCTCGCGCAGGCCGATCAGGTCGGCGAAGTAGGCGCCCATCTCCTTCTTGGCCTTCTCGCTGACCTCGGCGCCGTGCGCGGAGGACAGGATCAGCTGGGTCCAGTGGTGCATGGCCTGCCGGTCGGCGGCCGGGACGCCCATCAGCTCGCAGATCACCGCGATGGGGAACGGGCCGAGCACGGCCTCGGTCAGATCGGCGGGCGGGCCGTCCTGGAGCATCTCGTCGACCAACTCCGCCAGCATGCGGCGGGACCGCTCGCGCACCCGCTCCACGCCGCGCGCCGTGAACGCGGCGGCGACGCTGCGGCGCAGCCGGGTGTGGTCCGGCGGGTCCAGGAACCCGACCGCGCCGCGGGCCGGGATGAAGTGCGGGGCCAGCCGGGTGACCTGCCGGTCCATCACGGCCTCGCGGCTGAAGCGCGGGTCGTTGGTCACCATGCGCACGTCGTCGTAGCGGGTGACCAGCCAGGCCCAGCCCTCGCCGTTGGGCAGCTTGATGCGGGTGACCGGGCCCTCGTCCATCAGCTCGCGCAGGACCGGGTCGAAGTCCGCGCCGGACAGGTCGAGCGCCGGCCAGTCCCGGACCGGGGGCAGGGTGTCGGTGATCGTCTCTTCGCTCATCTCACTTCGTCCCGTCCGCGCGGTGCCAGCGGCCCAGGGCCATCTCGGCGGTGATACCGGGTCCGAACCCGGCGAGCAGCCCGCGCGCCCCGTGCTCGGGGCCGCCCTCGTCGAACAGCCGGCGCAGCGCGTCCAGGACGACGGCGCTGGCGATGTTGCCGTACTCGGTGAGCGTGGCCCGGCTGAAGCGGAAGGCGTGCGGGTCGACGTGCAGGAAGGTGCTGAGGTCGTCGAGGATGCGGGGCCCACCCGCGTGAACTATGTAGAAGTCCAGGTCGGACGCGTCCCAGCCGTGGTCACCGGCCAGGTCCTTCAGCGCCGGGGCGAGCGGCTCCATGGTGGCCGGGACCCGCTTGTCCAGCAGGAAGTGGAAGCCGGTGGCCTTCACGTCGTACATGATCCACTCCTCGGTCTTGGGGATCAGGTACGAGCCGTTGCGCTCCAGGCTGACGCCCTCGCCGCCCCGGCCGCGGACCGCGGCGGCGGCGATGCCGTCGCCGAACAGGCCGTTGGACAGCAGCGAGCCGACACCGATGTCGGTGGGCTGGTAGCACAGCGAGCAGAACTCGCAGGCCACGATCAGCGCGTTGGCCTCGGGATAGGCCGTGCAGAAGTCGTGGGCCCGGTTGATCGCCGCGCCGCCGGCCGCGCAGCCCAGCTGGGCTATCGGCAGCTGCCGGGTGGTCGGGTCGAAGCCCATCTCGTTGATCAGCCAGGCCGTGAGCGAGGGCATCATGAAGCCCGTGCACGACACGTAGATGATCAGGTCCACGTCGGTGGTGAGCAGCTCCGCGTCGTCCAGCGCCCGCTGGATGACGGCGGGCACCCGCGCCTTGGCCTCGGCCTCGTAGAGCTTGTTGCGCTCCTCGAACCCGGGGTGCTTCAGGGTTTCCGCGATGGGCTGCACGATGCGCCGCGTGCGCACACCGGTGTTCTCGATGAGCCGGAGGGCCAGCGGCAGTTGGGGGTGGTCGGCGTGGCGCTCACGCGCCAGCTCCAGCGTCTCCTCCATCGTGATCACGTGCTCTGGAACGGACACCGAGGGTCTGCACAAAGTCGCCATGAACCGTGCCTGCTTTCGCCTCCCGGAAGGCCCTTCGCCCCCCGGTCAGAAGGTGGTTCACCTCAAGGGGTGGTCCACCCACGATCACCCGGTGGGACGCCGATCTCGCGCCGGACTACTCCGTCTCGGGGACGCCGTGCCAGGCTCGTACCGGGACCCCGACCACGGAGGACGCGATGACGCACACGGCCCGGAACCTGCTGAGGACGACCACGGCGGCCCTCGCCCCGGACCCGCACGCCAACCCCTTGGTCCCCAAGATCGCCGCCGGCACGGCGCCCCGCGCCACCCTCGCCGCGCTGGCCCTCGAACAGACCTGGGTGATCCCCGCGGACCGGCGCGCGTTCGAGCACCTGGCAGCCCGCGCCCAGGCGACCGACCCGGAGGCCGCGGCCTTCTTCACCACCCTCGCGGAGGGCGAGGCCCTGGCGGGCGAACGACTGGCCGCATTCGTACAGGCGTGCGGCGCGCAGGAGGCGTCCTACGAACCGCTGCCCGGCTGCCAGGCCTACCCGGCGTACGTGGCCTGGCTGGCCCTCAACGCCGCACCGGCGGACGTGGTCCTGGCCCTGACGGCCAACTTCTCGGCATGGGGCGGCTATTGCGCGACGATCGCCACGGCCCTGCGCGAGCACTACGGCTTCACGGACGAGGCCTGCGGGTTCTTCGACTTCTTCGCGGAGCCGTCCCCGGAGCTGGACGAGATGGCGACAGTGGCGGTGCAGACGGCTCTGGACGCCAGGCGCCTCGACGGGAAACGAGCACACGCATACGGCCGCCTACTTCAGAACTACGAGGCGAGCTTCTGGTCGACGCTGGGGCAGCTTACTTAGGGGCGCGGGGAACTGCGCGATCAACCACAACGCACCCGCAGACGCACCGCTACGTCGCACCCCCACTGCTATGCGCGATACAAGCCACATCAATCCGATCGGCCAGCTTCGCCAGCTCGATGGCCAACTCGGCCACCGTGTCCTCGTCGAGCCCCGACTCCCCGCCCTCCACCAGCCGCACCCACCGACCCCCCACGGTCCGCAACAGCTTGCTGACATCCGCCGCAGCCACCTGCAAGGTCCCGCGGTCGTCGACGATCAGAGGCAGAGTCACTTCGCGGTTCACAGACGGGATCGTAGCCTCGCAACACTCACGCACCGTGCCAAACAGTGGTGATGTTGCAGAACTCGCGGATTCCGTGCCCGGACAGCTCACGTCCGTACCCGGACCGCTTCACCCCGCCGAACGGGAACGCCGGATGCGAGGCCGTCATCCCGTTGAAGAACACGCCTCCCGCCTCCAGATCCCGGACGAACCGGTCCACCTCGTCCTCGTCCCGCGTCCACACGTTCGAACTCAGTCCGAAGGGCGAGTCGTTCGCGATCAGCACGGCCTCGTCCAGGTCGGCCGCCCGGTACAGCGTGGCGACGGGCCCGAACGCCTCCTCCCGGTGGATCCGCATCTCCCGGGTGATGCCGGCCAGGACCGTCGGCGCGTAGTACCAGCCGGGCCCCTCCGGCCGTTCGCCACCGCACAGCACCTGCGCTCCGCCGCGCACCGCGTCGTCGACCAGCTCCTCCAGGTCGCGCAGCCCCTGCTCGCTGGAGAGCGGCCCGACCTCGGTGTCCTCGGCCAGGGGGTCGCCGACCTTCAGCGCCTTCATGCCCTCGGCGAAGCGCTCGGCGAAGGCGTCGTAGACGTCCGCGTGCACGATGAACCGCTTCGCTGCGATGCAGGACTGCCCGGTGTTCTGCACCCGCGCGGTCACCGCGACCTTCGCGGCCCGGTCCAGGTCGGCCGAGGGCATGACGACGAAGGGGTCGCTGCCGCCCAGCTCCAGCACCGTCTTTTTGATCATCTCCCCGGCGGTGGAGGCGACCGCGCGGCCCGCGGGCTCGCTGCCGGTGAGCGTGGCGGCCTTGACGCGCTCGTCGCGCAGGATGTCGTCGACCGCGGCGGAGCCGATCAGCAGGGTCTGGAAGCAGCCCTCCGTGAAGCCCGCCCGGTGGAAGAGATCCTCCAGGTAGAGGGCGGTCTGCGGGACGTTCGAGGCGTGCTTGAGCAGGCCCACGTTCCCCGCCATCAGCGCGGGCGCGGCGAAGCGGACCACCTGCCACAGCGGGAAGTTCCACGGCATGACCGCCAGCACCGGCCCCATCGGCCGGTAGCGCACCCGCACCCGCGAGGCGCCGGAGTCCTTCACGTCGGCGTCGGCGGGCTCCTCGTCGGCGAGCAGTTCCTCGGCGTGGTCGGCGTACCAGCGCATCGCCTTGGCGCACTTCGCCGCCTCGGCCCGGGCCTGCTGGATCGGCTTGCCCATCTCGGTGGTCAGCACGCGCGCGATGTCCTGCTGGTCCTCGTCCAGGAGGTCGGCGGCCCGGTGCAGCAGCCGGGCCCGCTCGCCGAAGGTCGTCGTCCGGTACGTGCGGAACGTGGCCTCCGCGAGCTGGAGCCGGCGCTCGATCTCCTCCTCGCCCATGGCCTCGTACGTCTTGAGCGTCTCGCCGTTCGCCGGGTTCACCGTTGCGATGGGCATGGCTGACCTCCCTCGGAGCGGGCTGTGTCTCGACCTTCCCGCGCGGCGGAGCGGACCGCAACGCGGGAGCGTCTCCTCAGGCCGAGTGCTCCGCCAGGCGGTCGAGAAACGCCGCCTGCGCCTTGACGATCACCGCGCGGGCCCGGTCGAGGCCGAACCACGCCACCCGGTCCAGCTCGGGGAACTCCTGGAGCCGCCCGGAGCGCGGCGGCCACTCCATCCGGAAGGTGCCGGGCGCGATCGTCGCCGGGTCGAGGTCCGCCTCGACCGCCCAGGCCGTGACGATCTTGCCGCCCGTCTGCCGGACCTCGCCCAGGGCGATGGCCTCCCCGTCCGGCGGGGGCAGCCCCAGTTCCTCCTCGAACTCGCGGCGGGCGGCCGCCCAGGCGGACTCCTCGGGCTCGTACTCGCCCTTGGGGAGGGTCCACGCCCCGGCGTCGCGGCGGGCGAAGAACGGGCCGCCCATGTGGCCGAGCAGCACTTCGAGGCCGTCGTCGGTGTGGTGGAAGAGCAGCAGGCCGGCACTGCGCTTCACGGGCTCACCTCCGGGTGCGCGGCCAGCAGCGTCTCGACCGTGTCGGCGTCCTCGGGACGCTTGTCCTCGCGGTAGCGGACCACGCGGGCGAAGCGCAGGGTGACGCCGGCCGGGTAGCGGGTGGAGCGCTGCAGCCCGTCGTAGGCGATCTCGACGACGAGTTCCGGGCGGACGGTCACGACGTACCCGTTGTCCTCGACGGCGAGCCGCCGGAGCCGTTCGGTCTGCCAGGTGAGCATCGCGTCGGTCATGCCCTTGAAGGTCTTGCCGAGCATGGCGAGGCCGCCGTCGGCGGTGCGGGCGCCGAGGTGCAGGTTGGAGAGCTTGCCGGTGCGGCGGCCGTGGCCCCACTCGGCGGCCA